>PKUG01000060.1 GCA_002869665.1 Desulfuromonas sp. | reverse complement strand
CCCCTGCTTCTGCAGGAAGAAACAGGCGTGGGAATTTTCTTCCTCGAGGATCGCCGCCAGAATATCACCAACACCGACCTCGTTTTGCTGGGCCGACTGCATGTGGAGAATCGTCCTTTGCAACAAACGCTGCAGGGCCAGAGTCTGGCGCGGCACATCTTCCGTCGGTGCATCCTCCGGGAGATGCTCCAGGTGCTTGTCGAAAAAGACCTCCAACTGGTCCTTGAGTTGCTGAACGTCGCCGCCGCAAGCGGTCAGGATCTGCTGGCCGACATTCTCGAAGAGCAGCGCGTAGAGCACATGCTCGGTGGTCAGATATTCGTGACGCCGCCGTTGTGCTTCACGCACGGCCAAGGTAAAGGCGATCTGGACATCCTGATTGAACATTTCAGCCATTGCTTACGCCTCCTCAAGAGAACAACGCAGGGGGAAGCCGGCCTTGCGCGCTTTCATGCGCGTCTGTTCCGCCTTGGTTTCCGCAATTGAATAGGGGAAGGTACCGCAATGGCCAACCCCCTGGAAGTGAATCGTCAACATAATCTTTTCTGCCTCGGTGTGTGACTTGCCGAAGATATCCTGCAGGACCTCGACCACGAATTCCATCGTCGTGTAATCGTCGTTGTGCATCAAAACCTTGAAAAGAGAAGGCATGCTCACCTTTTCAACGGTTTTGACCTGCACCTTGCTGTTGTTGCCGTTCTGATTACCGTTCTGTCCCATGGTGTCCTGCTTGGAGAATGTAGGTGTTCGGCCTTTTTTATCTGCGACATCTTAGCACAGATCTACCATTAACGGTAGTCGAGGTCGCTAAAGATTCTTCGCCTGCAGTCCCTGGAAAACATTTTCCACTGGCAAAAAAACACTAAAGAATCAGTGGGATCGGCGTATACGTAATAAAATCGGGGCACAAGAACCAGCACCTGAAACAGCGGGAAAGGCGATGAAAGATATCGGGCGACAACACGACAGAAGGGGATGGCTACAAAAGCGGAAAATTGCCCACAGAAGACCGTAACAAGCCCAGAGAAATATCGCTCCAAGGGAATTTTCCCATGCTCTGAGTGGTCAAGCCTGTATTTGTTACCGCGCAGAAAAGGAAGACAACACCGACTGATCCCGAGAATCCCTCAGGAACTCGCGGGGCGAATAACCTCGCTGAGCTGGGCCGCTTCAAGCGGCGGACAGAGGTAAAAGCCCTGGGCCTCTTTGCACCCCAGCCACTTGAGAAAATCGAGTTGGGTTTCGGTCTCCACCCCTTCGGCCAGCACTGCCAGATCGAAGCGCGCCGCCATCGCCAATACCGCCTCGACAATGGGGACATCATTCGACTCGGGCTGGATCTCGCTGATGAAGCGACGATCGATCTTGACCCGGTCGACGGGTAGATCTTTGAGATAGCCGAGTGATGAATAGCCGGTACCGAAATCATCGATGGTAATCGCCACCCCCATTGCCTTTAACTGATAGATAGTACGAATATTCTCTTCGGCGTTCTCCATGATCACCTGTTCCGTCAGTTCGAGATCCAGACATTCCGGCGGCAACTCGGTCTCGATCAGCACCTTGCCGATGATATCGAGCAGGTTCGACTGGTGAAACTGGCGGGCGGAGATATTTACGGCCATGCGGATATGCGTCCCCAGAGTGTCGATCCATTCCCGCGCCTGGGTGCAGGCGGTCCGCAATACCCACTCACCGATCGGCAGGATCAGCGCACTCTCTTCGGCCAGTTGCAGAAACGCACCGGGAGTCAGGACCCCCTTTTCCTCGTGACGCCAGCGCAGCAGGGCCTCGATACCGACCACATCCCCCGTCGGCAAATTATACTGCGGCTGAAACACGAGAAAAAGCTCCTCCCGCGGCAGAGCTTCCCGTAACCGAGTCTCCATGTCGCGCCGTTCCATGGCGGCACGATTCATTTCGTTGGAGAAAAACTTGTAGGTATTCCGGCCGCTCTCCTTGGCCGCATACATTGCCAGGTCGGCATGCTTGAGCAGGGTTTCCGCATCAGCACCGTCATCTGGAAAAACGGCGATACCGATACTGGTTGACGTGAACACATCATTCTCATCGATACCGAAACGAGCAGCCATCGAACTCAGAATCTTGTTGGCAACCCGGACGGCGTCGCGTGCCTGATGCAACACTGGCAATAAAACGATAAACTCGTCGCCGCCAAAGCGGGCAACAGTGTCTTCATCCCGAACACACAAGTTCAGCCGATCTGCAACCAGCTTGAGCAGAGCATCCCCGGTCGGATGGCCGAGCGTATCGTTGATATTTTTAAAACGATCCAGGTCGAGAAAGAACAGACCGATACTGTGATCACTGCGGCGCGCCGTGGCCATCGCCTGATGGAGTCGATCCATCAGCAACTTCCGGTTCGGCAAACCGGTCAGGGTGTCATAATAGGCGAGAGCATAGGCGCGCTGCATTGAGCTCTGCAGCTCCAGGGTTCGCTCTTCGACCTGGCGCTGCTTGTCGCGCAACTGCAGTTCCACCTGCTTGCGCAGGTCGATCTCCTGCTCAAGTTGAATATTCTTGTCCGACAGCTGACCGTGCTGGCGCGTCGATTCATCGATCCGGGTCCGCAATACGAGATTCTGGGTATTGACGCGGGCAAGGATTGCGAAGATCCCCATAACGACCAGGGCCAGAAAGCCGGTCGCCAACAGCTCCCGCCAGGGATCGATGTAGCCGAACATCACATCGCTTTTGAGATAAAGAACAACCGACAGGGGATAACTTTTCACCGGTAGTTTGAGGGCCGCCATATCGGTCGCCTGCCCCCCTTCCCCTGCCGTCCTGAAGAAGAGGAACCGGCCGCTGCCGAGCTCCAGATTATCTGGCAAACGATAGCGCATGGGGTGCCGACCATAGTCATGCCGGGCCACGGTGCGCCCATCATCGGACAGAATGTGGATATCGTACACCGAAGATTCACCCGGCAGTGTAACCACCTGTTCAAGCAGGCAGGCCGTACTCAGGACAGCGACCAATTGGCCACGATAGCGCCCCTTGAAATAATAGGGCGAGACCATCAGGATGCGGGTGTCTCCCTCGTTGCCGACGAGGTGAACAGGGGTGAATTCGGAACGCAGGAGAAAAGGTTCCGGCATGCCGATCGCTGAATTTCCTTTCTTTTTGTGTTCACTGTCGGCCAGCAGGACGCCCTGATCGTCAATGAAGAAAATACGTTCGTAAATCACCGCGTCATTGATGGTTTTTTCGGCAACCATCTGCTTGAGCAGGCGATCGACGACAAAAATACCGACCTTTAACCCGTACTGCTCGGACATCCCGAGGTCACGGCTGACAAAATAGGCGGACAGCTCCTTGCCGCCGGACACCGACTGTAAATCATTGCGCCGTTCGGAGAGGAAATAACCGATGGT
>PKUG01000018.1 GCA_002869665.1 Desulfuromonas sp. | reverse complement strand
GCAAAACGCATATATTCGATAGAGCGTATCTCGGTATTTATCGGGCGGGCGCGTAAAATTTTCGACCGTCTGGGTTTGAGCAATATCAATATCAAAGCGGGTGATGGAACCCTGGGTTGGCGTGATCAGGCTCCTTTTGATGCGATTCTGGTCGCGGCGGGTTCTCCCGATATCCCGTTTCATTACCTCGAACAGTTGGAAGTCGGGGGGCGATTGGTTCTTCCGGTTGGTAGCCGTGATGAGCAGGTTCTGATCAGACTGACCAAGCGTTCTGATGGCCGTTTCGATCGCGAACAATTAATGGGCTGTCGCTTTGTCCCTCTCATCGGCGAACAGGGTTGGACTGAATCGTCAGCCTGATATCTTAACCGCACGCATCACACAGCAAAGAAACGGTTGCAGGCTATATGAAATTATTTCGCTCTCTTTACGACTGGGTTCTGTCCTGGGCGAAAACCGCATATGCCGTCCCTTCACTCTTTGTTCTCGCCTTTGCCGAAGCAAGCTTCTTTCCTGTCCCTCCCGATGTGCTGCTCATGGCTCTTGCCCTGTCTGCGCCGAGACGTTCTTACGTGTTTGCCGCAATCGCCTCTTTTGGCTCGGTCGCTGGAGGGATTCTGGGGTATTCCATCGGCTGGGGCCTCTGGGATGTACTTGAACCTTATTTTTTTCAATATATTCCAGGAATGACTGAGGCCGGTTTCGCCCAGGTCGGCGAATTGTTCAGGACCTATGGTTTCTGGACAATCTTCGCTGCTGGTTTTACCCCGATCCCCTATAAGATTTTCACGATCACTGCAGGGGTTTTTCAGCTGAATTTCCCTATTTTTATCGTCGCCTCCTTTATTGGCCGCAGCCTGAGATTCTTTCTCGTCGCGGCCATGTTCTATTATTTTGGAGAGGCGGCACGGGCGTTGATTGAAAAATATTTCAACCTGTTCTCATTTTTACTTCTCGCTGCTATTATCATCGTCATCATTCTGCTAAGAATGCTCTCTTGAATTCTTTCTTCGGACTGGACGTATGTGTAGAATTTCACTGCCGAACAACTTGAAAAATGTTGCCGCGCTGAAGTTTTTCCGTTTGCACATGCTCCTGTTTTTCTGTCTGTTGCTCTGGGGCTGTTCCGGTGGGGTTTACCATACGGTGAGGCCAGGTCAGACTCTCTATCGAATCAGTAAAACCTACGGTATTGATGAGGCGGAGCTTGCGCGCATCAATAATGTGAAAGATCCGACTCAACTTAAAGTCGGGACCCGGCTCTATGTCCCCGGGGCGGGAAAAATGTTGTCTGTCCCGGTCGTCAAGCCGAAGCCCCCGACCCAACAGACCCAAACGGCGCAACAGCAGGCGCCGAAAAAAACACCACCGCCGGCAGCACCCGCAAAGGCACAACCAAAAGCATCAAATCCACCACCGAAAAAACAGCCGCAACCGGCGAAAAAGGCAACCTCTGTAGAAAAGCTTGGCTGGCCTTTGAAGGGGAAAGTTGTGCGCTCATTTTCCCGAACAGCTAAAGCTGGTAGCGGCAGGGGGATCGAAATTGCTGTGAGTTCCGGAACCGAGGTCAAGGCTGCTGAAGCAGGACGGGTCATCTACAGCGGTGACGGCATCAACGGTTATGGCCACCTCATTATTTTGCAGCATGAAAATGATCTTTTTACCGTCTATGGCTTCAATCAACGGAACATTGCCAAACAAGGTGACTTTGTCAGTAAAGGAGAGCGGATTGCCTTCTCCGGCGTGCCGCCTGCAGGAGGGCAGCCACGCCTTCATTTTGAAGTGCGCGTCGGTAAGCAGCCGGTCGATCCGATTTTGTACTTGCCATGATGGGGTGCCATTCATAGACTTGTTACCTGTTTGCAGCATGCACCAGCAGTCTCAATAATCATTCAATTTATTGAAATTTCAAGGAGTGGCCGATGAAAGATTTTGATCCGGATTTTGAAGAAAAAGGGGATTCTGAAACGGAAGAAGATCTGGAAGGATTCTCCGAAATCGATCTCGAAGAGGAGGATAGTGAGGAAGAACAGACCGAGGAAAAGGACTACTCTGTTGATGATGAGCCTGCGACTGCCGATGCCATTAAAATCTATTTGAAGGATATACAGAAGAGCCAATTGCTGACTGCTGAAGACGAGCGTGAATTAGCCGGGCGGATTGCCCAGGGGGACGAATCAGCACGTCAGCGAATGATTGAATCAAATCTGCGCCTGGTTGTCAAAATTGCCAAGCGCTATATGAACCGCGGACTGCCTTTCCTGGATCTGATCGAAGAAGGTAACATGGGATTGATTAAGGCCGTTGAGAAGTTCAAGGTCAGTAAAGGCTGCCGGTTCTCCACGTATGCGACCTGGTGGATTCGCCAGTCGATCGAACGCGCTCTGGTGAATCAGAGCCGAACGATTCGCTTACCTGTTCATGTCGCAGACGACATAAACAAGCTCGTTAAAATCAGTCGTGAACTGCTGCAGCGCCTGAAACGCGATCCGACGGATGATGAGATCGCCGAGGCGATGGGGGCAGATGCCGCTTACGTTCGGCGCATGATGGTCCTGGTCAAGAAAACCTATTCGATCGAGCATCCCATGGGTGACAATGAGGACTACAGTCTGATTGACACCCTTGAAGACAAGAACCTGATCAACCCAGAGAATCAGATTGAAGACCTGGATCGCTATGCCCATGTACAGAATTGGATGGATGAATTGAGCGAAAATGAGCGTGAGATTCTTGCTATGCGCTTCGGGCTCAATGACCGTGAACCGCAGACTTTGGACACCATTGGCCAGATGTTCGGAGTCACCCGTGAGCGGATTCGCCAGATCGAGGCGAAGAGCCTGACGAAATTGAGAAAAACTCTAGCCGATCAACAGCTAAACGACGACGAAACAGGAGCTTGAAATGGAAGAGCTGAAAAAGATTATTCGGGATATTCCCGATTTTCCAAAAAAAGGGATTGTTTTCAAGGATATTACGACTCTGCTGGCTGATGCAAAAAGCTTCCACCGCATGGTTGATCTGCTCGCGCATCGCTATGTGGGTGAAAAAATCGATCAGATTGTCGGTATCGAAGCCCGTGGTTTTATTCTCGGGGCAGCACTGGCTTATAAACTTGGCACCGGTATTACCCTGGTGCGCAAGCCTGGCAAACTTCCTTATCGGACCAGCAGCATCAGCTACGAACTTGAATACGGCAGCGATTCTCTGGAAATCCATGAGGATGCTTTTAAACCGGGTGATCGTGTTATCATCGCCGATGATCTGCTGGCAACCGGTGGCACCATGGCCGCGGTTGTCGAACTGGTTGAAAAAAGTGGCGCCGAAGTCCATGAATGTGCATTTATGGCAGAACTCGAATTTCTCGAAGGACGTGCCAAGCTTCCTGAAGGAAAAGTTTACAGCCTGTTGAAATTTTAATTGGAATCCTGTATTCAATAGAGCCTTGTCCGTAAGTGGATCCGGCCCCGTAGCTCAGCTGGATAGAGCAACCGCCTCCTAAGCGGTAGGTCGTGCGTTCGAATCGCGCCGGGGCCGCCAGTCAGTGAAAAGCCCGTACAGAAGAGTCTTCTGTACGGGCTTTTTTATATGACTATGCTAAACTCATTATTCTTGAAATCGCCGGGCATAGAAGTCAGCTCAAACATTTCCTGTACAGGAGGCCATGATGCAGACAGCAGACTATATCGACCTCGAAAATGTGTATGGCGCCCATAATTACAAACCGCTGGATGTTGTCCTGTGCCGAGGCGAAGGGGCCTGGGTTTGGGATGTAGAAGGGAAAAGGTATCTCGACTGTCTTTCGTCCTATTCAGCGGTTAATCAGGGGCACTGCCATCCGCAGATCCGCCAGGCCATGGTCGATCAGGCGGAGCGGCTGACCCTGACTTCGCGCGCTTTTCGCAATGACCAGCTGGCGCTCTTCTATCGAGAACTTTGTGAGTTGACAAATTCTCATAAAGTTTTGCCGATGAACAGTGGCGCCGAGGCGGTTGAGACGGCAATCAAGATCGTTCGCAAGTGGGGCTACAAAGTCAAAGGCGTTCCGGAAGATCAGGCTGAAATTATCGTTTGTCAGAACAACTTTCATGGCCGCACCATTTCCATTGTCAGTTTCAGCACCGATCCGTCATCGCGCGAGGGTTTCGGGCCATTTACTCCTGGTTTCAAAATCATTCCGTATGGAGATGCTGCTGCCCTGCAAGGGGCTATTACGGAGAACACGGTTGCCTTTCTGGTTGAGCCGATTCAGGGTGAGGCCGGCGTCATCATTCCCCCGAGTGGTTTTCTCAAGCAGGTACGGGAGATCTGTACAAACAACTCCGTAGTTCTGATTCTCGATGAAATTCAGACCGGATTGGGGCGGACAGGTAAAATGCTGGCCGAGGCTCATGACGGGATTGAAGCCGATTTGACCCTGATCGGTAAAGCGCTTTCGGGTGGTTTTTACCCTGTCTCTGCTGTTCTGTCGAATACTGAGGTGATGGATGTGCTGCAACCCGGTGAGCATGGGAGTACCTTTGGTGGTAACCCGTTGGCCTGCGCTGTGGCACGAGCCGCTCTGCGTGTTTTGGTCGAGGAAAATATGATTGAAAATGCGGCAACAATGGGGGCATATATTCTCGAAAAATTACAGCAGATCAACACCCCTTTCATCAAGGATGTCCGGGGCAGGGGACTTTTGATCGCACTCGAGTTGACCAATGATGCCGGCGGTGCTCGACAGTATTGTGAACAACTCAAGGACCTTGGTGTCTTGTGCAAGGAAACTCACGAAACAATCATCCGTTTCGCACCACCACTGGTTATCGGTCAGGAAGAAGCCGACTTCATGCTGGGCAGGGTTCGGCAGGTTTTTGCTTAACTATAAAATGAGGGATTTATCGATGTCAGGAGAGATCAAAATCAGTCGTTCCGGCACCAGCGTGTGTCTGCAGATTTACCGTCCGGAAAAGAAGAACGCCTTTACTCCAGAGATGTATGCCGGGCTCGCAGACGGTTTGCGCAGCGCTGATGCAGACCCGGAAGTTCGCACGATTATCCTGCACGGGATCGAGGGTTGCTTTACCAGCGGTAACGATCTCGCTAATTTTCGCAATGGACCGTCACCTGACCGTGTTTATCCGCACAATATCTTCATTGATGCTCTGAGTCATGTGCGTAAACCTGTCATCGCTGCAGTCAGCGGCATCGCACTCGGTATCGGCACGATCATGCTTTTTCATTGTGATTTCGTTTATGCGGCTCCTGGCAGCCGTTTTTCGCTACCGTTTGTCAATCTTGGGTTGTCTCCTGAAGGGGGGACAAGCTATCTACTGCCGCTACGGGTCGGGTATCAGAAAGCGGCGGAGCTGATTTTACTTGGTAATCAGTTCGATTGTCGGCTGGCAGAGCAGATCGGTCTGGTTAATGCCGTTGTCGAAAATGCGGACCTGCTCGACAAGGCTTACGAAACGGCCGGGATTCTCGCACGTAAATCTCCCGATTCTATTCTGGCGGCAAAAGCATTGCTGAAACGGGGAATGCAGGATGCCATGACGACCGCGATGGCCAGGGAACTTGATCTGTTCAACGACCGCATGGCTGCCCCTGAGGTCAAGGCAGCGATTGCTGCTTTCTTCAACAAGTAGCAGCCCTGCAGACAATATCCTGCAGAATCTCGTCGACGGTCCTTCATCAGGAAATGATTGCAGTTTTGGCGACGGCTGGGTATATTTGAAAACCTATATATGGGCGGTTAGCTCAGCGGGAGAGCATTCGCCTCACACGCGAAGGGTCACTGGTTCGATCCCAGTACCGCCCACCAATTGATAAGAGGTTGCCCTCGTTGGCCGACCTCTTTTCCTTTGATTACAGGCTCGGTGTTTATTTAGCGCCAACCATGCGAATGCAGGATCTCAAACGGCCGGCCTGACCTTGTGGATACAGCATGACGGACAGACAGTTGGAAGTCTCTCCCCTGATCATCATTGACTGGGGGCTGCTCGATTACGACAGCGCTTTCGAACGCCAGGCCCGTCTCGTTCAGAGTCGTCTCGAAGGGGATGGCGTTGATCTCCTGGCGCTGGTTGAACATCCGGCAACCGTCACCCTTGGGCGGAGGGCAACGGATGCGGACCTGCACTTCCCGGAGACTCTTTTTGCTCAACGACACGTTACTCTCAAAAAAATCAACCGCGGCGGCCTGGCGACGGCTCATGAGCCGGGGCAGCTGGTGGCTTATCCGATCATCGCTTTGAAGAAGAAAGACCTGCGCTGGTTTGCTGATCGTTTTCTGCAGGTCGTTATCGATCTGCTGGCAGATTATGGAGTCCGTGGCGAGCGTAAGGAAGGGGAGCCCGGTGTCTGGGTCAGCGGTAAAAAAATCTGCAGTTTTGGAATTGCACTGAAAAAGTGGATCTCATCCCACGGTATTGCCCTCAACGTCAATAATTCTCTCAAGACATTCAACATGATCGTCCCCTGTGGTCAACCGACTGAGATCATGACTTCGTTGTCGCAGGAATGTGGTCATTCCGTTGATATGGAAGAGCTCAAGGAACGCTTTGTCGAACATTTTTGCACCGTTTTTGCCTATACGAGGCAAACAACTAACTGAAAACAGCCAAGGAGGAGGCAGCTATGCGTTGTCATGAAGTAGATTACCGGATTGTTGGTAACGATATGCAGATGGTTCAGGTCGAGCTTGATCCGGCTGAATCGGTTATCGCCGAAGCCGGCGCCATGACGTACATGGAAGAAGGAATCAATTTTGAAGCCCGTATGGGCGATGGCTCAGAGGCTGACAAGGGTCTCTTCGGCAAGCTGATGGGCGCCGGAAAACGGGCCCTGACCGGTGAGTCAATCTTTATGACACATTTCACCAACGAGGGGCGCGGCAAGGCTCATGTGGCTTTTGCTGCCCCATATCCGGGGCAGATCGTGCCGTTGGACATGGCAACGATTCCCGGTGGTGAAATTCTCTGCCAGAAAGATGCTTTCCTCTGTGCCGCTTACGGCACCAAGGTCGGGATTGCTTTCCAGCGTCGTCTCGGAACGGGATTTTTCGGTGGTGAGGGTTTCATCCTGCAACGCTTGCAAGGGGATGGCATGGCATTTGTCCACGCCTGCGGTACGATTATAGAGCGCCAGTTGCAGGGGGAAACCCTGCGTGTCGACACTGGTTGCCTGGTCGCCTTTGAACCCTCGATCGATTACAACATCGAGCGTGCCGGCAACCTGAAGAGCATGTTCTTCGGTGGCGAGGGGTTGTTTCTGGCGACCCTGCGTGGAACCGGTCGTGTCTGGTTGCAGAGTCTGCCGTTTAGTCGCCTTGCCGATCGGATTATTGCCCACGCACCCAGTGCTGGCGGCAGCGACAAAGGGGAAGGTTCTGTTCTTGGTGGTCTTGGCCGTCTGCTTGACGGTGATTGATACGGTTCCGTAGGATCTCGAACAGACACAGGTGACGATGGCAAAAGAACGTCTGGATAAAATCCTGGTACAGCGCGGGCTCGTCCAATCACGAGAACGTGCCCGCGCGCTGATCCTGGCAGGCCAGGTAGTTGTTGACGATCACCGAGTCGACAAAGCCGGAGCTGCAGTCGATGCAGATGCGGATATCCGCCTCAAAGGGGATGATATCCCCTTTGTTTCGCGAGGTGGGCTGAAACTTGATAAGGCCCTGAAGGACTTCGACCTCACTGTTACCGATCGTGTTGCGATCGATGTTGGCGCTTCGACCGGCGGTTTTACTGACTGCCTGCTGCAACATGGAGCGTCACGTGTGTATGCGGTCGATGTCGGCTATGGGCAACTGGCCTGGAAGTTGCGAGAAGACTCACGTGTCACCAACCTCGAACGCTGCAATATCCGTCAACTGACCGCAGATCAGCTTGAGACTGTCCCCGACTTGGCGGTCATAGACGCTTCGTTCATTTCACTGGCCAAAGTTCTGCCACCGACGCTTGACCTGCTGACCGACACTGGCGAGGTCGTGGCCCTGATCAAACCACAGTTCGAAGTTGGTAAGGAATTTATCGGTAAAGGGGGAATCGTCAGGGATGCCGAGCTTCATGACAGGGTCATTGAGGACATCAGCACTCTGGCCGTCGAACTCAAGTGCCGGGTCTGCGGGGTGATTGATAGTCCAATTCTGGGACAAAAAGGAAATCGTGAATTTCTCATTCATTTGCAGAAGTTAAAAATTACTTGATTTGAGCTGATACGAATATAATTCAACGTGTGTTTCTGCTACTATTCACTTCTTCATGAAATGGAGGTAGACATGAGTAGCGACTGCCTGTTTTGTAAAATCATCGCCGGTGATATTCCGGCCAAAATGTGCTACGAAGATGAGCACCTGGTCGCATTTGCGGATATCGATCCGCAGGCCCCGCAGCATCTGCTCATTGTCCCGCGTAAACATATAGCGACGGCCATGGATCTGACCGATGAAGATTGCGAACTCGTTGGTCGTGTTTATCGGGTTGCCGCCAAATTGGCGCGGGATCTTGGCTTCGCCGATAACGGTTTCCGTCTGGTTAATAATTGCAATGCTGATGGCGGACAGGTGATCTGGCACATTCACTTCCACTTGTTGGCCGGTCGCCAGATGACCTGGCCACCGGGCTAACAATCTCCGTTTCAAGGATTGTTTATGGCGAACTTCGACAAAGCGACAGAACAACGCCTGATGTCGGAAATCATGGAGTTACTCGTCACTCATTACGGTGCTGAATTGAGTGAAGAGAACCTCGATCATGAAATGGGCAGAGTGGAAGAAGCTCTGAACGATGCCCGTACGTCTCATGAAGGGCAGTATCGCAAATCTGGTGAGCCCTATATTTTTCATCCCTTGCGCGTCACTCATCTGGCCGCACGGCACTGGATGGATTTCCCTTCGGTCATGGCCGCTTTGCTTCATGACGTTGTTGAGGATACACCGGTCACCTTGACCGACGTTGAAAAGAAGTATGGTGAGGAAGTTGCTCATCTGGTCGACGGGCTGACCAAGGTGACATCGGAAATCCTCAGCCGCGAAGATCTGAAAAAGGAAACCTATAAAAAGACCCTGCTGATTGCCATTGACGATATCCGTGTTCTCTGTCTGAAGTTCTGGGACCGGATCGACAATCTCAACACAATCGGGGCTCTACCACGCCATAAACAGAAGCTGATCGCCGAAGAAACCCGGACGGTCTACGTGCCGCTTGCCCAGCACCTGGGGATGGGGTACGTCGCCACCGAACTTGAATCGCTCTCCTATGCTTTGCTCTATCCGCGTCGCGCCCAGAACTACAACAGGACAATCGATCGTCTGAAACAGGAATCGAGTGATTTTCTGCGCAAAGTCAGGGCCAAAATTACCAACACCTGCGAGAAGCATAAGTTGAACGTCAGTATGAAAGATCGCTGGCGTCCCTTTTCTATCGCCTCGGCCCGCGGTATGAACCGCGGTTTCGCGTCACTCTACACTCTGGAAGTCCAGGTTGATCGGATGATGGATGCTTATCTTTTCCTCGGTATTCTGCACAGCCTCTATCCGCCGATTCCGCGTAAATTGCGCGATCACCTCAATCTGACATCGCAGTATGGTTATCAGGCGCTGAAAACGACTGTGCAGGCCGGTGAGCAGCGGATGAGAGTTGAAATTACGACCCGTAAGTTGGCCCGCTTCAACGAATCTGGTGTGCTCGCACCCGGTTTTAAATTCCGCCATGATAATTTCCGTGATCTGATGCAGTCGTTGATGGAAGGGGAGAGCGCTTTCGATACCGAATCGTTGAAACTCGCTTCGGCGACCATTCAGGTCTATACGCCTAAAGGTGACACTCGAACGCTTCCAGAGGGGAGTAGCGTCCTCGACTTCGCTTTTGATATCCATGATACTCTCGGCCTGCATGCCCACCGTGGGGTGATTAACGGACGCACCAGGCAGCTCAAGACACGCCTGCTCGATGGCGATCAGGTCAGTGTCGAGACGGCCAAAGAACCTGAAGTTCTGCCTAAATGGCTGGAATGGGCGGTGACACCTAAGGCCAGAAACAGTATTCGACGATACCTGCGCAACAAAGTTCGCTCTTCTTAAGGTTTATTCTAGAATTACATGCGTATCATACTATTATTTATATCCCTTTTTCTTCTCACTTCTGTTGCGACAGCAGGGCAGGTCAACGGCTTTATCTACCATCGCTTTGGCGATGATCGCTACCCTTCGACGAATATATCGGCCGACATCTTCGAACAACAACTTGCTTATCTCCGGGACAACGGCATCGAGGTGATCTCTCTTCGGGAGATCGCTGAGCGTTTGTCGGCAGGACAAGATCTGCCTGAACATGCTGTCGCCTTGAGTGTCGATGACGCATTCCGCTCCTTTGCCGATGTCGCCATGCCGCTGATTCGCAAGTACGATATTCCGATCACTTTATTCGTTAATACCGACGCTGTTGGTACGGCTGGAAATCTTGATTGGAATGAGTTGAGTGAGCTGCAAACAGAGGGCGTGACACTTGGTAATCACACGGAAACCCATGCCTATCTTGTCGAGAGTCGTCCCGGAGAAACCTACGCCCAATGGCAACAGCGAATCCGTGCCGAGATCGACAGGTCACAGGCCGCTTTTCAAGAACACCTCGGCGTTACCCCAGAATTGTTCGCCTATCCCTATGGTGAATATTCGGATGAAGTCGTTGCCATTATCAGGGGAGCCGGGTTTAAGGCGGCATTCGCTCAGCAATCCGGTGTTATGCATGATAAACATGATCCGCTGACGCTGCCGCGCTTCCCCATGGGCGGTCCTTACGCAACGCTGACCGGTTTTATTGATAAGCTGCGCATGCGCCCCTTGATTGTTACCGTTCAGGAGCCGACCAATCCGGTTGTTGCGGTCAACCCGCCATAACTGAATATCCGCCTGGACCCGTCATTGAATCTCGCGCCATCAGCCTTTAATTGTTTTGTTCAGGGGGATAATCGTTGTCGCATTGAGAGAATTACTGAGAAGGGGGAGGGGTGGTATCGTATCTTGGCTGACAAACCGCTGACCGGTCGGCGTAACAAATATACATTAACCGCCCAGGTAGCCGGGACATGGCACTGGTTCAGTCATCTTTGGATCAATGCCGGACGATCTGTGCAGCCTGAATAAAATAAAACGCACCTGTTATTCACATCAGGTGCGTTTTGACTTTTTGTATTTATTTGGTCTGAAGTGATGCCGTATCAACTGCTGACGCGCAGTTTGGCATCGGTAAACCGACCGAGCTTGTTGCTGCGAATCATAGCCTGTAATTCGCGGACATAGTCCTCGCCCCGTGTTGAATAGCGGAGGAGTCCTTCGGCGAGCAGGACGCCATCCGGGTTATTTCCTGTTGAGCGTTTGCCGGCGCGAAGTTCTCGTAACTGCCTGTACGCCGGGTGGGTGTTCAGGTTGAGCAGGTAAGAGCGTACTGATTCGTAGACGGTTGCAAACTTTCGCACTTCATAGGTCTCACCGACCGGCCGGTTCTCAGGCACGATCCCCTGACCACGAACGAAAGTCCATTGGCCGAACAGGTTATTTGCCAGGCGAGTAAACCGTGATGTTCCCCAGGCCGATTCATTGGCCGACTGGGCGAGAACCAGATCGGCGGGAATAGTATCGATGCGCAGCAGGAGCTTGCGGACGATCTGTTCGGTCGATAAAGGCTTGGCTGCCAGCTTGTAGCGCTTGGCGAGTTTTTCCAGAGTGTGCTGCTGGGCATCCGTCAGCGTATGGGCAGAGTTCAGTGAACTGCTGATATCGAGGAGTTGTCCCCGCTCGTAGCGGATCTCATCGTTAGCTAGCAGGATCATCGGCAGCATGGCCTTGAAGAAGATGGCCTTCTTCTCGCGACTTGAATTGATCTCTGCGAGGTTGTCCGGAAGGGCCTTGAGGATGATGGGGGGAACCCCCTGGTCCAGAGCGTCCAGCTGGTAGCTGTAGCGCTCATATTCGCTGACAAGGTCCTGATAACTTTCCTTGCCGATGATTTTGATGTCTCGCGCCTCGTGCGGTGGCGCGATACTGCTGGAACAGCTCAACAATAACAGGCTTAATACGAAGAGCTGCGCCAGTAAGATCTTGCGGATTGTCATCTTTGATTCCGTTTTTTTCTGTTCATGTCGCAGGCAAACAGCGCGCTTTATATATAAACATTCAGATCTTGTCAATCTTTTCTTAACTTTTTTTGTCGTAATTGAAGCTCTTTTACTGAAACTGAAACAGATGTGTAATGTTGGAGGACCGGATGAAATCTTATCGCAAAGAACTGTACTTTGAGATTCCAACCAGACGTGGATTTGTTAATATTACGGGCGATATTGATCGTTGCCTTGCCGATAGTGGTATCCGCGAAGGCTTGCTCCTGTGTAACGCCATGCATATCACGGCATCTGTGTTTATCAATGACGATGAACGGGGCTTGCATCAGGATTTCGAACGTTGGCTGGAAGAGCTCGCACCGCATGAACCCTTGTCTCTCTACCGCCACAACAATACCGGAGAAGATAATGGTGACGCTCACCTGAAAAGAACTGTAATGGGACGGGAAGTTGTTATCGCGATCAGTAATGGCCGACTCGATTTCGGTCCCTGGGAACAAATATTCTATGGTGAATTTGATGGTCGACGTAGAAAGCGTGTTCTGGTAAAAATTATCGGTGAGTGACGCCGGCCGGACAACTGTGCTATATTCACAATTCAACCTGTTTATTTAGTGGTCTCCATATGGAAACGGTCAAAACGGCAAGCTTCGAATATCTTATCAGTCTGGCAACGGAAAACCCTGATGGTGGTTATACGTTTGTTCTGGACGGGTCGACATACCAGATCAAAGACGTTCTGGAGATATCGAGAATTGCAGATAAACATGGATATATTGTTATTTATTAGAAAGGAGAGCAGCAAATGAGTGAGATCGATCAGGTAAAGAACGTTTGTTATACCTTCGAGGTTGCCCTCGAAAAATCGATTCAGATGGAAGAGCGCGGTTTCCGTAACTACCTGCGCGCTATTGATCTTGTCGAAGATCGTCAGGGGAAAGCGATCCTGCGTGAGGCGGCAAGAGAGGAGCTGGCTCACAAGCAGCGGATTGAGCTGGCACTGCTCGAAGGTCATGACAAGAATCTGTCCGGCCTGAAGCAGGAACTGCCGAGCATGAACCTCGATTATGTTTACGAGCAGAAGGAGATCGCTCCGGACGCAGATGCTCGCACCGCACTGGCCTACGCTATCCACCTGGAAAAATGCGCTGTCGACTTTTACAAGGCGTTGATTCATGGTTGCGAGGGTGCACCGATGTCTGATCTCTTTAAGAGCCTCCTTGCTGATGAAACTCGGCATCTGAAAAATCTCGAAGATTTTTACGAGCGTTATTTCCTCACCGAAAACTAGGAACCTGCTGCTCGGTTCTCCCCGGTGAAATCAGAAGGCTCTCCGTTACGGAGAGCCTTTTTTCGTTTTCTGCCGAAAATATATATTCGACCACAAATAGGCCTGTTGCATATTGATAAAGGTATTGCTATGATTAATCAAACAGTGTTCTATGGAGGTTGTCGTGGATGCCGATCTCGTCAAAGCATGGTTTGCCGTCTATGTCGTCGGAGTTTCGCTGATCAGGCTGCTCGACGATAATGAATACTTCCGTCTCACCGCCATGAAAAAAGTCTGGGGGCGCAGCCGTGGTCTGCTGCTCCATTTTCTGACCAACATCGTAATTCCGATTCTCTTCGCCATGATCTACTTCTGCCGTGGCATTCTCTCGATGTCCGCGGCGATCTGATTCTTTCCTACGCGAATAACTCAACTCAATTAGTCTCCGCTACCCCTTGACAAAGTGGAGCGACCTTTTTATCTTTTTCGGTCGTTGAATACATCTCTATCTTCAAAAGGAGTGACTCATGACCGACAAGGTGAAAAGGGAAGAAGGAAGCATTTCCATTCACACGGAAAATATCTTTCCAATCATCAAAAAATGGTTGTACAGCGATAAAGATATTTTCCTGCGCGAACTTATCTCGAATGCAGTCGATGCGATTCACAAGCTGCAGAACGTCAACCTGCTGGAAAACCTGCAACTGGCTGATGAATACAAAGTCAATATCCATCTCGACAAGGAGGCCGGCACCCTGACCGTTTCAGATAACGGGATCGGCATGACGGCGGAGGAAGTGCGCAAATACATCAATCAGGTGGCGTTCTCATCTGCTGAGGATTTCATCGAGAAGTTCAAGGATATGGAGGACAAAAACCAGATCATCGGCCATTTCGGCCTCGGGTTCTATTCCAGCTTCATGGTTGCTGATCAGGTTGAAATCCGTACCCGTTCCTACCAACAGGATGCCGAAGGGGTCCACTGGCAGTGTGCGGGAACGACCAGCTACACCATCGATCCCGATGAGCGCCAGGAGCGGGGCACTGAAGTCGTTCTTCACCTGAACGATGAAGAGAAGGAATTTCTCGAAGCGGATCGCGTGCGCGAGATCATCATCAAGTTCTGCAATTTTCTACCGGTGTCCATCTGCCTGGAGGGGGAAGAGATCAACGACAAGAATCCGCTCTGGACCCGGAGTGCCTCCGAGATCAGTGAAGACGAATACAAGGAATTTTATCGTAAGCTCTATCCCATGTCGGACGATCCGCTGTTCTGGATTCATTTCAATATCGATTACCCCTTTAACCTGAAAGGGATTGTCTATTTCCCGCACCTGACCCATGAATTTGATGTGACCAAGAGCCACATCAAGTTGTTCTGCAACCAGGTGTTTGTCTCCGACAATACTCCGGAACTGATCCCGGAATTCCTGACCCCGTTGCAGGGCTGCCTCGATGCCCCGGATCTGCCTCTCAACGTCTCGCGCAGCTACTTGCAGAACGAACCCCAGGTGCGCAAGATTCGCGAAGTCATCAGCAGCAGAGTGGCCGCAAAGGTTGTTGAACTGGCGAAGAAGGACCGTGAAGCTTTTACCCCGATCTGGGAAGATATCCATTCGTTTGTCAAGTACGGAATGATGCGCGAGGACAAGTTCTACGACAAGGTCAAAGACCATGTCATCTATCGTTCAACAGGCGAAGACAAGTACACCACACTTCCCGACTATTTAGAGCGGGCCAAGGAGAAGCACGAGAACAAGGTCTACTACGCCAATGACGAGGGTACTCAGGCAACTTATCTCAAGCTCTTTAAATCACAAGGGATGGAAGCGGTCGTTCTCGATGCGATGATCGACAATCATTTTATCCAGTTCCTGGAAATGAAAAATCCGGACATCAAATTCGAGAGGGTGGATTCTGATGTGACGGAAAACCTGCTTGATCGGGATCCGACAAAAGAGATCGTCGAAGGGGCGGACAATAAAACCAAAGGGGAACGGATCGAGCAGATATTCAAGGATGAGCTCAAGGAGATCAACGGGCTCCATATCCGTATCGAAACTCTCAAGGATGACAGCGTGCCGGGGATGATTCTGCTGAACGAACAGTCACGGCGCTTCAAGGAGATGACCCGGATGATGGGGCAGGGGGAAGGGAGCGACCTGTTTGCCGATCACACCCTGATGGTCAACACGGCCAGTCCGGCGGTGGACAAAGTTCTCAAATTGCAGGATTCAGGTGATTCGGAAACCGCCGGATTGCTGATCGAGCAGATCTATGATCTGGCGATGCTTTCGCACCAGGCACTTAACAAAGAGCGCATGGCGACATTCCTTGAACGCAGCAGCAAACTGATGGGGATGATTTAAACGATACTTGCCGGTCACGCTGAGTATCGCTGTTTTTGCGCAGCCGTTTCAGCGTGGCCGGCAATCCTTTCGGCATTCAGCTCTTGTGTGCCTTGATGATTCTCAGAATCTTCTCTATCGTCGGGCGGTCCGCCGGTCCGGCTCCGACATGATGCAACCGGACAATACCATCCGGATCGATCAGAACATCACCACCCCGTTGGCTGAGGTCGGCATCCGATTTTTTCGGTCGTCGGCCTTTGCTGATTTCACGCAGGTAAGCCCACCAGGTTTTGGGGCCCCAGATGTCCCAGAAAGACGCAGAAAGCATTCCGTAGCCGCGGTAGAGTTCTCGCTTCTCATCAATCAACAATGGCCATTCCAGAGCCGTTTCCGTGATGTATTGGTGCGTGAAAAAATCGGCCTGAAAGGTGACGACCGCGACTTTCAGGTTCAAGTGATTGAATTCGTTTTGCCGTTCACGCAACTGCGCGATGTGCCCCTGGCAGGGAAGTCAGCCGAGGTGGCGGTGAAAAACGAGCAATAACCAGGATCCGGTGTAATCCGCAAGTGTAACTGGTTGGCCGATGGCGCTGGGCAGCACGAAAGGAATGGCCTTCTGATCTGTCAGGTTGTTCATGTCTCAGCCTCCATTGACTGTATCAGAGCTATGAAAGCTCAGCTTACAGTGTCATTTCAATCATAATTCAATTTGGCGAAACGTAGAAGACCACGAGTGCTGGTAGTCTGACAGCTGCGATTGGCAAGGCGATTCTGAAGAGTGGCGGTTCCCGGGAATTGTATCAGCTCTTCAAACGTCCGGTCTGGCGCAGAGCCTCGTAGAGAATAATGGCGGCAGAATTGGCAAGATTCAGACTGCGGACGGCCGAGGAGAAGATCGGAATGCGGAGCGAGTTTTCCTGGTTGGCATCGAGCAGTTCCTTGGGGAGGCCGAGGGACTCCTTGCCGAAAACGAGGAAATCGCCAGGAGTAAAACACGCTGAGACATGCGTATGCGCGGCTTTTTTCGATGTGAACCAGAAACGCCCAGCCGGATACTCGGCTTGCAGCTGTACCAATGATTCCCAACGATGAAGTTTGACCTCCGGCCAGTAATCGAGGCCCGCTCTCTTGAGGTATCTATCATCAAGCGAAAAACCGAGCTTGCCAACCAGATGCAGGTGCGTCCCCGTCGCTGCACAGAGGCGGCCAATGTTGCCGGTATTGGGCGGAATCTCAGGTTCAATAAGAACGATATGAAATGGTGTGTTTGCTGTCATGGCGCGGGACGATAACACAAGGGCTCTGATGAAGGAAGATTTTTGATCAGTACTGCGTGACGACTCCGGCATAACCTCCCATTGTGCCGCTAGGGATGAACTGGAGATGACGATTGATACAGGGAATATCATCTTCCGGATGGTGGGTGACATAGAGCAATTGGCTCAAGCCTGAAGCCCCGATCTGCTGAATCAGTTCGAGAATCATGTTCCGGTTTGTCTCGTCCAGCCCCTGGCAGGGTTCGTCGAGGATCAGTAGCTGCGGCCCTTTGACCATGGCCCGGGCCAGCAGGATCAAGCGTTGTTCGCCAAAGGAGAGGGCCCGGAACGGTTTGCCGGCCAGGTGGGCCAAGTGCAGGTGATCAAGCCAGGCGAGCGCCAGTTCACGCTGCTTCCTGTTCGGGGCCTGATAGACGCCGATCGAATCGAAAAAGCCGGAGACGATCACACTCAGTACCGAGCCACCGACGCGATAATCGCGTTGAAATGCCGTTGACACATGGCCGATTCTGGCCTTGATTTCCCAGACGCTCTCGCCGCTCCCCTTGCGCCGGCCAAAAAGATGTATGTCGTTGGCGTAGGCCTGACTGTTGGCGCCGGTGATCAGGTTGAGCAGCGTGGTTTTCCCTGCGCCATTCGGACCGGAGATCATCCAGTGCTCATCGGGCATGACCCTCCAGTCGAAGCGATCGAGGATCGCTTTTTCCCGGTAAACAACATTAACATCGCGCATCTCGATAATCGGTTGTTGCTGTCTATCCGTTTCTGCTGCCTGCTGTCGCGGCCTGTAGTGTTTCAGGATTGTGGCCTGGATCTGATTATGTCGCTGCTTTTCAAGTTCGGCCAGCATCTCTGTTTTTGAACCGGACGCGACGAGTCGGCATCTGTCGAGCCGGGCTATATGAGTGATGTCCGGATGAATTTCATCGTAGCGGTTGAGTAGCAGGACCAGTTGAATGCCGCTGTGAACGATCTGCGTTATTAACTCCCGCAACACAGCACAGGAATCACGATCGAGTCCATCGAAGGGTTCATCGAGAACCAGCAATTCAGGCTCATCAATCAGTGCTCTGCAGATCAGCGCCTTGCGCATTTCACCGGTCGAAAGGAACTTGATGCCACGGTCTAGGAGGGGTGTGAGCTGAAATTGTTCTTCCAGGGCTTGGAGTCGTTTCAGACGTAACGGGTCTGCGACCGCTATAAAGTCTCGGGTTGCAGTCCCGGGATCGTAGCCGCCGCAATAGTTTGAGTTGTCGAGGTAGTGTTCATGATCGAGGATCGAGGTGACCTCTTCAAAAGATACGGAAGCCGATTTCCGAGGCAGGGTGGCGCTGCCGGAGAGAATTTGCAAACGACCGCAGAGGAGTTGGCCGAAGGCGCTTTTGCCTGAACCGTTCGCCCCGATAACGGCCCAGTGTTGATTGCCGGTAGACCACAGGTTGATATCCATCAACTCGACGTCATCAGCAATCCGGGCGGTGACAGCGGCCAGTTCAATGCTCATGTTCATGCCATAATCGCCTCCGGTGGCCGGAAAGGCCCACCGGAGGGGTATGAGTTCGTTAATTGCGGCTGGCTTCCAGAGCCTGCGCGAGGTCGGCGATGATATCCTCGACATCTTCGATGCCGACGGAAACACGAATCATCCCCGGACTGACCCCGGCAGAGCGCTGCTGCTCTTCAGTCAGTTGCTGGTGCGTTGTCGATGCCGGATGAATGACCAGCGTCTTGGCATCGCCGATATTCGCCAGGTGGCTGGCCAGTTTAACATGATCGATAAATTTTTTCCCGGCTTCCAGGCCGCCTTTGACTTCAAAGCAGAGTATCGCACCAGGGCCCTTCGGGAAATATTTCTGCGCCTTGGCATAATCACGATGACTTTCAAGGCCGGGATAATTGACCCAGTTCACCAGATCATGCTGTTCAAGAAACTCAGCTACGGCAAGCGTGTTCTCGCAATGGCGCGGCATCCGCACATGCAGGGTTTCCAGCCCCTGAATCAGTTGGAAGGCATTAAACGGTGAAATACAGGGACCCAGATCGCGGAGCAGGGTGATACGCATCTTGAGGATGTAGGCGAGATTGCCGAGTGCTTCATGGTAGACCAGACCATGATAGCTCGGATCGGGCGTAGTGTATTCGGCAAAGCGACCACTCGACCAGTCGAAATTCCCGCTGTCAACAACGGCGCCGCCGATACTTGTGCCATGCCCACCGATAAACTTGGTCAGCGAGTAGCAGACGATGTCGGCTCCATGCTTGATCGGTTTGAACAGAAACGGTGTGGGGACAGTATTATCGACGATCAACGGCAGACCATTGTCGTGAGCGATTTTAGCGATTGCTTCAAAGTCATCAATATTGTTGCGCGGGTTCCCGATCGACTCGATATACACAGCCTTGGTGTTCTCATCAATTTTCGGCAGGATCTCGTCGTGGTTCGAGGTGTCGACAAAGCGGACGTCAATCCCCATCCGCTTGAATGTGTGGTTAAAGAGATTGTACGTGCCGCCATAGAGAGAGCTGCTGGAGATAATATTATCTCCTGCCTTGGCCAGGTTGAGAATCGCCAGGCTGATCGCCGAAGACCCCGAAGCGAGAGCAAGGGCACCGACACCACCATCCAGTTCGGCAAGCCGCTTCTCCAGGACATCGGTGGTCGGATTCATCAAGCGGGTATAGATATTTCCCATTTCCTTCAGCGCAAATAGATTGGCTGCATGTTCCGCAGAATCGAAAAGGTAGGAACTTGTTTGATAAATCGGGACCGCACGAGCATTCGTCGTGCCATCAGGCACCTGCCCGGCATGGAGTCCTAATGTGCCGTCTTTGTAGTGGATGTCGCCTTCCATAATGCACCCCTTTGTGTGTGAATATTGTTTTCTTTATTTACCAAGTAGGTCAGGTTTAAGTCTATAGCAATCTGATAAACAAACTGCAAGGCAAAAATTAAGAAAACAACCAGTGCACTTGCAGGTCAGAGGCAGAGAAAGAGGCTCTTCTGGTAAGTTCCAGCCGAAAATGATTGCGTCGGAAAACCCTGAATGATCAAATGACCCGGACATTGTGAGCCGCGTTCATGCCATCTATCAATTTCATTTAAACAGAGTTTTTCGGAAAATCATCAAGATGAAGTTTCAACTGATTGAAAATATCGTTGTTGAGTTGAACGAACAGATCGGGGTCGGGCGTATAGCCAAAATTTATCAGCCCGACCCTGAGTTGATTGTCATCAAAATATGGACCGGGAGGGAGAACATCAAACTGCTCATAAGTGTGGAGGCTGCACAGGGGGGGATCCACCTGACAGAGAGGGCATTTCTCAACCCCAGTCGGCCGCCACGTTTCTGTCAGCTCTTGCGTGCCAGAATTACTCGCATTCTGAAATTCGAGGTCGTTAACGAGGACCGTATTGTTTTTATCCATTGCCACGGCCCGCAGGGGGAGTACCGCCTTGTCGTTGAATTAATCGGGCGAGGCGGCAACATGATTCTGGTTGACAGCGCCGGAAGAATAATTGACGCGCTGAAACGCGTCCAGGGTGAAAACGGGCACCGCTCACTGATTGCCGGTAAGCCGTATATCTTTCCTCCGGTTCGGGAAAATTCTGATGGCGATAGACACAGCGAAGTGCTCGAAAAGCCGTCCGGTATATCTTGGAATCAGTTTGCTGATCAGCCGCAGACAAAGGCTTCAGCCAGTCAGGACTTTTTCCAGCAGTTGCTCAGGACTCTTGGGGCACAGATCAAGAAACTGTCTAAACGTCTGAGTAACATTGAAGCGGAACTCGCAGCCCAGGAAGATTATCAGCGGCATAAACAGGGAGCAGATCTGTTACTGGCCAATCTGCATCTGCTCAAACGCGGAATGACTTCTATCGCTCTTATCGATTATTATCGCGACCCGCCGGAGGAGGTTGAAATCCCCCTCGATCCACTGCTTACACCACAACAGAATGTTGAAGCCAGTTTCAAACGTTTCAAAAAATTGAAGCGGGGAATCGAGCATAGTCTGCGGAGGGTCGATGAGACCCGTTCCGAATTGAGCTGGCTGGAACAACTTGAGTTTCAGCTTAAAGATGATTCTTCTGGCAGCACTCTTGAAGAGGTTGCAGAGGAATTACGGGCTGCAGGTTTGCTGCGAGAGGTGGGCACTTTGCGTGCACGGCGCACCAGTCAGAGTGGCGGTCCGCTTGAGGGTCGCAGCCCATCCGGTTATAGAGTTCTTGTTGGGAGAAACAACCGCCAGAATGATGAACTGTCCACGCGTTTGCTTAAAACTGGGGACCTCTGGTTTCACGTGCATAACGCCCCTGGTGCCCATGTTGTCCTCAAATGTGGTCAGCAGCGTGAGCATGTCACTGAGACAGATCTGAGGTACGCCGCCGAATTGGCAGCAGGGTACTCCAGGCTTAAAAACGACAGCAAGGTTGAAGTGATTCAGACCGAAGGAGGAGCGGTACACAAGCCGAAGGGGGGGAAACCCGGGTTGGTAAACGTTTTGCGCTACTCCACGATTGTCGTCCAACCGAAGCGTCTGGCAGATTGAGGATTCAAGTGCCCGACAATCCGGGGATGACAGCCACCATATGCGCCAAGCTGTGCAATATCATAAGACTTTCTTTTGTTTTCTCGTTATTTATGAGTTTTTTTGAAAAAATAATATTTTTTATTGCAAAGGAAAAATCCATTTGCTATAAATGCCTTCGCTTCACGCCGAAGTGGTGGAATTGGTAGACACGCTAGGTTCAGNGTCTAGTGTCCGTAGGGACGTGGGAGTTCGAGTCTCCCCTTCGGCACCAATCAAAAGATAAACCCGTTGCCGTCAGGCAGCGGGTTTTTTTGTTCAGTGGTTCTTGCCGGGAACACTTGCCCCATATGTCAAAGTAGACTCTTGTGCTAATATCGTAATTGTTGTCCTCAGCCCATTGCTAACAAAGAAACTAAACCGCCAGATATTCGTGATTCCGGGAGAACTGACAGGTGAATATTTTGGTGACGGGAGGGGCCGGTTTCATCGGCTCTCACCTCGTTGAAACACTTCTGAATCGTGGCCATGCTGTCCGGGTTCTTGATAACTTCAGTAGCGGGTCACGAGACAATCTGTCGACAACTGAGCAGTTGGAGGTCGTCGAAGGGGATGTCCGCGACCTGAAAACGGTTTCTGCGGCCGCTCGCGACTGCCATGCAATCGTACATCTCGCCGCTGTCGCCTCTGTTCAGGCTTCGGTCGAAGATCCATTGGTAACTCACCAGGTCAATTTCATAGGCACCCTCAATCTGCTGGAAACAGCTCGTCAACAGGGCATCGATAAATTCGTTTTTGCCTCCTCTGCTGCCGTTTACGGCAATACCGAAACCCTGCCGGTCTCTGAAACCTGCACTCCTGCTCCCTTGACGCCATATGCTGCGGACAAACTTGCCAGCGAGCATTACATCGACTTCTACCGTCGACAACACGGGTTGAAACCGTTCATCTTCCGTTTTTTCAATGTCTACGGACCAAGGCAGAATCCGACATCCCCATACTCCGGGGTTATCTCGATTTTCATCGATCGGATGCTAAAAGGGGAACTGCTGACGCTTTTTGGTGATGGCGAGCAGACCCGCGATTTCATATATGTCGCCGACCTGAGTCGACTGATTGCCGATAGCCTGGAACAAGAAGCTGGCGTCTCTACTCCTCTAAATGTCGGTTGTCAGAAGCAGACCAGTCTGAACCAGTTGCTTAAAGTCCTCAGAGAACTGACCGGAAGAGATTGTATTGTTGCTCAGGCTCCACCACGTGCAGGCGATATTCGGCATTCTCTCGCCGATACACGTTTGCTGTTGGAAGCTTTTGGCTTTCGGCAGGAATTTTCTCTGGTTGATGGCTTAAAAGAAACACTGGAATGGGCCGTTAATCAGTAAGGTAAGACTGAAGCAGAAACCTATGAAGCTATCCGAATCGATCAAAAAATGCCGCCTGTTTACCGCGCTCAAAGATGCGGATATTGAACTGTTGACCGCTATCTGCAAACAGCGAGTTGTTAATAAAGGGGAAATCCTCTTCGAAGAAGGGGAGCCTGCGGTCGGTTTTTATATCGTCGCGGAAGGAAAGGTGAAAGTCTACAAGCTTTCAGCCGAAGGGCGTGAGCGGATTCTTCATGTCATTCTGCCCGGTAACAGCTTTGCCGATGCGGCGATCTTCGACAACTGTTGTTATCCTGCCTTTGCTGAGGCCCTGACTCAGGCCACGTTAATCTTCTTCCCCAAAAACGATTTTCTCGACCTGCTGCATAACCATTCGCAGTTGGCTATCAACATGATTGCGGGCTTGTCCCGCTACCTGCGTGTCTTTGCCGGGCAGATCGAGGACCTGACGTTCCGTGATGTTCCAGCGCGACTGGCGCGTTTTCTCACGACGCTCGTCGAAGGAGAATCTACTGTAGTTGTTTTGCCATTGTCCAAATCACAGTTGGCGTCGAATCTCGGCACAACCAGTGAAACCTTGTCGCGGACCTTGCGTAAACTGGCCGATGAGGAACTGATCAGTGTTCAGGGGAAAAATATTGACATTCTCGATCTTGACCGCCTACACGATCTGGCGGCTCAGCAGCGGATCAATTTATGAGCAGCGGAGCAGACAATCCATCATTGCAACTGTCGCGCAAGGAAAAGAAAGATCTCAAGATTCTTGCGCTCTTTACCTCGGTTTACTGCCGCGATCATCATGCTGCCGGACGTAGCCGGCTGGACGGACTGCCGCAGGAACTGGCTGCACTCGAAAAGTATAGCTGCTGTGCCGAATGCCGTGATTTTCTTCTCTACGCCATCGATCGCCGCCTGAAGTGCCCACTAGATGACAAGCCGGCCTGTAAACACTGTCATATCCACTGCTATCGACCCGGTCACCGGGAAAAAGTCAGAGAAATCATGCGCTACTCCGGTAAGTCCCTGATCCGCCGCGGTCGCATCGATCTGCTCTGGCACTATCTTTTCTAAGAACTGTCAAATATTCTTCCTTTGTCAGATGTAATTCGCCACCAAATGGGTTGTGCTTTTCTCTCCAGACTGCTTTAATAAGAACTTAATGATTAATATATCTGCATTTTCGTCCACAAGCTATTTCATGTAGGCGGACTTTCACTACAGGGCACTCAAAGGAGAAGAAAATCATGCGTGTTCTTGTCGTAGAAGATGAAAACAAGGTTGCCGGATTCATTCAACGTGGTCTTCAGGAAGAGGGGTTCTCAGTCGACCTGGCTTATGATGGCGATGCTGGAGTTGATCTGGCGAAGAGCCAGATGTACGATCTCATCCTGATGGATGTCATGTTGCCGGTCAAAGATGGCCTGACGGCAATCAAGGAACTGAGGGAGCAAAATATTTCGACCCCGGTGCTCTGTCTTACGGCACGTGATGCTGTCGAAGACAAGGTCGTGGGGCTGAATGCCGGTGCTGATGATTATCTGGCGAAACCTTTTGCCTTTGCTGAACTTGTCGCCCGTTGCCGTGCACTGGTGCGGCGTAATCGGAGTGACCGTGGTGCCGAAATTGTATTTTCCGACCTGCGCCTCGATCCTGTTGCTCACAAAGTCTGGCGGCAGGATAGTGAGATCGACCTGACCTCTAAAGAATATGCCCTGCTTGAATATTTCATGCGTAACCCCAACCAGACCCTGACCCGGGCGATGATAGCTGAGAATGTCTGGGACTATACCTTCGACTCCTTCACCAACATCATCGATGTGTATGTCAACTACCTGCGCAACAAGGTTGACCGTCCTTACGACAAAAAACTGATTCACACCGTACGCGGTCAGGGCTACATGCTGAAAGAGGTATAATCAAATGATAAGAAATCTATTGAAAAGAACTGTTTTCCTCACGTTATTACTGGCCCTGTGTCTCTTTTCCACGACCAGTTTCGCTGCTTCAGCCGTTGAACTGAATGCCGAAGCGGATGCAGCGCTTCAGGTCTTTTACGAAGAGGTCGGGTCTGCCAGCGAACTGGCAAGTATGTCCAAAGGAATGCTCATCCTGCCGGCAGTTTACAAGGGCGGTTTTCTGCTTGGTGCCGAATTCGGGGAAGGGGTTCTGCGGATCAATAATCGAACCGTTGATTACTACAATTCCTCGGGACTTTCGCTCGGGCTTTTGGCCGGTGTGCAAAAGAAATCGGTTATCCTCCTCTTCATGACTGAGGACGGGCTGGCTCAGTTCCGTGCCAGCCAGAACTGGGAGATCGGTCTGGACGGCTCCGTTGCCGTTGTCAAACTCGGTGTCGGTAAAGAATTCGATTCGACCAACCTGAAAAGTCCGATTATCGGTTTCGTGTTTGGTAACAAGGGCTTGATGGCCAACATCTCTCTTGAGGGATCGAAACTGACCCGGATTGAAAAAACAGAATAGCCGACAGTCTACGGTCAAAGAAAAAGCGCAAGTTCCCTGATGCCGGGCTTGCGCTTTTTTGTTTTCACGTTGTTAGTGTGACTCTTTGTTCAGCTCAGCTTTTCGTACTTAACAATGCGGATGAAGTCATCGGCATTCAGGCTGGCTCCGCCGACCAATGCGCCATCAA
>PKUG01000017.1 GCA_002869665.1 Desulfuromonas sp. | reverse complement strand
GCTCCCTTTTCATCGAGGCCACCGACGCCACGGCGGTTCCCGCGGGCGGCGCTCTGGCGGTCGATCGTGATGACTTTTCCGCCTATATCAGCAATAAAATTACCAGCAATCCGCAGATTGAACTGATTCGCGAAGAGGTGATCAAGCTCCCCGAGGAAGGCAACATCATCCTCGCCAGTGGCCCATTGACCAGCGACGCGCTGTCAGCCGACCTGGCCCGACTGACGGGCAGCGAACATCTCTATTTCTACGACGCCATTGCTCCGATCGTCGAAGCCGATTCCATCGACTTCAATATCGCCTGGCGTGCTTCGCGCTATGGCAAGGGGGGCGACGATTATATCAACTGTCCACTCGACAAACTGCAGTACGAGGAGTTCGTCCAGGCGCTGATTGATGCCGACAAGGTTAATGCCCGCGATTTCGAGAAGTTGATCCATTTCGAAGGCTGCATGCCGATTGAAGAGATGGCCATCCGCGGTCCGCAAACGCTGGCCTTCGGGCCAATGAAACCGGTCGGTCTACCAGATCCACGGACCGGGAAAACACCCTACGCGGTCATCCAGTTACGCCAGGATAACCGCCACGCCTCGCTTTACAACCTGGTCGGTTTCCAGACCCGCCTGACCTATCCCGAGCAACAGCGGATCTTCCGTACCATTCCCGGCCTGGAGCAAGCGCGGTTCGCCCGTCTCGGAAGCATGCACCGCAACACTTTTGTCAATGCGCCGAACTGCCTGACCCGGACCCTGCAGTTGAAAGCCGCACCGCATATTCGCCTTGCCGGTCAGATCAGCGGAGTCGAAGGCTATGTCGAATCGGCCGCCTGCGGCCTGCTGGCCGGACTTTTCACCGCCTGGAGCCTGCGTGGCGCGAAAGAGCCGAGTCCACCGGCGGAGACCGCTCTGGGTGCCCTGCTCGCACATCTGGCAGAAGCAGAAGCTGACTCTTTCCAGCCGATGAACATCAATTACGGCCTCTTTCCGCCTCTCGAACTCAAACGCAAAATGAAACGTGCCGATCGCCGCCTGGCCATGGCCGACCGCGCTCTCATAGCCGCCGAAGAATGGTGGGCTCCGATCAGAGAGCGAAGAAGGGTGAATCAGAACTGATCTCTTTTCTCAATTTGTAGCGAACCACACCCAAATAAAAAAAGGGCTGCCCATTCGGGGCAGCCCTTTTTGCTTCAGTTTGAAATGACCGATTAGAGCTTCTCAGCTTCCTCGGACAGGTAGGAAGCGACACCTTCAGTGCTGCCAACCATCCCCTTGTCCCCCTGGTTCCAACCGGCGGGGCAAACTTCACCATACTGCTCGTGGAACTGCAGGGCATCGACCATACGCAGCATTTCATCGATGTTACGGCCGAGCGGCAGGTCGTTGACAACCTGGTGACGGACGACACCATCCTTGTCGATCAGGAAGGAGCCGCGCAGGGCAACACCTGCCGGATCGAGTTCAACATCGTAAGCACGGCAGATCTCATGCTTGACATCGGCGACCAACGGGTACTTAACCGGGCCGATACCGCCTTTGTCAACCGGGGTGTTCCGCCACGCGAGGTGGGTAAACTGGGAGTCGATAGAACAACCGACAACCTGAACACCACGCTTCTCAAACTCAGCGATCCGATGACTGAAGGCGATCAGCTCGGTCGGGCAGACGAAGGTGAAGTCGAGGGGATAAAAGAACAGAACGATATATTGACCCTGATAATCAGCCAGGGAGAACTCTGCATTGATGGAGCCGTCAGCCATAATCGCTGCAGCGGTGAAATCGGGGGCTTGCTTACCAACCAGTACACTCATTGTCGAAACTCCTTTCACATATTAACACGTTAGAAACAGGCTAAGCGCCAGGCGCTGGGATTGCGTTCGTTCAAACAGGGGCAAGTTTAACAATTATTTATGACCTGTCAAGGAATTATTACCAAATTTGTCACTTTTTTTTGCTGCGCGGGTGGGTCTGGTCGTAAACCTTCGTCAGGTGGGCAAAACTGACTTTGGTGTAGCGTTGAGTCGTCGACAGGGACGCGTGCCCAAGGAGTTCCTGAATAACCCTCAGGTCGGCCCCGGCATCAAGCAGGTGGGTCGCGAAAGAATGGCGTAACGCATGCGGCGTCACATCGGTGGGCAGGTTGAGTTGGAGCAGACGTAGTTTAAGATTGCGCTGAACGCTGCGGGCACTTAAACGTCCGCCGCGCCGATTGAGAAACAGCGCTTCGCGATTGTTATCCGGTTGGCGTTCTTCCAGGTAATTCTGCAAGGCGGCAATGGCTTGGCGGCCGATCGGCAATACCCGCTCCTTGTTCCCTTTGCCGAGAACCCGGACTTGCGCACCAGCAAAATCAACGGCGTCAATATTCAAACCTGTCACCTCGCTTACGCGCAGGCCACAGGAATAGATCAGCTCGAAAATAGCCAGATCGCGCAAAACCAGCAAACGATCTCCAGGTGGAGAGTGATCGAGTAGCGTCGCGGTCTGCTCAGCGCTCAAGATCTTCGGCAGGTATTGCTCACGGCGCGGTGTTGCCAGGGCATCGGCCGGCGATTTTTCCAGCACCCCGCACCGGACAAGATAACGAAAGAAGGCTTTAAGTGAAGACAGTTTGCGGGCAATGCTGGTGCGACTGTTGTTCTTGTGGAGGCGGCCAAGATAGCCGCGCAACAGCAACAGGTCGATTTTGTGTAAATCAACAGCGTCACTGAACTCCTGCTGCTGCTTGAGGAAATCGTAAAATTGATCGAGATCGCGACAATAGGCCGCGACAGTATTGGGCGACAGGTTACGCTCGACCTCAAGATGGTCACGAAATCTATTTAAATGTTCCCGCATGGCCATCAGCTTTCCGACGTGTTCGCTCTACTCTGACCGGATACATAATGAGACTGCACCAAGTTCGTTACGCTGAGCAATTGACGCTCATTCAGGTGCGTGTCATACTTTCGCACACATTCAATCGCCCTGTCGAGAACGACGCGCGTACATTGCTGAAGAGGGGACCACCGTAATGATTTACCTGTTTCTCTGGATCGTCCTGGCCGCCAACCTCATTCTGCTGCTGAGCTGCTTTTTTATCGTCCTGCTGAGCTACTGCATTTACTGGTACGAGTACTCCAACAACCATCCGGAAGCCTATGATCAGCGCTTCAGCTGGCGCAACCTGAAGCTCGCAGCCATCCTGATCGTTCCCGAGGCCTTGCTCGACTACCTGACGATTATCGCTATCCCTTTTGGCATCAGGCGTTATAAAGCAACTAACCTCAAGCGCGGCACCCCCCCCACCCTGCTCCTCAACGGCCTGTTCGTGAATCAATCCTGCTGGTTCTGGTTCAAACGCCAGCTTCAGCAACGTGGCGTCGGGAATGTCGTCACCATGAACCTCTCTGCATGGCACAGTGAAGAGGCCTTAACTGAACTGGTTGCCAAGCAGGTCGATGAACTGCGGCATCAACTGGGCGTTCACACGGTTAATCTGGTCGGCCATTCATTCGGCGGCATTATCGCTCGTAACTACGTTCAGTTGCGGGGCGGTGAAAGCAAGGTGGAGCGCCTGATCTGCCTCGGCTCGCCACAGCATGGGTCAAAACTGGCACCGTTCTCTTTCGCCCCGACGGGGAAGGTCCTGATTCCGGGCTCCGATTTTCTACGGCGCCTGAACTCGGCGCCACAACCGGCCGGGGTTACACTCACCAATATCCATACAGCCAAGGACAACATGGTGTTGCCGAACAGCCATACGCTACTCCCCTGGGGGCATTCCGTCGAACTGGACAACATGGGGCACACCTCACTGCTTTACCGGCAAAGTGCCATTGACGCCACGGTCGCTGCCCTCAAGTACAGGGAGCTGCAATGATCAGAACGCTCGACATTCGCAGCAACCAACAGGTTCAATTCAAGGAAATCACTTGCAGTATCCGCCAACTGGTACGCGAGTCGGGAATAAAAAGCGGCACCCTGCTGCTCTTCGTGCCACATACCACGGCCGCCGTCACCATCAACGAAAATGCCGATCCCGATGTTGCCACCGACATGATCGCCGGTCTGAACAAACTGGTGCCGTTCAAAGATGGCTATCGTCACCTTGAGGGGAACAGTGCGGCGCACATCAAGAGCAGTCTGATCGGCGTATCGGAGCAGGTTATCATTCAGGATGGCGAGCTGTTGCTCGGCACCTGGCAGGGGATCTATTTCTGTGAATTCGACGGACCCCGCTCCCGTAAACTGCACGCAAAAATCGTCGCGGGGTAAACGTGGAAAGCAGCCTGTCGGAACAACATCACAAGGTCGCGCTGCAAAAGCTCACCAGCTATTTCCCGGAGCAGGTTGACACAGCCCTGACCCGATTGCTTGAACCGCTTGGCGGCATGGCTGCTTTCGTCAAGCCGGGACAGAAGGTCCTTCTCAAACCGAATATGCTGTCGGGAAAGTCCCCCGAGCGGGCCGTCACGACACATCCCGAGATTGTCCGCGCCGTCATCAGGCAGGTGCAGGCCGCCGGTGGCGTGGTAAGCCTGGGGGACTCCCCGGGGATCGGCACGCCGGAAAACGTCGCCCGCAAATGCGGGATACAACAGGTTGTCGAAGAAACTGGAATTCGTTTCGCCCCTTTCAGCGAATCGGTCAGACTGCCGACACGAACCGGCACCTTTCACGAGCTGGAAGTGGCGCGCGACATTCTTGATGCCGATGTCATCATCAACCTGCCGAAGTTAAAAACACATCAGATGATGGGACTGACCTGTGCGGTCAAGAACATGTTCGGTGCGGTGGTCGGTCTGCGCAAACCCCGCCTGCACCTTCAGGCGGGAACAGACAAGGCCTTCTTCGCCCTGTTGCTGCTGGAACTCTGCGAGGCCCTGAGCCCGGCCCTGACAATCGTTGATGCCGTCGTCGGCATGGAAGGAGAAGGCCCCGGCAGTGGCGATCCGGTTGAAATCGGCGCCCTGCTCGCCGGCAGCCACCCCCAGGCGGTCGATACCGTGGCAACCGAACTGGTCGGCATGAAGCCTCGCCAGGTCTGGACGCAACAGAAAGCGATCGACACCCAAAGGCCATTAACCACGCTGGCCGATCTGAAACTGCTCGGAACCCCGTTGGACGAACTGAGGCTGAAGGGCTTTCGCCCGGCCAGAATGACCGATGTCAACTTCGGCCTGAAAGGCGGCCTGAAACGAGCGCTGAAAAACTCACTGACAGCACGTCCGGTTGTGCGCTGGGAGGTCTGTCGTCTGTGTAACGACTGCGTCACCCACTGCCCTCCGGAAGCGATGAAGATCGAAAACGGTCGCCTTGAAATCGATTATGAGCGCTGTATCCGCTGCTTCTGCTGCCAGGAACTCTGCCCTCATGCGGCCTTGGCAACCAAGCAGGGGTTGCTGCTGAATCTCCACAGTTTCCTGACCGGCAAGAAGTAGTCTGCCGGGAGTTGAATAAAGGATTGGACCATGGCGAAACAGATCAGGATTCAATACGAACTCGGAGAAAAAGACTGGCGCAACTTTTACAACGCCTACTATTCCACCGACTCACGCTTCAAACTCCGCTTTCTTTACGGCACCCTGTGCTGGGTTGTCGGTACGCTCGGCTTGATCGGACTGTTTGACAACAAGCCGATCGCCTTCGGCATGATCGCTTTCGGGCTATATTGTGTCTTTGCCAAGCAGTTTATGATCAACAAGGCCATAAAGACGTTAAAGAAGACTCCGGGATTCCCCGGCGTTATCGACTATCAATTCGATGAAAAGCAGATTTCCGGAACCGACCGTGGGACCTCATTCAGTTTTTCCTGGGAGGAATTTCATGGCTACCGCGTTGTCACCCCGGGAGTGATGTTTTACCTGAAACCGGCCTCCTTCTTTTTCATTCCCGATGCGGCCATGAAAGCGGAAGAACGGCAGGGCATTCTGGAAATCCTCCAGAGCCGTCAGGTCAATGACCTGAAGATCAAAGCAGCCCGGAAAAGCTGACAGACAGAAAATGCTTCGTTACTGTCGGGGAAGACCCTGCACACGCACAACAAAAAAAGCCCATGAGACAACTCATGGGCTTTTTATTTGAGGCTCCGAGAAAAGGAGCTTAGCGAACCTGAACGACTTCCTTTACTTCCGGAATCTGTTCCATCAGATTCCGCTCGATCCCCATCTTCAGGGTCATCGTCGACATCGGGCAGGAACCGCAGGCGCCGGTCAATTTGACCTTGACGATGCCGTCGTCAGTCACTTCGACCAGCTCGACATCGCCGCCATCGGCTTGCAGGGCGGGACGAATAAGGTCAAGAATTTCAGCAACGCGTTCTTTCATCGGTAACTCCTTGGCTAATTGTGATTATTTTAGTTAACTATAGTCCCTGTTGCGGACCGGGTGCAAGAATTAAATTGCGGGCGAAAAAACTCAGCACATCCGCAGGTCACGAATCTTCTTCTGGCAGAGCAGCTCGGGCTGACCGACATTTTTCCCTTGCACCAGCACCTTGAAACTCTCCCCCATCCCCCCTTCGGGGAGGACCAGGGTCTTCAGGTTCATGCGGATGGCCTGCGCTTTCTGCGGATCGGTTTCGCGGCTCTGCATCTCGATCAGCAGCTCAAGAAACCCGAGTGCCATAAGAAACTGATATTGCTGGCCAAAGTAAAGAGCCTTCAACCCGCGCTCCTCACCCACCATCTGCAGCCGCGTAAAATCGACGTGCGCGGTCATGTCCTGGCAGCCAACCCGCCGATAAGGCTCTTCGTTGGTCTGGTGTCGATGGTAACAGAGGAAGGTTCCGGCATGCCGGTAAGGAGCATACAGTTCATCGGCCAGATAGCCGTAATCGACCGTCAGTACGAATCCACGCTCCAGAACTTCAGCGACCTGACGCATCCATGGCCCGGCAGCCAGATTGACTTCGCAGCGGTTTCCTTCAAGGATAGTGACACCGGCCCGGTTCAGGTAATCGCGGATCTCCTCCGTCGACAAGTCCCGCAACTCCTCGACAAACCCCTCAGCAGAGTTGACGACGAAAACTTCTTTGAGCTCCCCCCCCTGCTTTTCGATCAGGTGAACAGGAAAAGAATCGACCAGCTCGTTTGTCAGGAAACAACCCGTCATCCTTTTCAATTCCGGAAGTTCGCACCATGCGACCCGCCCGGCAACCAGATGCTCCCCAAGCGCTTCGGCCTGACGGGCACGGTTATCGGCGCTGATTTCAACGATGCGATAATCAAGTGCCGCATAGAAATCGGGGGCCTCTTCAGCAATGGCATCAAGAATATCCAGGGCCAGATGCCCTTCTCCGGCCCCCTGCTCGGCAATGGTGAAGGCTCCGGCACCGAGCAAATGCCACATCTGCGTCAACTGGCGGGCAATCAACTGGCCAAAACAGGAATGGACACTGGACGAGGTAAAGAAGTCACCCTGTTTTCCGATCCGCGTCCTCGGTGCCGTATAATAGCCGTAATCGGGATGATAAAGCGCCTGCTCCATGAACTCTGCGAAGGTGATCCCTCCGGCAGAGTCGATACGCCGGGTCAGCTCATTCAGTAATTCAGGTTTACATTCCTCGTTCATCTGTACCATCCTTGGTTGGGGCAAGAGCGGAATTATAGCCAGTGAGTCTGGTGAAGACAACCCTTTAGCTCCGACCGGCGACATCCTGCCAGAAAGCCGTCAAAACAGGACAACAGCAGTCCATGTTGCCGCAATATTTATATATGGTAGTTGTCAACTATTGAACTCTGAGGTATTTCATGCCATTATTGGCAGTCGACTCGAAAGAAACACCACAAAGCGGATCAACCTGACAACATTCTTGGAGAAAAGCTTTATGGCGATCATTACAATTTCCCGTCAAATGGGCAGCGGAGGCATTCCGATCGTTCAGCAGGTTGCTGAAGAGCTCGGGTACACCCTGGTCGATGGTGATGTGATCAAGGAAGCCGCTTCCGAATACGATCTCACCGACGAGGCGCTGCAGCAGATAGACGAGAAGCCACCGGCATTCGTAGAAAATCTCGATCGGCAGATCGAGCTGAACATGAACCGCATCCAGCTTATCGTTCTGGAGATGGCTCTCAAGGGGAACGTCATTGTCTACGGTCGCGGCGGGCAGGATCTCCTGCCGGGGATTTCCAGCGTCCTCCGTGTCCGTGTCATCGCCCCCTTTGAGGAACGCATCGAACGCTGGGCGGAGCGGGAATGGATCGATCCCGATCTGGCTCGTTCTCTGGTCCGTAAAAGCGATCAGCAGCGCGCGGGCTTCATCAAATATTACTTCGACCGGGACTGGGATGACCCCATTGAGTACGATCTGACGATCAACACGTTGCGGATTTCCAACGAAACCGCGGTCAAGCTGATCAGGGATGCCATCCAGGATCCCTACCTGGTTGAGAAGGCTCACCTGTGTAAAACCAGAATCAACGACCTGATCATCCAGAAAAAGATCCAGATCGCCCGCCTCGCCGACGAACGGATCAAGGACATCTGGTTCAATATCGAGGTCAGTGATCGTCAGGTCACCCTGTCCGGGCATGTTTACAGCGATGCAGAACGCAGAGCCGCTATTGATGATGCCAAGCAGGTCGAGGGCGTTGCCAAGGTTATCGACAATCTGAAGATCGTTCATTATTGATCCGCCCTGTAAAATGACATAAACAACAACAAAACGCCGGCGATGCCGGCGTTTTGTTTAACCCTGTTACAGACACAAGAAAGAACCAAGGAGTCGTATTTTATGGCTGGACACAGTAAATGGGCCAACATCAAACACCGCAAAGGCGCACAGGACGCCAAACGCGGTAAAATCTTCACCAAACTGATTAAGGAAATCACGATTGCCGCAAAAATCGGCGGCGGGGATCTCGAAGCAAATGCGCGCCTGCGCCTGGCTGTCGACAAGGCCAAGCAGTCCAATATGCCGAAGGACAACATCGACCGGGCGATCAAGAAGGGGACCGGCGATCTCGACGGCGTCACTTACGAAGAGGGAATTTTCGAGGGCTACGGCCCGGGCGGCGTTGCCGTGATCGTCGAGTTTATGACCGACAACAGAACCCGGACAGTCGCCGACGTTCGCCATGCCTTCAACAAGTACGGTGGCAGCCTCGGCGTCAGTGGATCGGTCGCGTTCATGTTCGACCGCAAAGGGCAGATCATCTTTGCCGAAGAAGAGAATGACTTCGATGCGATTTTTGAAGCCGCTCTCGAAGCCGGAGCAGAAGACGTCAAGCATGAAGATGGTGTTATCGAGGTTATCACCGATCCGGCAGAGTTTGAAACCGTCAAGAACAGCCTCGAAGAACAGGGGTTGAAATACCAGTCGGCTGAAGTCACCATGATCCCGCAGAACATGAGCGCAGTGGAAGGGAAACAGGCCGAGTCGCTGATGAAAATGATCGATATCCTCGAAGACAATGATGACGTTCAGAACGTCTACGCCAACTTCGACATCTCCGACGAGGAGATGGAACGGATTATGGGGTAAAGCAGGCTTCAGGAATCAGGTGTCAGGCTCCAGATCTTGAATTTGGTCTCCCTGACTTCCGACTTCTGACTTCTGACTTCTGACTCTTTTTTTATGCGTATTCTCGGTATCGATCCAGGGAGTAAAGCCACCGGCTACGGTTTTATCGAGCAGCAGGGAAATCGCCTTATTCATCTCGACAATGGCGTCATCGCAACCCGCAGCCAGGACGAGCTGGCTGTACGCCTGCAGCTGATCTACCGCCAACTCTGTGTCCTGATCGAACATTATCGGCCGGATGCCGTCGCCGTGGAGCAGGTTTTCCTGGCCCGCAATCCGGCGTCAGCGCTCAAACTCGGGCACGCCCGTGGCGCCGCCCTGCTGGCGGGGATCAACGCTGGGTTGCCAGTTGCGGAATATTCGGCCCTGCAGGTTAAAAGTGCTGTGGTCGGTTACGGAAGAGCCGGCAAGCACCAGGTCCAGCATATGACCAGAACGCTGCTGAACCTTCCTGAAATCGCTCAGGAAGATGCTGCGGATGCCCTGGCGGTTGCCATCTGTCATGCCCACAGTCACCAGCTTAACAGCAAAATCCCGGAATCGGGAAAAACCTGGAGAAGACGCTCATGATCGCCATGCTGACCGGAGAACTGGCCTACCGCAGCCCGGAGCAGATCATTATCGATGTTGCCGGCGTCGGCTATCGACTCCAGGTCCCTCTGTCGACCTTCTACGCTCTGCCGGAACAGGGCCGGGTCAGCTTGCAGGTCCATACCCACGTCAAAGAAGACGCCATCCAGCTGTTCGGATTTCTGAACCGCGAAGAGAAAGATCTCTTCACCCTGCTGATTTCGGTCTCCGGGGTCGGCCCCAAACTGGCGATAACTATTCTTTCGCACATTCCGGTCGAGGAACTGGCCCTGGCGTTGAGCCAGGGAGACATCCCCCGGCTGACTGCGATTCCTGGAATCGGCAAGAAAAGTGCCGAGCGCCTGGTTCTGGAACTACAGGACAAAGCAACCAACTATGCAGCGGCGGCGGCCTTTGCACCTCAGTCCGACGGCCAGGCGATCACAACTGAAGACCGCCATCAGGATGCCCTGTCGGCACTGGTCAACCTGGGCTACAAGGAATCGCAGGCCAAGCAGGCACTCAAAAACCTGAAACCGGCCGCAGGCGCCTCGCTGGAAGAAATCCTCAAAGCGGCGCTGCAGATTCTGTTAAAATGATGTTTATCCACTGAGAGGTGCTTGCCGTTTCTCAAATCTGATGCAGCCCCTGACCCGATCGGGCGACAAGGCCTATGGACGACCGTTTGATCAACGCTGATGAGCTCCCCGAAGATCTCAATTACGATGTCGGCTTGCGCCCGCGCACCCTGGCGGAGTACGTCGGCCAGAGCAAGGCGAAAGAAAACCTTCAGGTTTTCATCGACGCCGCGCGCCGCCGCCGTGAAGCCCTCGACCATGTACTTTTCTATGGCCCTCCCGGACTGGGGAAAACCACCCTTGCCAACATTATTGCCCAGGAGATGGGGGTCAATATCAAAAGCACATCCGGGCCGGTCATCGAAAAAACCGGCGACCTCGCCGCTGTCCTCACCAACCTCGAAGAGGGGGATGTCCTCTTCATCGACGAAATCCATCGCCTGTCACCGGTCGTCGAGGAAATCCTCTATCCGGCAATGGAAGACTATCAGCTCGACATCATGATCGGCCAGGGACCTTCAGCACGGACGATCAAGCTCGACATTCCCCGGTTCACTCTCGTTGGCGCCACGACACGCGCCGGCCTGCTCTCCTCGCCACTACGTGATCGCTTTGGTGTCATCAGCCGGTTGGAGTTCTACACCAACGAGGAACTGACCACGATCGTCATCCGCAGTGCCGGCATTCTGAACATCAGCATCGACATCGATGGCGCCAGAGAGATCGCCCGTCGCAGTCGGGGAACCCCGCGCATCGTCAATCGCCTGTTACGCCGGGTGCGCGATTTTGCCGAAATCGAAGGAGACGGTATCATCACCCGGGAACTGGCCGATCACTCGTTGCAACGTCTCGAAGTCGACAACTGCGGGCTCGATTACATGGACCGCCTGCTGCTGCTCGCCATCATTGAGAAATTCGGTGGAGGTCCTGTCGGGCTCGACACCCTGGCGGCGGCAATCGGCGAGGAGCGTGACACCATCGAGGAGGTCATTGAGCCATACCTGATCCAGCAAGGATTACTCAACCGAACACCGCGGGGGCGAGTGGCGACGGAGAGCTGTTTCAGACACTTTCAGCGAACACCGGCCGCCACCGGCCGTAGCGGCAGCCTGTTCGGCGAGTCCTGACCCAAGCAGATGAATCAATATCTCAAACAGTTTACCCGCCAGCTGGCGGCCTGGACCGAAGAGATCATCGAGCGCGGGCGCACCCCTTTCCGCCGGGTTGACACCCAACTTCCCATCAATTCCGACAATCGCGAGATAACCATCCCCCTGGTTTTCTGGATCAATCGGCAAAGCATGATGGCCGGCGGGCTGATTCTGGTCCCGGAAAATGATCTGGATAGCGAATTGGAGCAGGGACGTGCAGGGTGTCTGGCTCTCGGTCTGCGCCACTTTGTCACCTGGGAACGGGAACAGGTCAGAATCTGGCAGGTCAAAGGGGGAGACATTGCGGAACACCAGGCTTTTCAGCTGAGCGATCCGGATCACCCGGAAACCTTCCGCTTTGTTCTTGAGGATCTGCTTGATGCGCTGAAGCTTACGGCAGTCCTGGGGGCGATTCCACCGCAGGAGCTTTCCCCGAGTTATTTCACTAATCTCTACCGGATCACTCTGCAACAAACCCAGCCGCCACTGACACGGGCCTTTCGCAGTTATCGCTCGGCGAATGAGCAGATTCCCTATACCGACATCGACACCTGCGCTCGGGAGGAGAATCGACGCACCCTGCTACAGATTCTGGCACTGCTGCACGAAGGCAAGATGCCGCCGGCCATGTTGCCGGAAAAGCTGGAAAGGGCACTTGAACTGTCCCTCCCGCAACTGCCCGAACGACTTTACCACGCCCTCAGTCAGAAACGGATCGATCCGGCACCGGAGATGCCTCAGGAAAGCGCCGTCGCTTTTCATCATTTTATCCTCCGTCTGCGCCAGCTTTCCTGGGGACAGCATAACGGCTCAGCAGAGCTGAGCCTGCGGGAACTGGCAAAGGCCTGGTTCCCTGAATTTTCCCATCAAGCGAAAGCCAACACGAACATGATCTACCCCAGAGCCCCTCAGAGCGAAACGGGAACAGGTTTGATCCTTTCAGACATCCCGTCCCTGCTGGCCCTGACCGCGATGTTCCAGCAACAGACCACAGATGAGCTGACCGCTGGTCTTTTGATATTCGGTAACCTGTTTAAATTGGGGCCTGAGAGCCTCGGCTCGACACCAACCCGTGCCCGCCTGTATAACAGCAGACTGGTCACGGTACAGGAACGCAGTGAGTTCACCGCCCAACTCAGGCATTCCTGGCCTCACAGACGGTTTAAAATCCGCACCGGCCAACCCCTCTGGAACTGGGAGTTCGTCCACTTACTCGGTCTGACCAAACCGGGGCAGGAGCTTATTTGCGAGATCCCTCTGAATGCTTTACAGCGGCCAGCCAACGGTTTGATCTGGACCCTGTTCAGCGAACATTTCTGCATCAGGGAAATCCTTCCATTGAAAGCCAATCTGCAGATCAGCCTGGTTCGTGAAAAACAGGCACAAACTCCGATCACCGTTCTCAGAACCGGCCATAGCAGAATCATTCCGACAGCTGAAATTCAGACTGAACAGCTCAGAAACCAGATACTGCTTGCCCTGGAACTGCCCGACGCAATCTACGCCCTGCTCGGAAAAGAGCTTTTCTGGCCCGATGAAATAACGGGAAAAGCATCCCCCACTGATCCGGAATACAAAAGCTACCGGGAGAGCCGACTACATCGTCTGCTGGAAAATACCCTGCGCGCCGAGTGTCTTTATGGCACCGATGATCTGATCTTTGAAGGGAGCGGCGCCAATTGCATACCGCTTCCCGACCCTCAGCGACTTAAGCAATTGGCAGGCAATGAAAAAGTTCGCCGTCTTCAAGGGAAAGTCGAGTCGTTCGACCAGCTCCTTGCCGAACTTTTTGCCTGCCCCGAGTTGACTGACCTGGAATTGCCCGAAACGGAATTGCGTGAACACCGCGAGAATGCCAGGGGCAAGACTCAAAAAGAACTCAAGGAAGAACTCCTCCACCAGGCGAATGTCTTCGGAATCCCCAACTTCCCGGAACAGTACCTCTATTTTCTGGAACATCCGGAGATGCAATACTTTAAACTGAGCCCCCCTTTGGTGGTTGTAAGTCGTATCATGGGGCAGTTTGTTCTGGAAGACGCTGAAGGAGCCCGGATAGAGGGATTCGGAGAAGAGCTTGAGCAGGCTTTACTGTTTGCAGCCATGGCCGGCAAGACGGAAATTGACCTTCCGCGGGACAGAGAGCAACTCAACATGATTCTTGAGCATTATCGCAAAGACCTTAAAACGCTCTTTCAGCAGCTCAGCAACCTCTGCTACAGTCAACTTGCAAACTCTGACGCGGCCCAGAAGCTGATGAATAAAACCTGGAAAAAACTTCAACTACCCGAGTTGACCTGGGTCAAAAGCTGATCGCGAGAGTCTGCTTGCCGCACAAACCAACGGCCATCCGGTGCGACTTCATCTAACGTCAACAACGAGTTGATATTTGAAGGCGAACATAAAAATGTTATAATTTTCACATGGTTTTGAAAATCCGGCCGTCCCCCCCTTGCCGACCAAAGGAGAGAGCTATGTTGGAAATCGTTGAAAAAACCCTGTTGGCGGGAATCGGTGCCATGGCGCTGACCCAGAAAAAAGCTGAAGAATTGATTGACGAGCTCAAAGAGCGACTCAATCTCAGCGAGGAAGAGGGCAAAAAGCTCATGGAGAAGCTTCGGGGCGCGGCCAAGGAGAATCAGGAGAAACTTGAAAAAATGGCCGGAGACGAAGTCAAAAAGGCCTGCGATCGCATGGGCCTGGTTTCCAAGGAAGAGTTCGAAAAACTTCAGAAAAAAGTCGCCCAGCTGGAGAAACAGCTCAAGGGACAAACGGCTTAATTTCTTCACGCGGACCGCATGCTACCCATAACTCGCCTCAACCGCAATATCCGCTCACTCAAGCGCTATCGTCAGGTGCTTGGAGTGCTGATCAAGTACGGCTTCGGCCACATCGTCGACCAGCTGAACATCGATTATTATCTGGAACTCGGAAAGCGGATCGTCACTCTGGGAACAGCCTCACAGGAGATGGAGAAGCTGACCCAGGGGGCCCGTCTGCGTCTGGCACTGGAAGAGTTGGGGCCAACATTCATCAAGCTGGGACAACTCCTCTCAACCCGCCCTGACATAGTTCCCGCAAGCATCATTGAAGAACTGAAGCAGCTTCAGGACCACATCCCCCCGGTTGCACCAGAGCAAATCATGGCCCAGATCCACCGTGAACTGGGGTACCCGGTCGAAGAACTGTTCGCGACCTTCGAAGAAACACCGCTGGCCACTGCCAGCATTGCCCAGGTTCACCGTGGAAAGCTGAAAAGCGGGGAAGAAATTGTCTGCAAGGTCCGCAGGCCTGAGATCGAAGATGTTATCGAAACTGACGTCGATATCATGATGGGGCTCGCTTACCTGATCGAAAAGCATCTCCCCGGTGGGGATCTGTATGACCCTATAGGTGTCGTTAAGGAGTTTCGCCGCAGCATCAACCGTGAACTCGACTTCAACCGTGAAGCACGAACGATTGAGCGCTTCACAACGAACTTTGCCGAAGACGAGCGGGTACGCATCCCCTTGGTTTTCAGGGAATACTCGGGACACACGGTCCTGACCATGGAATACATTTCGGGGATCAAGATCAACAACCTTAAAGAGCTGAATGCAGCCGGCTACGACCTCGAAAGCATAGCCGAAAACGGTGCAGACATCTTCCTTCAGCAAGTCTTTGTCCACGGATTATTCCACGCTGACCCTCACCCTGGGAACATCCATGTCCTGCCGGGCAATATCATTTGCATTTTCGATTTCGGCATGGTCGGCCGTCTCGACAATGACCTGAAGCAAAAACTGACCGAACTTCTTCTCTGTGTTCTGCGCCGCGATGTCGATCAGATCATCACTCACCTACTCTATTCCGGTGATCTTCTGGATGAGGGTAATCTGAGCAGCCTCAAACGAGATCTGGCTGAATTCATTGACGACTACTACGATGTCATGCTGCAAGACATGAAAGTGGGCCGACTGATCCTCGATTTCATCGAGATTCTCACTGAATACAGAATCAAGTTCCCGGCTAATCTCATGCTTCTGGCACGGGCACTGATCACCATGGAAGGGATCGGCAAACAGCTCGATCCCGCCTTCAACATGGTGGATCATCTCAAACCCTTTACCGAGGAAATCTTTCGCGAACGCTATTCCCCTTCAAGCCTGGCAAAAGAAGCAAGTCGAACGTTTCAATCATATCAGGCCCTTGGCAAAAGCCTGCCGGCAGATATCAAAGAATTCATCAATCGTGTCAACCGCAACAAATTCAAGATCGACCTGGAACATCGCGGACTTGAACGCCTGATAAATGACCTCGACAAATCAACAAACCGCATCTCCTTCAGCCTGGTCATCGCATCACTGGTTATCGGCTCATCACTGATCATGCAGACGGAAAAAGGGCCGATGCTGTTCGGATTTCCAGTGCTCGGCCTGCTCGGCTACTGCATCGCCGGCTTTCTCGGTTTCGGTTTGGCCATCGCTATCCTCCGCTCCGGACGCATGTAATTTCTGCTGCAACTGCAGCACATAAGTCACACCTTTTCGTGTACTTGTGCAACACCTCGTTCTTCACACCAAATCGACCTTACAAAATCCTCACAATTCCAATAAGTTAACGGCAAGAAAATCCTGGCAGGACTTTTGCATACTAATGCGCCGATAATAAACTTCAGCAAACAGGGCTGTTCAATGATACTGCAACGTACTCTCGATAAAGTTGTTACCATCTCCGGCATTGGCCTCCACAGCGGATCGCGCATCAACCTGACAATGCGTCCGGCAGCTGCCAACACCGGCATTATTTTCCACCGCACCGATGGCGATGTCATCGTCGACATCAAAGCCTGCTCTGAAAATGTCGTCGACACACGCATGGCAACGGTCATCGGACGTCAGGGTGTCCACGTTTCCACGATCGAGCACCTCATGGCTGCCCTTGCCGCTTTCGGTATTGACAACCTGCACATCTACATTGATGGCCCCGAAGTTCCGGTTCTCGACGGCAGCGCCGCCCAGTTCGTCAATGAACTTCAGCAGGCAGGCATCCGTTCTCTCGACTGCAGCCGGAAATTCATTGCCATCCGTAAGCCGCTGGAAATTATGGAAGGGGAAAAACGGATCAACATCATTCCGTCCCGCTTCTGCCGGATTACATTCGACATCGCCTTCGACCATCCGGCGATCTCTGTTCAGAATTACAGTATGAAGCTGACCACGGAAAATTTCTGCAAGGAGATCTCCCGGGCCAGAACTTTCGGCTTTCTCCATGAAGTTGAATATCTCAAAGCCAACGGCCTCGCCCGTGGCGGTTCCCTTGAGAACGCAGTGGTCATCGATGACAAAGGGGTCATGAACCCCGAAGGGTTACGCTACAGTGACGAGTTCGTTCGCCACAAAATCCTCGATGCCGTCGGCGATTTCAGCCTGCTCGGCGCCCCCTTGCTCGGCCATATCCGTTCATTCAAGGCCGGTCATGACCTGAATGCAAAAATGGTCAGGAAAATCGAGGAGAACCCCACGCACTGGACATATATCGAATTCAGCGAGCAAGCCCTGAAGGAAGCCCAGCGTGTCGGCTCCAAGTCTTTTGTTATCGATCTGGTCTGGAACAGGGCATGATTTGAATCGAATTTGAAATAGAAGCTAAAAAAGCAGCCATACGGCTGCTTTTTTTGTCTCATCCTCAGCCGGGAAAAGCATCTAACTTGTCATGATTTGATCCATTCTATAAGATTGTTCTGTCACCCACCCCCCTAATATCAGGCAATCAAATGTCCAAGAAACATCTTCAGAAGGATGACATGGAAAAGATGAAACGAAAACAGCGGGAATGGCTGATCATCCTTCTGGTTATCATCCTGCTGATCAGTGGCCTGTTACTGGAAAACCGTCTGGTCGATCTGACCGCCCAACTACCGGTCAGCAACAGCATCATTGCACTGGCGATCATCAACCTTAACATTCTGCTCGTCCTGCTTTTCCTTTTTCTCGTTTTTCGTAACCTGTTCAAACTTTTCATTGAGCGTCGACGCAGTATTCCTGGCGCCAAGCTGAAAAGTAAGCTGGTTGTCGCTTTCGTCGTTTTTACACTCATACCAACGCTGCTGCTTTTCTTTGCTTCGGCGATTATTATCAGCAACAGTATCGACAGCTGGTTTAAAACCCAGATTGAGGTTGCCCTGGACGAATCTCTTGAGGTTGCCCAGACATATTATCGAAACTCCGAAGCTAACGCTCTCTACTACGCCGACCAATTAAGCCAACGCATTCAAAAAGAAAAACTTCTGAATGAAGAGAACCTGCCGGCCTTAAGAGAGCTAATCAAAATCAAACAGGAAGAATACAATCTCGGCATCGTTGAGGTTTTTTCTTCCACCCACGAAGAGTTGGTCAGAGTAGCTAACCCAAAGCTGCCAATCATAGAGATCACTCAGGCGTCATCAGATCCTGTTCGCGAGGGTCTTCAAGGCGCGAGATTTTCACAGATCACACCGGTCGGCAAAGCGGATCTGATTCGCGGTATTGTCCCGATACAGTCTAACTGGAACCCTGAGGACATCGTCGGCGTTGTCGTTGTTAATTATTATGTCCCCTATTCCCTGATCAACAAAATGAAGGAAATCGCAAATTCTGTCGATCAGTACAAAAATACCAAACCAATCAAGGGCGAGATCCAACAGACGTACGTACTGATACTGCTACTCATCGTCCTGATTATCCTTTTTCTGGCAACCGGATTCGGGTTCCACGCGGCACGCGGCATCACTGTTCCAATTCAGGAATTGGTCACGGCAACGACACGCGTCGCAGCAGGGGACCTGGATCTACACCTAGAGTCACGCAGCACGGATGAAATAGGCACTCTCGTTAACGCCTTCAACAAGATGACGGAAGACTTGCGCCGTGGGCGGACTGAACTTCACGAGGCGAACCGCGAACTGCAGAATTCAAACCTTGAGCTCGATCGCCGGCGCAATTACATGGAAATTGTATTGGCCAACGTAACCGCTGGTGTCGTGTCGATTGATCGCAGTGGCTCGCTGACAACTGTCAACAAATCAGCAGAGAACTTGCTACAGGTTAAAGCTGATCAGGTCATCGGTAAGGACTTCCGTGAAGTCATCCCTAATCGTTACCTTCCGGACATCATGAAGCTTCTGAAAAATCTGTTTCATTCGGAGCGTGGCACCGTTCGTCAGGAAATGACGATCCCGATTGGCAACGATAAATTCACCCTGATGGTCAGCCTCACGACGCTGAAGGACAAGAACAACAATTTCCTTGGCACAGTTGTCGTTTTCGATGACCTGACTCAACTGTATAAGGCACAAAGAATGGCGGCTTGGCGTGAAGTTGCCCGCCGGATTGCGCATGAGATCAAAAACCCACTCACGCCGATACAGCTCTCAGCCCAACGCTTACGGCGGCGTTACCTCGATCGCTTCACCGCAGATGATAAAGTCTTCGACGACTGCACGAAAATGATAAGTGATCAGGTCGATGAACTCAAAAACCTTGTCAATGAATTTTCGAACTTCGCCCGCATGCCGGCAACAAAACCGAGTTGGAACAACGTCAATACAGTCATCGAAGAGTGTATCTCTCTATATTCCGAAGCACACAAAGATGTCAGGTTCAACAAAGCACTCGACAGCCAACTTCCAGAGACAAAGTTCGACCGTGAACAGATAAAAAGGGTTATTATCAACCTGCTTGAAAACGCCGTAGCTGCAGTCAATGAAGATGGTGAAATATCTGTCAGTAGTCTTTTCAACAGTGAACTGCAAATGATTACACTAACCGTAGCCGACAACGGATGTGGCATTCCGCAGGAAGACAAGCCACGTCTTTTCGAGCCCTATTTTTCTACCAAGAAAACAGGAACTGGGCTTGGGCTGGCCATAGTATCGACGATAATTGCCGATCACAATGGTTATATCAGGGTCAGAGACAACCACCCACATGGCACCCTGTTTATTATTGAGCTTCCAGTGTCTTCGCACGGGGCATGAATTCATCCAACAGGAGATAACCGATGAAAAGCATCCTCATCGTTGATGATGAGAAAAGTATCTGCCAAAGCCTGGAAGGAATCCTTTCTGATGAAGGGTTCAACACAGCTTTCGCGGAAAGTGGCGAGAGATGTCTGGAGATCATCAATGAAGAAGATCCCGACCTGATATTACTTGATATCTGGATGCCGGGAATTGACGGCCTTGAAACATTAAAGCAGATCAAGAACTTACGTTCGCATCAGCTTGTCATCATGATGAGTGGGCATGGAACAATCGAGACCGCAGTAAAGGCAACCAGACTGGGAGCTTTTGACTTCATAGAAAAGCCCCTATCCCTGGAAAAAGTCCTCCTTTCAATACAGAATGCATTAAGAGTTGACCAACTCGTTGCAGAGAATACTGCCCTGAAAGAAAAAATCGGCAGAGAATATCAAATGATCGGAGAAAGCCCGGTCATCAACAAATTGAAGGAACAGATCAAGCTCGCAGCACCAAGCTCAGGATGGGCTCTCATCACTGGAGAAAACGGAACAGGCAAAGAGCTTGTTGCACGTGCCATTCATCAACAATCGACAAGGGCCGGCAAACCCTTTATCGAAGTCAACTGTGCTGCAATTCCGGAAGAATTGATTGAATCGGAACTCTTCGGTCACGAAAAAGGAGCTTTCACCGGGGCGACAGCAGCACGTAAAGGCAAATTCGATCTCGCCAATGGCGGATCGCTCTTTCTAGATGAAATCGGCGACATGAGCCTGAAAACCCAGGCCAAGATCCTGCGGATTCTCCAGGAACACAAGTTTGAACGGGTTGGCGGAAATAAAACAATTGAAGTTGATGTTCGCGTGATTGCAGCGACCAATAAAGATCTCAAAGAAGAAATAAAAGTGGGAAACTTTCGTGAAGATCTTTTTTTCAGGCTGAACGTCCTTCCTTTTTCAGTACCTCCTCTGCGCCAGAGGAAAGAGGATATTCCACGCCTTTGCGAGCACTTCCTGCAATATTTCTGCAGCAAGGAAAGCCGCGAAATCAAAAGCATATCTGATCAGGCGCGGGATGCTCTACTGGCCTACAACTGGCCAGGCAACGTTCGTGAGTTAAAAAATCTCATCGAGCGATTGGTCATCATGACACCAGGAAATGTGATAGAGCGTTCAGATCTCCCGCACGAAATCCATACAACATCAGGAATGGGCCTAAAAGAGACCAGCAAAATCGTATCAGATCTGCCAGATTCTTACCGTGAAGCGAAAGAAGTGTTCGAACGTCAGTTTCTGATCGAAAAGCTTAAAAAAAACAATTGGAATGTTTCAAGAACAGCTGAAGAGATTGGCCTTGAACGTTCTAACCTGCATAGAAAAATCAAGGCTTACGAAATCGAGCCAGAATAATTAACTTTATGAATTAACATCCGTCACACTGAGGTCGCGACTTATTTAAACAAAAAAAAACGCCCTCGACATCAATGATATCGAGGGCGTTTCAAATAAATCCGGCGGCGACCTACTTTCCCACATCGTCTCCAATGCAGTATCATCGGCGCAGTAGGGCTTAACTTCTGTGTTCGGGATGAGAACAGGTGTGACCCCTACGCTATTACCACCGGAAACCGTATAACTGGCTTCCAATCGCTTACGACTTCTATAGATTCTCTTCGATAACTTTTAAAGGGGGCAGGGGGAGGAGATCCTCCCCCATACCCAACAAAAAACTATTAATGGTCAAGCCGAACGGTCAATTAGTACCGGTAAGCTGAACACATTACTGTGCTTACACACCCGGCCTATCAACGTTGTAGTCTCCAACGGACCTTCAGGGAGATCTAGTCTTGAGGTTGGCTTCCCGCTTAGATGCTTTCAGCGGTTATCCTTTCCGAACATAGCTACCCTGCGATGCCACTGGCGTGACAACAGGAACACTAGTGGTTCGTCCATTCCGGTCCTCTCGTACTAGGAACAGATCCTCTCAAATCTCCTACGCCCACGGCAGATAGGGACCAAACTGTCTCACG
>PKUG01000065.1 GCA_002869665.1 Desulfuromonas sp. | reverse complement strand
TGACCGGGTTGTTCCGAACCAGGCGGTCGACACCCTCTGGATTCTGGCCTCGGGTGTTCTTATCATTCTCGTCGGTGATTTCGCTTTGCGTACCATGCGCAGCTATTTTATCGACCTGGCGAGTAAGCGCGTCGATGTCAAGCTCTCGGCCTATATCATGGAGCGGGTGCTGGCGACCCGGCTTGAACACCGGCCGATCTCTGCAGGATCCTTTGCCGCAAACCTGCGTTCGTTTGAAACTGTCCGTGATTTCATTACCTCGACAACAATTACCGCGTTCATCGATCTGCCGTTTGCGATTATTTTCCTGCTGGTGATCGGCATGATTGCCTGGGAAATGACGATGCCGATCCTGGTCGGGATGCTGGTGATTCTCGTCGGCTCGCTGTTGGTTCAGGGGCAGATGCGTGAACTCTCGGATACGACCTACCGGGCATCAGCGCAGCGGAACGCGACCCTGGTTGAGAGCCTCGTCGGCCTGGAGACGCTCAAAGGGCTCGGTGCCGAGTCGACCATGCAGCGCAAATGGGAAAGCAGTGTCATCTTCCTGAGCCAGATCGCGAACCGTCTGCGCCTGTTGACTTCTGCAACTGTCAGTCTGGCGCAATGGGTCTCGCAGACGGCTTATATCTCTGTCATCGTGCTCGGTGTGTACCTGATCATCGACAATCGTCTGACCATGGGGGGATTAATCGCCTGTTCCATCCTGACCTCTCGAGCCATGTCGCCGATGGGGCAGGTCGCCGGTTTGCTGTGCCAATATCACCACGCAACGACAGCCTTCGCGTCGCTCAACAGGATTCTTGCCCAGCCGGTCGAGCGACGCGAGGACGCGAGTTTCCTCACCCGCACCTCTTTCAATGGCGATATCGAGTTTAAGGATGTCAGCTTCCGTTACCCGGGGCAGGATTTCGACGTTCTGAAAAATATCTCCTTCAAAATCAAGGCGGGAGAGCAGGTCGCGATTCTGGGGCGTGTCGGTTCCGGGAAGACGACGCTGCTTAAGTTGATCCTCGGGCTCTACCAGCCGACCCAGGGAAGTATTCACCTGGACGGTATCGACCTGCGCCAGCTCGACCCGGCCGAGGTCCGGCGCTGCTGCGGCTATGTCTCTCAAGATGCGACGCTCTTTTACGGGACGCTACGTGAAAACCTGACACTGGGAATGGCCCAGGTCGAAGACACGGAGATCGTCCGCGCAGCCTCCATGGGGGCGCTGCTCGATTACGTGAACAGTCATCCCCAGGGGTTCGACATGCTGGTCGGTGAACGGGGGGATTCCCTCTCCGGTGGCCAACGTCAGGGGGTTGCCATCGCCAGGGCGGTCATCAAGAATCCCGAAATCCTGCTGCTCGACGAGCCGACGGGGTCGATGGATTTCACCAGTGAAGAGCAGGTCAAACGTGAGCTTGTCGACTTCTCGCGTGGCAAGACCACACTCCTGGTGACCCACCGGACCTCACTATTCGATCTGGCGTCGCGTATCATTGTCCTCGACGGCGGCAAGATCGTCGCCGATGGTCCCAAGAGGCAGGTTCTGGAAGCCTTGCGCCAGGGTCGGATCGGGAGGGCGTCATGATTACGCGTCTGATCGGCTGGATCCTGAGCCTCATTCTACCCGTACGCTCGCGCAACGAGCTCAACTGGGAGCTGGAAGCCGATTGGGCCCAGCTCGACCAGCAGCCGTTGCGGGCGCGGTCGCTGCTTTATCTGGTCGGGATTATTATCGCCGTGCTGGGTGTCTGGTCTGCTTATGCCGAGATCGATGAGGTCACCCGCGGTGAAGGGCGGGTCATCCCATCGCTTCAGGTTCAGATCATCCAGGCTGTCGATGGTGGGATCGTTTCAGATATCCAGGTGCGTGAAGGGCAGATTGTCGACAAGGGGCAGATGCTCCTGCAGATCGACCCGACGCGGTTTGTTTCCTCGTTCCGAGAGAATCAGTCTCAGTATTATGCACTGTTGGCCAAGTCAGAACGCCTCAAGGCGTTGATTGAAAAACGACCTTTCGATCCGCCAGAGCAGGTTGTTACAGAGACCCCTGAAATCATCGAACACGAGCGCCACCTGTACGAAACGACCAAGAGTGAAATTGAAACCCAGCTCGCCATCGCGCGCCAGCAGCTGCAGCAACGGAACAAGGAGTACAACGAAGCCGAAGCTAATCGGCAGCAGCTCTCCGACCGTTATGGGTTACTTGAACGGGAACTCGAGGTGACGCGCCCTCTGGTCAGCAAGGGGGCTGTTTCCGAGGTCGAGCTGCTGAGGCTGGAGCGGGAATTTGCCCAGCTGCGCGGTCAGCGCAATCAGGTGTCGGCCCAGCTTGAGCGGCTGCAGTCGGCCAAAACGGAGGCCCGGCGCAAAATTCAGGAAGTTGAACTGAGTTTTTATAACAAGATCCGCCGTGAACTGTCCGAGACCATGACAACGATTGGCAGCCTTGCCGAAGAGAAAACTGCTTTGGCCGACCGGGTCAAGCATGCCGTTGTCCGTTCTCCGGTTCGTGGCACGGTGAAGCGGTTGTATGTAAACACCGTTGGTGGTGTCGTCCAACAGGGGAAAGAGGTCGTCGAAATTGTTCCCCTCGATGACACCCTGGTGCTCGAGGTTAAGGTCAATCCCAAGGATATCGCATTCCTGCGCCCCGACCTGCCGGCCAAGGTGCGCTTTACCGCCTACGATTTTGCCGTCTACGGCAGCATGGAGGCGGTTGTCGAAAATATCGGGGCGGATACGGTCGTGGACGATCGCGGCAACGCTTTTTACATCGTCAGGGTGCGCACGCTGAAATCGGAATTGGGGGATAACTTGCCGATCATTCCGGGAATGATGGCTCAGGTTGATATACTTACAGGTAAGAAGACCCTGCTGACTTACCTGTTGAAGCCGATCCTGCGGGCCAAGACGAACTCCTTGGGGGAACGTTGATATGAAACATATCTGCATCTCGACAAAACCGGCACGTCTGCAACGCTGGCAGCAGGCATTTCCTCACGGACGTATTCTTGATTCTCTGGCTGCGGAGACTGTGCCTGGCCATGACTCTGCAATTTTCTGGCTGCATCTTGACGGCCTGAATAAGCAGCAGTTCGATGAGGCCCTGACGTTGTTGAATCACGAACAGGCCGATCCCAAAGTGATCGTTATGACCGCGATGCCCGACGCAGATGGGGCACTGAAATATTTTCAGCTCGGCGTTGTCGGCTACTGTCATGCTTTCTCAGCTCCGCATCTGTTCGAACAGATTGCCATTGTTATCAGTCAGGGGGGGCTGTGGCTCGGTAGGGATTTTAAACAGCGGTTGACCAGTGCGCTGGGCCGCCTTGAACTTTCCAATCGTCAACCACTCACCATGAGCAAGCTCTCTGCCCGCGAGCAGGATGTCGCGCGTCATGTTGCTGCTGGTCTCTCCAACAGGGAGATTGCCGAC
>PKUG01000042.1 GCA_002869665.1 Desulfuromonas sp. | reverse complement strand
CAGCCAATCAATACCTTCTACTCATCTCTGCCAGTACCTCATGAACGGTTTTCTCGCAGCCACTATTATCCCTGGACTCTTGCATTGCAGATTTGCTAGCCCCCATCAAAGAAATGACTTTCCCGAGCGCAATATCCAATTGATTTACTTCCATAGCATTGAGATATGCCTCACCAATTATTTGACCATCATCCTTCTGACAAACATGTAGAAAACTTATGCCTCCTTTTTGTTTTGCAGAGAACTCAAGCTCTTGCTCAGTCTCCCTCCACTCTCTGATCAATTTCACAGACAAATTGATTCGTTTTCCTTCATGGCCAGACCTTCTCCAATAAAATTGGCCAAAAAAACTCGTAGCAGACTTCAGTACAGAAAAACCTGTCAGGTCCTTATCTTCGATGCCCATATGCCAAAATCCGGCATGTGTTCTATAAACTTTTTCACGACGCGTTTTTTCTCTTCCATACTCGACTTTATAGCTTGTTTCTTCATATTCATATTCGTGACGGATGTGAATCCCGTGTAGGTCAAAATTCATTTACTTTCCTCCACTTGCTTCCATAGCAACGCAAGATAAGATGGCGACACATCTACCTTTCGATGCAATTTCAGATATTTTGCAATCCCGCGGAACCCATTTCCCGCTTCTTTCAGTTCTTTGATTTCACCCCAATGCGCAAGCAGCTCTTTACGTTTCGTAGGGGGGCGGCCTTTACTGATCAAATCAGCAGCCTTGGATTTTCTCAAATGTGAAAAATCTTCATATTGCTTCCGGCCTGCAATCCGATATCCTTTTCCTCGTACAGCATCCCAACCAGCCCTTCTCCCCGCGACGATGAATGCACAGTACTTACAGATTCTTCCTGAAAGTTCTGGCTGCTGATCTTTAATTTGATAGCTGAGCTTAACACCGGACTGAAAAACAGCCATAACGTCTGCCTCAGGAAGAGAGGCTACCCAAGAAAGCAGCCATTTCCTCTCCCTGCTTGTCATTCCGGTAATCTGTGTCAGCAAATCATCCATTCACTTTTCCTCGAGTATAGGTAAGCGTTTCTCGGAAACGAAAATGCGACATTTCAAGCGATGTCTGCTGTAAAGCCTGCTCATGGCTCATTCCATTATCGACACATTGCAAATAACGTTCTTCCGCAAAATTATGCTTTAGCCCGTGACTCCCCCTACCAGCTTCATATTGGCCAGTATCTTTTGCTGCTCTATTGATAGATGAGACATATTCTGTGTAATCCGATTCTAAACTGCCATGATTAGCAATCTGCTCTTCAAGTCGTCTGTAGGTTACAACAGATACGTAGTGCTCTGTTTCCTTACCCCCCTTTTCTACAGCAGCAACTACTCCAACAGGCTCGTGAGTAACTGGATCCCGGCTGATTCCTCTGAGCCCTTTTCGTGTCAATGGATTCTTTAAGCGAGGATCTCCCGGGGCACCAACTCCGCTTGCACGCAAGCCCCCCTCATACTGAAGACTTGCTTGTAGCTGATGTATCTGGTCATCAATTGCTTCAATTAATCCAACAGGATCCGGATAGGATCGTATTTCAAAAGACCTGCTAGAAGCAGGTAATCCCAATTTACTTTTGCTGTAATACCTCTCTCTTAGGGACTCAATGTCAACCGGGGAGATATCCAAACCATGACGCTTGATATAACAATTCGTGGCATAGCTGAACTTTCCGAACGCGGACAATATTATTTCCATTGTCTGCCTGGATCCTTTTTGCTCCTGAAGCTCAGATAATCTCGACTCCAAGTATTCAGAAGTGCATTCAAAAAATTCTTTTGAGTCGAGTATGTTTACGCAACCCCTGCCTTTCATGTAACGACCAAAGCGATGCAAAACATTTCGATAAACCCGCCAGGTCCCAAAGGATCGTATTCCGAGAAGATTTTCTTCCTTGGTCGAACGCATAACCCGCACCGAATGAAAAATTGCTTCGATTTGAGAATGAATAGACTTTGGGAATCGGTGCCTCATACCTTCATTTCTAGCCACAAGTTGGCCAATACAGTTGAGATGACATGCTCTTTTTTTCGCGGTAGCAGCTCCGCATCTTTCAATAGAAGACCGTATTGTAATTAAAGATCTATACTCTGATTCAGGCTCGGCCTTCCTATTTCCATTCGTCAGAGAGCCTTGTTTTTTACAAGCAATTAGCCTGTAAGCTGCGGGGACTCCCCGCACACAACCATTTTCCGTAAAAGGCTGAAACCAGATAATAGAAGGGCCTCGCTTAGGTCGGCCAATCCCATTTTGGCATTTTGGACATGGACTCCACATCTCGTTTAATGCCTAGCAGTTGCCTGCTAAAAAACTGGTTGAACACAAAGTCTTTACTGTTTTGTTACTATCAAAAAACAAAATAAATTGTGTTTTGTTAGCTACTTATGAAAGGCCTATCTCTCTCCAAGCAATACATATTTGAACATTTCTGGACACTTCCTTATGGAACTGTCTTATTCTGACTTTGACTATTAACTGCCCCTTGGATTGCTCTCCTTATCTCAGAAGGCAAAGACTCCAAATTTCGCTGAAAATCCTCACTTGCAACTTCTTCATAACGGATATCTTCCTTCTGAATTTGATGGTTATTTTTCCTCCTGATCTCAGCAACCTCTTCTTTTTTTCGCCATTCACTGAGCTGCTCATTATCTCGAGCTGAAAGGTTACCTTGGTTTTGCCATTGCTTGCGCTTCGCACTAACCAGTGCCACATACGAGCGAGCGTCTCCGTATCTCTTCAGCAACGACAAGTATTCTTCTTGAAGAGAGATTTGGTCGATTCTCTTTTCCAGGAAAATACCACCACCCTCTGCAGCCTGTTCTCTCGTTATGCCTGTGGTGGTTTCTGTATTAATGTCTGAGGTACTCTCTGCCTGTAATGCTCCAGGGATTTCCGTGACCATGTAGCCGGAAAATCGGCCATCTTGCTCCCGGGCTTGCCGTACACTTGTTCCCCGATAGCCGGGGAACTGTTGATTTTTCAATATTTTTTCCAATTCTTCAAAATCGACCCTGAACCACAACCGGCGAGGCATGCCAGTTGCTTTCTCTAACCAAAAACTAGTCTTCCTCAATATCTTCCGAGCCGTTAACTGCATTCCTTCCGACAAAGCTGTCTCTAGCTCCCACTCCTCAGCAGTGTGATACCACCAACCTTGACCAGGGCACCCAAAAGGTCGGGAGACTGGCACTCTTTGTTGCCAATAGATTGCCTGCGACAACATAACCGCAGCCGGAACGCTTCCAATCAAGCGCGCCAAAGCAGGATGGTATGCAACTGGACGCACCAGCAAATCAACCAAAGTCATACGACAATAATTACCTGTCAGCCGAGGATGCCTGAATCCTAGCCTGCAACCAGTCCTCGATTGACTGCTCCGTCCAACGAGAAGCTTTTGATATTTTTACAACTTGCGGAAACCTGTCCTCAGACATCATTTTGTAGACCATCGATCTACTAAGACCAACCAGCTCTAAGACCTCTGGCAGCCTCAACATCTTTGTCATTTTTCTCTCCTACCTGTAATTGAGTCAGACGAATGGCACTGCCAAATTCCATCCAGCAGCAAAGATTGACCTTGCGCAACAATGCAATTTGGCATACGTTAAAAAGTAAACATGTTTGAGTTATTTGCATAGTAGTTGCGATGTGCATTTCTGTCAAGCATGTTTACTAATATTTTTCTATAAGGTACAGGGTAGGCCTATGTGGAGCACTGAAGACGCAATAAAGAACTTAAGAGAGTTTTACGACCTCACACAACAGGAGATGGCTGAAAGGCTAGGAATTTCAAAGTCTTACATTTCACTTATAGAATCCAAGAAGAAAAAACCATCTTCTAATATTCTTCGCCAAATAAGCGACGAGTTCTCAGTGAATTTTAGCTATCTACAAACAGGAAAAGGCAAACCGTTCGAAGACCCAAAGAAGAGCAGAGAGTTCATTGTCCAAGTCCGACGACCGAAGCAGCAGAAAGTATTATTAGCAGCATCAGCAATAACAGCCCCCATCATTCCTATTTTGTCTGCAGGCCTCGCATTAGGAGTTGCAGCAGATGCCATCATCTGGAAAATGCAAAAAGCATATGGCGCCAAAGATGCGACCGATTTAGCGAAAAACAAACTCGGCGTCGATAGATCTACAATCACGAGATGGATCAACAAAAACCATGTTCCCGAAAAGTACATAAAACAAACTGCAGATGATACCGGACAGCCAGAGGGGTACTTAAAGCTTAACGATGCCCTGGTTGATGACTTAATAGAATCATTGGCTACATTTACTGAAGAGCAAATGCATTTTTTTGAAGGAAAAAAATTTGACAGGAATGTTTTTAGAGAAAACTTTTTGAAAAAATACGGCCTTACTGAATGGTAAACTATTTCAAGACTATTTCTAATTTGGGTCATATCGTACCCAAATTGGGAACTACCTATTGTGACACTGATTATGATTTAAAATTCACCGGGCATTATTGCTTGCACCCCGCCTACAGTCAAAATCCCCTAGGGGCTTATGCTAACTGCTCTAACAGTACGAGAGTAGCTAATGAGTGGGCTTGCTGGTTACTGGCCGCCCAAAAATCATTAGATTGTAGCTAAACAGCCTCAATAATAACCATACGCTATTCGCGAATCGCGAACGGCTAACACAACCAACTGCCCGAATCATCACAATCTAAAACTTGCCATCTTAATTGCGTCACTGGCCCTGCCTTGACATGTCAGCCCAACCTCAATATCTTGATAACAATATTTGATTGCAAGAAAGTAAAAGCAAGGAATAATGGGGGTATCTGTCGGGGTACTCACAGAGTGGACAAAAAGTACAGGTCACGAATTTCAAAAACTTAAATAACCAGTTTGATACAGGCCTTCGGTACCACACAAAAACAAAGGCCCGACTGATCTCAGTCGGGCCTTTTGTTATTTCATTCTGGACGCGCCAGGGAGTCAGTCCGAGCTGATACCCAATTCCGCAAATGTTTCGGCGAGGACAGCGGGTTTGACCGGTTTTCCAGGGCGGCTCGACACCCATATCGAGGGTAAAGTCGAGACATAGTCGATTGGAAGATACGGTGATCAGCTTCGGTCGATTACGCATTTTCGCAACCGGGATGATCGATTCGTAGCCTTCATCCATAATGATATCGAGCAGGCAGGCCACCGGTTGATGGGCGACAATCTGCTCGTACAGTCCTTCACCGGAAGCCATCTCAATCACGGCAAAGCCCATTGTCTCAATTCGCGGACTTTATGAAGAGCTTGAAAACTTCAAAACCATCAATTCCGACACCTATGCCAACAAGGGGACAATCGAGCACGTGCTTTGCGGCAACCTGCTGAGAAAACCGGACAGGCTATGACTCTTCGGTGTCCCCCGGCGACACCTTACTTTCCTTCACTCCCCCCCTGACCCGCAACAGCGGTATCTTCTCTCCGTCTACCGTTGATCCACCCCACCATAGACACCATGATTTTCTACCCCCTCATTGCTCATGCACTTCTCTGGATATACATATATGAACAGCCTCTGGATTATAACCTCATTATCAAATCCTCACAGCAGAACGATAACATACCGTATATATTAGGATATTTACAATTATTTAAAAAACTTCATTGAATATAACAATTTCCTTCAATACCAAGTTAGTATTATGGGGTGAAGTTCCAATTCTGATGGTCTTCAGGTTGTCAACACCACCACCATCACGTAAGCTGTCGTTGTTAACCGCCGAACCCGGCAACCTGTGGAGCGACCCACTATTTTTCTTCAAGGAGTTTTCATGGATAACAAGATTCTGCTTATCATCCTGGCAATCCTGCTACCGCCCCTGGGCGTTTTCCTGAAAAGCGGCGTTGGCAGCAACCTGCTGATCAACATTGTTCTTTGCCTCTTCTTTTACCTCCCCGGCGTTATCCACGCCCTCTGGGTGGTGACGAAAAAATAGCTGACAGCGACAAGCAATAAAGGCGACCGCTGGGTCGCCTTTATTGCTTCGTCCCACAGATCTCCGTTAAGCACCGAAACCGAATTCCGCTTTTGAGCGGATATTTTTTATGTTAATACTGTCACGCACACATGGCGGTTATCGTAACAAAGTCAATGTCTGTTTTTCATTCGAGGGGGGTCTTCATGCGTACATTTCTGTTGTCTCTTTTCTTCCTGCTCACATGTCTCAACCCACTGCAGCTCTGTGCTGAAGAACCGGCTATAGACAGCCCCTACGTGGACGACCTGCTCTCCAGCCTGAATCCGCAAATGGGCATAATTGACCTGCCGAACGGGGTCGCCCAACTGGATGTCCCTGAGGAGTTCCGTTATATCGGCCCGGAGGCTGCCCAGAGATTTCTCGAGGATGGTTGGGGCAACCCGGACGGTTCCGGGACCCTCGGCATGCTGTTGCCGGTCGACACCGAACTGTTCGGGCCCGAGGGATGGGGGGTCGTCATCACCTACGAGGAAGACGGCCACGTCGAAGATGATGACGCCGCGGATATCAATTACACCGAACTGCTCACGCAAATTCGGGATGGTGAAAAAGAGCTCAACAAGGAACGTAAAGAGCTCGGCTTCGAGCCGATCCACATCGTCGGCTGGGCAGCTCCACCGCATTATGATTCCAGAACAAAGAAGCTCTACTGGGCCAAAGAGCTACGCTTCGGTGATGATCCGGAACATACGCTCAACTACAATGTCAGGATTCTCGGCCGTAAAGGGGTATTGATCCTCAATGCCGTCGCCTCCATCGACCAGCTCCCGGCAATCACCGACAGTATGCAGCAGGTCCTGGCGTTCTCTGACTTCAAGGATGGACACAGGTACAGCGATTACGACTCGGGCGTCGACAAGGTCGCCGCTTACGGTATCGCAGCGCTGGTCGGCGGCAAGGTTGCCGCCAAGGTCGGGTTGCTCGCCAAACTGGGGGCGCTGCTGTTTGCCTTCAAAAAATTCATCATCATCGGCCTGGCTGCATTTGGCGGTGTGCTTGCCAAACTGTTTGGGCGCAGAAAAGATTCAGGGCCGACGCTGCCACCGAGCCTTGGGGAGTAAACCGGATGTTGTCCGGCAGCGGGTTCACCAACGGGTCGGAGTTGGTTCTCTGGTACCTCTCCTTCATCGTCGCTATCACTGCACACGAGGCGGCACACGCCTGGGCTGCTCTGAAGTTGGGAGATCCCACCGCCTTTGAAGGAGGGCAGGTATCACTCGACCCGACACCACACATTCGCCGCTCCCCCTTCGGCACTGTTGTGGTTCCGCTGCTCTCTTATCTCAGTGCCGGCTGGATGATCGGCTGGGCCAGCACCCCCTACAACCGTAACTGGGCCGACCGCAATCCCAAAAGCGCTGCCATGATGGCCCTCGCCGGACCGCTGGCCAACCTGGCACTGGTTCTCATCAGCGCCCTGGTGATCCGGATCGGCATGCTGACCGGGCATTTTCATGCCCCGGCAAAGATTTCCTTCACCTCGGTCGTCGCCGCGGACAGCGGCGGCGTCCCCGAGGGACTTGCCGTTCTGCTCAGCATCTGCTTCACCCTAAATTTGATCCTGCTCGTCTTCAACCTGATCCCCCTCCCCCCACTCGACGGCAGCGGCATCATCCCACTGCTGCTTGACGGCAATACGGCACGCAAATACAACGCCTTCATCCAGCGCTCAGCCATGTCACTCATCGGTCTGTTCATCGCCTGGAACTTCTTCGGCCAACTGTTCCGTCCTATCCACACCCTCGCCCTTAACCTGCTCTATCCGGGTGCGCATTATCATTAAGGCGAAAAATCATATGACTTTTCCTGACACACGAGCCCCTTATCCTTCTGCGAACAACGCAGCAGAAAGGGGCTCGTGTGTCAGTATCCTCATCACTCATTCATCTCACCTCACCGGCACTTCATTCCAGCGCCACGCTTGAGGATAAACTCCGTATTCTCTCCGGGGCGGCCAGGTATGACGCCTCGTGCGCGTCGAGTGGCAGCACCCGCAGCGGCAGCGGGCTGGGGGTGGCGCACAAAAGCGGTATCTGCCACTCCTGGTCGGCCGACGGACGCTGTATCTCGCTACTGAAAGTTCTTTACAGCAACCACTGCCGCTACGATTGCGCCTATTGCCTGAACCGCCGCTCCAACGACCATCAGCGAGCCAGTTTCACTCCAGATGAACTGGCACAGCTGACCGTCGATTTCTACCGCCGCAACTATATTGAAGGGTTGTTTCTGAGTTCCGCGGTCTTCGCCAGCCCGGACGACACCATGCTGCAACTGCTGGAGGCCCTGCGCCTGCTACGGCAAAAATATTCCTTTCACGGCTACGTGCATCTCAAAGTGATCCCCGGCTGCAGCCCCGAGTTGACCGTGCAAGCCGCACAGCTGGCCGACCGCATGAGCGCCAACATCGAGTTGCCGACCGGGCAAGGGTTGCAGCTTCTGGCGCCGGAGAAACGGGAAGATGAGATTCTGCAGATCTTCTCCACCGCGGGCGAACTGCAACAGGAGCGCAAGCTCCCGGCCCGTCGTCGGCAGGACTCCGTTGCCAACCCGGCGGGAATGAGCACCCAGATGATCGTCGGTGCGACACCGGACAGCGATCTGACCATCCTCAAGCGTGCCGACCTGCTCTACCGTGGTTCCGGGCTGAAGCGGGTCTACTATTCCGCCTACATTCCGGTCAACAGCGATACGCGCCTGCCCGCCCTCCCCGGCCCACCGCCGTTACTGCGCGAGCACCGTATCTACCAGGCCGACTGGCTGCTGCGCTTCTACCAATTCGGGGTCGACGAGATTCTCGATCCTGCGCATCCCCAACTCGATCCCGATGTCGATCCCAAAGCGGCCTGGGCGCTGCGCCATCTCGAACATTTCCCCCTCGACGTCAACCACGCCTCAAAAGAGGAACTGCTGCGCGTCCCCGGCATCGGCGTGCGCTCGATGAGGCGGATCATCAGCGCCCGGAGACATCGCCGGTTGCAGAGCGATGATCTTGGCAAACTCGGGGTGGTGATGAAGCGGGCGCGCTATTTTCTCCATGACGGGCGTTTTTACCTGGGAGATGTTCCCCAGCGGGAGGACTTCATCCGTAACGCCCTGACCTCCGACACCCGTAAAAAAGCCGTCAGCCAGTTGAGTTTCGATTTTTCAGCAGCGTCCGAAATGACAGCCAGCGCCCTGACTGGAGAGTTGTGATGATCCTTTATTACGACGGCAGCCTCGACGGCTTCATCTGCCTGCTCGGCCACGCGGTGAAGGAACATCTGCCCGTTACAGCGATCCTTAGCAGCAAGAAACCAGCCAGCGTCGCCCTGTTCGAGCAAGAGCGCATCATAGTCACCGACCCAGACTGGGCGGCAACCGTCGCCGGCGGACTGCACAAAAAACTGGGGCAGCGTTTCATGCGCGAACTGGCCCAAGCCTACTATAGCGAGGAGAAAGAGATTGAACATGACCTGCTTCACCTGGTCCGGCGGGCATTGAAAAGTGGACCCGGAGTACTCGGCAACCTTGCCGATCCGCTGATCAACCGGGTTGCCAGCGCCGCGCAAAAGACCGGCCGCGAAAGCCATCGCCTCCTCGGGCTGCTGCGCTTTCGCCGCCTGATTGACGACAGCTACCTGGCCTGCTGCGCCCCACGCACCAACGCCGCCCCCTTGACCGGCAGCCATTTTGCCGCCCGCTTCCAGGCGATGCGTTGGGTGATCCTCGATGAGAAACGCCAACTCGGCATTTTCGGCACAACTGACGGCTGGCAGCTCTGTACCGATGTCGCTATCGCGCCGGAGTTGCTTCAGCACGCCGAGGAAAATGAAATCGCTACCCTGTGGCGCAATTTCTACCACAACATCAGCAACCCCGACCGCTTCAACCCGAAGCTGCGCCGCCAGTTCATGCCGAAGAAAGAATGGCGCTATCTGACCGAAATGCAGCCAGAAGGTGCATCGGCATCGCCATCGGAATCAGAATCGGAATCGGAATCGCCATCGCCATCGATGATCAGCAAACAGAACGAATCCCGATAGTGATCCCGATTCCGACCAATCACTGCCTCTAACGCGTTATTAACCTCCTTCTCATTTCCGGCTGACATTGCTGACCAATTATCTCCTTTATTTTTTCACACCCAATGAAGGAGCCATCCCATGCTGCAACGATTCGCCCTGCTCTGCCTGGTGGTCTCGCTGACCGCCTGTTCCGCTGCCCACAATATCGCCAAAGTCCCGCCGCAAGGGAGTAAGCTCCCCTTCACCACGATCGCCACCCTCGACAACGGCACCGAAGTTCACAACGGTGGTTTCGGTTCGGCGATGACCGCCCACCCGAGCAAGGCCGGACATTTCTACGCTCTGACCGACCGCGGGCCGAACACCAACTACACCGGCAGCGCCGGAAAGGGGAAGAAGTTTCCGGTACCCGACTACACTCCGCGGATCGGTGAATTCAAGGTGACCGGCGACGGTTCTGTGGCGCTGGTACGCACTATCCTGCTGAAAGATCCGAGTGGCACCCCCATCTCCGGCCGTCCCAACCCGAAAGGGCTGGGTGCAACAGGTGAAATCCCCTACGACAACGCCGGGCAGGTGCTGGAATTCGATCCCTACGGCCTCGACAGCGAGGGTCTGGTTGCCATGAAGGACGGCAGCTTCTGGATCAGCGACGAGTATGCGCCGCATATTGTTCACTATTCAAAAGACGGGATCGAACTGGAACGGATGAGCCCGCTCGGCGTCAAGACCGCCGGCCGCAAACTGCCCGCCGTACTCGAACGGCGCTGGGCCAACCGTGGCATGGAGGGGCTGACGATCACCCCCGATGAAAAGACTCTGGTCGGCATCATGCAGTCGACCCTTTACAATCCGAGCAAGAAAGAGGCGACCAACCTCACACTGACCAGGATTCTGACCTTTGACCTGCAAAGCGGGGCAACCCACCAGTATCTCTATCGCCAGGAGAAAGCCAAGAACGCCAACTCGGAAATCGCCTCCCTGAGCGCCGACACCTTCCTGGTTGTTGAACGTGACGGCGCCTTCTCCGGTGAGAAAGCAGCCCAGAAGACCCTCTACAAAATCAACCTGCGCGGTGCGACCGACATCTCCGGCGATGTCACCGCAATCAGCGGCGGAACACTGAACGGCAAAACCCTTGAGCAGTGCAGTTGGGAAGAGATTGCCGCTGCCGGGGTCAAGCCGGTGACCAAGGAACTGGTTGCCGATCTGGTCGAACTGCTGCCAAACCATTATCCGCACGACAAACTGGAAGGATTGTGGATTATCGACGCCCAAACCGTCGGCGTCCTGAACGACGATGACTTCGCCGTCTGGCCGAAAGGTGACGAGGTGGTCCAGAAGATCCTGCCGGGGGTTGACGAAACCGACGCCAACACCCTGTACATCATCAAACTGGACAAGCCGCTGTTCTAGCAAGCTCTCCAGACAAATGAAAAGGCCCCCTGTCCAAATGACAGGGAGCCTTTTCATAACAACCGCCGGAGTATCTTTTCTCGGTGGCAATTCCTATTCGAGCAGCCCGAGCTTCACCAGAACAGCCGCCAACTTAACCGGAGTGACAGGCTTTTCGAGGATCGCATCAACCCCCATATCCTCGCCGATATCGAGGCACAGAGCATTAGAAGAAACGGCAATCGGCTTCGGTCGCTCCCCCCTCGCCACGGCATCGATGATCGATTCGTAGCCTTCATCCATAATAATGTCGAGCAGACAGCCAACCGGTCTGTGGCGCGCGATCTCCGCGGCCAAGCCCTCTCCCGATTCCAACTCGACACCCCTGAAACCGGGCTCCTCCAGATGCTTGCGCATCAGTGCCCGAAAAATCAGATCGTCATCGGCAACAAGCAGCGTTCTCGTTTTCATTTATTCGCCTCCATGGTCCAGCCGGCGTGGTTCCCCTCCAACCAGTGACGCAAGGCGATTATCAAGTCATTACAGACCTGCTCAAAAACAATCACGATTTCTTCGCCGGCAGAGGTATAGTCATTCAGAGTCTTTTCAAGAAGACCGGCGATTTCCTTAAGCTTTGTTGCCTGACCAACGCTATGGCGTCCACTATTGCGGATCGACCTCGCATAAATTTACCCCATGCACCTTGTTATGAGATACCAGACACGCGATAATACCTAAGTAAGATACTCGGAAAAGAGATAGGGTCTTGCGCAAACTCACCCATTAAAGCTATAAACAACATCCCAAAATCTGGTACTGACAAACAACAAAGCGTCTAACCGACCCATTGCCGACACGATGGAATAAATCAAACTATGAGTCAGACACCGACCGGCAAAAAATCGTCCCTGATTCTCTGGCGAAAAATCCATTTGTACAGTTTCGGCTACTTTAAATGGCTGAGCCTGCTCGTCTCGATCTTCCTGGTTGTCTGTGCCCTGACCGGCGTGCTTTACAACCACCACCACGATTTCAAAGTCCTCGAAAAAAGTCGGATCTCAACCAGCTACCTTCCCGACAGCTACCAGGAGCGCCTTGACCGCACCCGTAAGGCCCAGGGGCTGGAAAACCTCTTTCCGGGAGAGGGGGACAGCGTGCCGGTCATGTGGGTGATCCAGGATCTCCACACCGGAGCGATTTTCGGCTTCTGGGGGCGCATCTTTTACGATGTCCTCGGAATCATGATGATTATTCTCAGTGTCACCGGTTGCTATCTCTACCTGATCAGAAAACCACGACTTAACAAAAACAGAAAGGATGCCTGAAGATGAAAAAGATTGTTTTGTTCTGTACCATTTGCCTGCTGGCAACTCTGACCATTGCCCCGGCGTTCGCCGAGCAACTGACCGTTCCCCAACTGACCGAGAAGATCCTCGACGTCGAAAAACAGGAGATCACCCTCACCGGCACGATCCTCGGCGCCTGCATGAGCGGTTGTAAAATCTGGGTCGGCGAAGGCGCCTACAAAAAAGGGGATCCGGTTATCCTGGTCTGGGCCAAGGATGATGCCTTCAAGTTCAAGACCGACGCCGCCGGCCAGAAGGTGAAGCTGGACGGTTTTGCCGTCGGCCAGTACATCGACCTCTGCTCCACCGAGAAGAAGCAGGACGAGGGGATCAAGGAAGAAGCTCAGGAAGGGGAAAGCTGCGCCAAGCCGGAAGCACTGGCAACCGCAGAGGACAAACAACTCGAATCGATCACCTTCTTCGCAACATCCGTCGAATATCTCTAGAACGGCAGGATTCAAAAACTGAACAGACAGGCCCGACCGGCTCAACGGTCGGGCCTGTTTTTTTGGACAAAACAGAGCTCCCCCTTCAACAAAGGGGCTGCGGCAGGTAAACTGCTTGACGTTCACAGCAAAAAACGAACGCCAAGACCAAACAAGCACGGAAGCCTTCACAGAGAAGGCTGTCGCTGACAGGGAGGGAGGAGACACACGATGTTTGGATTCAAGAAATTACGCCGGAAGCGGCTGCGCAATCGCCCTTTCCCACCGGAATGGGAAGCGATTCTGCGAGCGGATGTGGCCTACTTCGAACGCCTGCCGGCTGCGGAACAGGATGAACTGCGCGGCCATATTCAGATTTTCCTGGCAGAAAAGTCATTTGAAGGGTGTGGCGGACTGACCATTGATGATCGTATGCGGGTCGTTATCGCCGCGCAGGCCTGCATTCTCCTGTTGCACCGCGAGACCGACTATTATCCGACACTACAGTCCATCCTCGTCTATCCCCACCCCTTCAGCTCGCAGATCACCCAGCGCGATGGCGCCGTGGTGACGGTCAAACAGCAGGGACGGCTGGGGGAATCATGGCTGCGCGGCCCGGTGATTCTGGCCTGGGACGATGTCACCCATTCAGCGCACGACGCTCGCGACGGTCACAATGTGGTGTTTCATGAATTCGCCCATCAGCTCGATGGCGAATGGGGTGGCATGGAAGGTGCGCCGGCGCTCCCGCAAGCCTCGATGTACAGTGCCTGGGCCAGGATTCTCGGGGAAGAATACGAAGAGCTCATCGCAGACCTGAAATTCCATCGCGACAACGATCTGGATGCTTACGGCGCCACCAATCCGGCGGAATTCTTCGCCGTCATCACCGAGGCCTTTTTCGAAAAACCACGCCAGCTGCAGAAACGTCACCCGCAACTTTACGAACAGCTGAGCCTCTTTTACGCCCAGGATCCAGCCAACTATGGACACTGACTGTACGGATCAGAGTTCTTCACGCTCCCGTTCGACACTGGCGACAAAAGGAACCGGACGCGGCTCCTGCGGCAGGCCGAGCAGCTCACGCGCATGGTCCAGGGCATCGTCAATGTGCCCGAAGACGTTCTCTTCCCCCAGCAGGCTCAGAAAGCCGGCTTTCTCCATCGTCATCAACGGCTGCGTATGAACACCAGACAGAACCAGTTGGGTCCCGTTGCGTTTTGACCTGTCATAAACCGATTCGAGCGCCTGCAGCGCGGTGGCATCAAGAGTCAGGGCGTGCCGCATGCGCAGGATCAGAACCTGTGGTGGCGAGGCGACAACGGTCAGGGCATTTTTAAATTTATCGGCCGCACCAAAGAAAAACGGACCGTCGATCTCGAAAACCTCCACCCCGTCCGGCACCCGCCGAAACTTCAGGCTGTTCAGATCCTCATCCTCATCGTCTCCCCGCAACTCGCGGGTAATGAAGCCGACCTGGGTGGCGTTCGCCATCCGCTGCATAAACAGAAAAGCCGCCAGCACCATGCCGACCTGGATGGCGACCGTCAGGTCGACCAGAACCGTAAGACCGAAGGTGCTGATCAGCACCAGTACATCACCGCGCGGCCCACGCAGCAGCTTGGCAAACAGGTGAACTTCGCTCATGTTCCAGGCCACGATGATCAGGATACCGGCCAGGGTCGGCAGCGGAATCAACGCCGCCCAACGGCCGAAAAAGAGCAGGATGAGCAACAGGGTGATGGCATGGACGATCCCGGCCAGCGGTGTCCGCCCGCCGTTTTTGACATTGGTCGCGGTGCGCGCGATAGCGCCAGTTGCGGGAATACCGCCGAACAGCGGCGAGGCCAGGTTGGCGACCCCCTGGGCGACCAGTTCCATGTTGCTGCGATGACGGCCGCCTGTCATACCGTCGGCGACCACAGCCGAGAGCAACGATTCGATCCCGGCGAGGATGGCAATTGTCAGCGCCGGGGAAAAGAGCCGGGAAACCTCGGACCAGCCGGGCATTTCCGGCAAGTGCGGCAGCGGTAGACTGTTCGGTACGCTGCCGAAACGGCTGCCAATGGTTTCAACCGGAAGGTCAAAGAGTGCGACAACCGCAGTCGTCAGCAAGATAGCAATCAGCGAACCGGGGACACTCTTGGTGATTTTTGGCCAGGAGATAATGATGGCGATCGTCGCCAGACCGATCAGTGTGGGAAGCAGCGACCAGCTGTCGATATGTTCGCCGTAGGCGATCAATTTCTCGATAAATTCAGACGGGACAACCGACATCTGCAGACCAAACAGGTCGCGCAGCTGACCGGAAAAGATGATCAGTGCGATCCCGCTGGTGAAGCCGACGGTCACCGGATAGGGGATGAATTTGATCACCGAACCGAGCCCCGCTACCCCCATGAGGATCAGCAGCACTCCGGCAAGCAGGGTCGCCAGCACCAGGCCGTCGTAACCGTAGCGCTGGATGATGTCGTAAACGATGACGATGAAGGCGCCGGTCGGTCCGCCGATCTGCACCCGGCTGCCGCTCAGGGCGGAGATCAGGAATCCGGCGACAATTGCGGTATAGAGCCCCTGCTCAGGCTTAACGCCCGAGGCAATGGCAAAGGCGATCGCCAGGGGGAGTGCGACAATACCGACGATCACGCCGGCCAGCAGGTCATTGGTCAACTGGCGGCGGGAATATCCTTCGCGCACACAGCTCAATAATTGTGGAATCAACAGATTGACGGACACAGGTCACCTCTCGAGTACAGAAGTCAACAGATGTACGTCGGCAGCGAGGGCAAAATGTCCAGGTGTCGGCGAAATGCCGGGCAGGGCCTAACGGGGGAAGGTCTTGTCCAACGGGTCTCGGGATAGTACTCCTCAACGACAAAAAATCAAGCGCTTTTATGCAGGTTTCCGCATATCAACCGGGAAATCGACTGTTGTCCCGGGTGAGTCCGGGAGATCCAATCTGGGAGATCCAATCTTTGCCTGAGAAAGAAATATTGTTAAACTGCTACAATATTATCCACAACAAAGGAGACCTGAAATGAAAAGCAAACGGATTCTGATCCTCACCCTGATTTTTCTATTGTTCGCCAGCGGCGCCATAGCGACCGATTTCGAATGGATGCGCAACATGAACGTACGCGCCGAAGCCGATGCATCCGGTTTCCGGACACAACTGGCCACCCGCTTCCATATTGGCGAGAGCGAAGTCGGGGTGATCCTCGGCAACGTTGAACGTCCGGCCGACGCCTACATGGTCCTGCGCCTCGGAGAAATGGCAGGCAAACCGACCGACCGTGTTCTGCGCCAGTACCGGGAAGGAAAAGGCCGTGGCTGGGGCGTTATGGCGCAGCGTCTGGGGATCAAGCCCGGTTCAGCGGAATTCAAGCAACTGAAAGAATCGGATGACCTTTACAAAAAGCCGTCCTGGGACGAGAAAGAAGATAAAGATAAACATGGAAAAGGAAAGGGAGAGGGGAAGGGTAAAACTAAAAAGTAGTCACGAAAAAACGGCCTGTGTATCAACACAGGCCGTTTTACTTTCATAGGATCAGGTCTGGTTCCCCTGAGCATTATCTCCCGGGGCGCTACCGACATCACCGCCGATATCCCCCTGGTCGACTTCTCCCTGGCCGACATCGCCATGATTCTTGTCACCACCGGCGAATACCGGAGCTCCGGCAAGCAACAGGGCAAACAGCATCAGAAACAAAAATCCGCATGTTCTTTTCATTTTTCCTCTCCTCTCTCGTTTTCATTTAGATGGGATGTCAATCAACCCGTATCCGCCTGCCACCCGACCTGCAGACACTAGAACAGTAACAAATTCTTACGATAATTCAACAACTAAGCATTTCATTCACAATTTTCCGGAGAACCTTGTCAACCAATACGGGATTAAGACGTTATATCCGAGTAGCAGGCCGATCTTCGGCCACGACCAGCCAGCGGCCTGCCATTCAATGTACTGATCCATGAAGACAAGGAGTCACACATGAAATCTGTAAAAATACTGACAACGCTCTGCTGCCTGCTGGCCATGCTGGTGCTGATTGCCGGCCCGGCTCTGGCCGGCAAGAAATCAGGCAACAGCAACAATGGCAACGTCATCATCGCCAAAGGTGGAAACGGCAGCGGCGGTGGTGGCGGTGGTAACGGCGGGAACGGTAGCGGCGCCACCAACACCAACATGGAAAGACACCGGTACATGTACCACTATTCCGGCAGCAATAGCGACGCGACGGCCACCGGAACAGGTACCGGTGGCGGCTATGGCCCCGGAGACGGGACCGGCAACCTGGTCGACGGTGAACGGCCGCTGGACGGCACCACGGGCAACGGCCCGAAAACCGGTGATTGCATCAATATCACCGTACAGTAACAAATTTCACAGCTCCGGCTGGGCCGGGGCATAACTGAAAAGTGAAAATGAAAAGGTGAAGTTCGGAAATGAATTGAAAAGTTGAGCCCCCCCTCTCAACGTAGAGAGGGGGGACGCGCCTCCCGTTCCCACCGGCATCAACCAGCCAGGCGCACCGTTCCCGAGCTGTCCGCGCCATAATCCCCCGCCTGACCGACGGGGGATTTTTATTGCTCCGCACATCTGACAATACCATTCAGATGCAGATTGAGATTCCCTTCTCCCTTAGGGAGAAGGTGCCCCGAAGGGGCGGATGAGGGGAGCTTTGAATTGAGCCGAGAAGCCTGCACCTCGCGCAGAGACGCGGGGATCGCAGAGAAAATCTCACAGTGAAGGGCGTACGATTCGGAGCTTCTTTGTGACTTCGCGTGAAAAGATTCCAGGTCTTGGCAGCTAATCTTTTACAGCTCGTTAAACCTCTCATTTCGCAGATTTCACACTTTGGTTGGCCGACTGCAACGCATCCAGAAATGCCTGGAGCAACAGTGTCGGTTGCCGCCCTGTACGGCTCAGGATCAGCAGTCGTCGACGCAGATCAAGCGGAGTGGCAACTTCAACCAGCCAGCCGTTGTCCAACTCGCGCTGCACAGTCATCCGAGACAGGCAGCCGATGCCGAGCCCGGCCTCAACCGCCTTCTTGATCGCCTCGGTGTGTCCTAATTCCAGTGTCACAGCAGCTTCGAGGCCTTTCGCCTTGAGCGCCTCTTCAAAAACTTCGCGTGTCCCCGAGCCCGGCTCGCGCATAATCCAGTCGGCTGTTGCCAGTTTTGCCAGCGTCGCGCTTTTCTTCCGTGCCCATGGATGCTCGGTACCGACGATCACCACCAACTCATCCGGACGCCAGTCGGACACCTCCAACTCACCCAGATGCGGTATCCCCTCGCTCAGACCGAGATCCAGGTCGCCATCCCTGACCCCCTCTTCGACCTGGCGGGCATTCATGACACTGAGTTGCACGGTCGCCCGCGCATAGCTCCGGGAAAATTCCCCGATGATACCGGGGAGCAGATAGTTACCGATGGTCGTGCTGGCGCCGACATGCAGAGTGCCGCAGGGCTCCCCCAGCGAGTCGGCAAGAAAGGTCTCGATTCCATGAACCTGATCAAGCACTGCCCTGACCTGCGGCAGAATCTCGCGCCCGCGTTCGTTGAGCTGCAACCGCCGCCCGTGTCGGTCGAACAACGGGCCACCCGCCAGTCGCTCCAACTCGGCCAGCGCCATGCTGACCGCCGACTGGGTCAGCAGTAGTTCCGCACTGGCCCGGGTGACATTCCCCGTTTTGGCGACCCGGGCGAATATGTCCAGTTGTCGAAAAGTAATGGCCATCGCTTTAAATCAATCCGATTGATGATTATTATGAGTATTTCATATTTTTATTTATATCAAAAATACCCCATGATGCAACCAGTCAATCAACCGGAGGCCATCATGGAGCACAGCAAAACTCGCCAGATCCTTTTCGTCACAATCGGAATCCTCTGCGCCCTCCCCTGGGTCGGTACCGCGGCCGCCCTGGTCGCCGGAATCCTGTTCAGTTTTCTGCTCGGCAATCCATGGCCGCAGCAATCGGCACGCCTGAGCAAGATCATCCTGCAACTCTCAGTGGTCGGCCTCGGCTTCGGTCTCGGCCTCGGTGACGTACTGCGCACCGGGCGCGATTCGCTCCTTTACACCATCGTCGGCATCAGCCTGACCCTGCTGCTCGGCCTGGCTCTTGGTAAACTGCTCGGTAACGACCGCAATACCTCGGCACTGATCGCTTTCGGCACCGCGATCTGCGGTGGTAGCGCCATCGCCGCCATGGCTCCGGTCCTCAAGGCAAAGAACGAGGAGACAGCGGTCGCCCTGGCGACCATCTTCACCCTCAATTCCGTCGCCCTGCTCCTGTTCCCGGTCATCGGTCACCTGCTCAACCTGGGGCAGGATCTGTTCGGCACCTGGGCCGGACTGGCCATTCATGACACCAGCAGCGTCGTCGGCGCAGCGGCGGCCTATGGGGAAAAAGCCCTCTCCGTCGGCACTACGGTCAAGCTGACCCGCACCATCTGGATCGCCCCGGTCGCCTTCGCCACCGCGCTCCTGCTGAAATCGGACCAGAAGGCGAAAATCCCGCTGTTCATCCTCGGTTTCATTCTCGCGGCGACTATTCGCACCCTGCTGCCGGAATACGCAAACGTCTGGAACGTACTGACGGCTACCGCCCGCCAGTTCCTCGTCGTCACTCTGTTCCTGATCGGTGCCGGCCTCAGTCGCGAAGTGCTACAGAAAGTCGGCCTGCGCCCCCTGATTCAAGGCGTCACTCTCTGGCTCGCTGTCAGTGCAGCAACCCTCGGAGCATTGGTGTCGATTGGTGTGGCTTGAGAGAATGTTGTTAAAAAACCAGAAGGCCCAATCAACGATTGTTGATTGGGCCTTATTAAACAAGAAATTTACTCATTTGGTATGCACACATTACAAAATTGTCTACCCATTGCTCCCATAGACCAACAACCTTCTCTAATATTAACCTTCCTCAAACTATCATTCTTTATTATATTAATTTCATGCAAAAACTTATCTGATTTTTTTAATTTCTTATATTCTTTAGAAAAATCAACTTTTGGTGCGACAGTTACCACCAAAGCTAAACGAAATAAGTTATCCATATAGTTAGACAGCAGGTAAGGATTGTCCAAATTTACACATAAATTATTTATTACAACAGTTTCTTCCCTTATGATTTTACTATGAAATCCAGCTTCATAAGGCTCAATATAAAGAATAGGAAAAACACTTTCACCGCTATCTCTATATCTAACTGAAATTGCTTTAAGAAGTCGTGCTTCATCTGATGTGATTTCACTAATAATCTTCACAAAAGCAGGATGTGCATAGCTTGCCTTTTCTACATTCATAGATGTAGCCAACAAATTTAAAAATAGTTCGCTCAATTCAGGATTAGACCCTGTATAACGCAACGCTTCAATAGTTGGGACAGCAATATGTGCTTCAGGTGTTTGGATTTTATCCTGTGGAATATTTTCTAGCTTTTTTGAGAGCTTATTTTGGAGATACTCCTCAATTCTGTCATATCCCCAAATAGCGACCTTCAACGGAGACAAAGCAACATTTATTGTTTTTGCAACAGTTTCAAATCCTTTTCCAATTTCCTTAGCTGCTGGGCTTATTGCATCTTTATAAAATGGCTCTGCCACTGTTTTTGCTAAAGAAATAACTTCGTCAGATATTTTATTTGTTCCTTCAATTTCAGCATTCATTATCTATCAATCCAATTTTCTTAATTAATGTTGGACAGGACTCATAACTAAAATATTTAAAACTCTAATACAAGACAAAGATTAGCTACTCAATTATTTTTATAAATTGAGAACAAAATCGATAACTTGCTAATATTCTGATATAAATTTTTATTTGTCAAAGAAAATGAATTTGTGCTTCTCCAACAACCTACCCCTTAAGCGGATGTAAAAAGTGCCGCTTCACCAACTGCGGAATCTGCTGGAGATCGGTGGAGATGATCAGGTCTTTCAGACTAGGGAGTTGGTGGACGGACTGGCCGCCGGCGATAAGCCTGATTCGGGGGGAGAGGCTGCGGCGTAGCAGGCCGAGATCTTCGCGGGCCTGGCGGGGGGAGTAATGACTACTGAACGACAGGGCGACCCCGGCAACCTGGAGTTCATCCGCTAGTGCCGGGATTTCGGAGAGGGGCAACTCTTCGTTCAGCCACAAAGGGGCCACCCCGGCCTGTTTAAAGAGCGTTGCCGCGAGCAGCAAGCCGAGCTTGTGGCGCTCGCCGCTGAGGGTCAGAAACAGCACCTGCGGCCTCTCTCCGTTATCCTCTTCAGCAGACAATTCTCTTTTCAGTAACTCTTCCAGCCGATCGGAGACCAGATGCTCGCGGGCGACATTGATCCGCCCCATGGTCCAGCCATGATCGAGCAACTGCAACAGCGGCAGAGCCACATCAACCACGAAAGCCTCTAGGCCCAGTTCGTTACGCCGGGCCGTCAGTTCGGCGGAAATCCGGGAGGGACTCCCCTCTTCCACCAGTTTGCGCAGGCCCTGATCCGATGTTGAATCCGAGGTAACCAACTGCGCGACCAGATCCCGGCGCTCGGCGGCTGAAAGAGCGAAAATCTTCCCCGGTCGCCGGCCATGATCCAGCAGCGTTTTGACCAGGCGCAATTCATCAACCTGTTCCGCTGAATAGATGCGAAATCCACGCGTATCCCGTTCGGGAGCGGGGAAGCCATAACGCCGCTCCCAGATGCGCAAGGCATCGACACCGATACCGGTTTCATTGCTGAGCTGTTGGATATTCATTTTTGTCCTAGACAAAGTTGTATTTATCTGAATATTATATTATATATAAAGATAAT
>PKUG01000199.1 GCA_002869665.1 Desulfuromonas sp. | reverse complement strand
CTGGACTTCGTCACCCCCACTCAGGCCGAGCAACCGGAAGTCGTTTTCACCGCCCTGCAACGCCTGCTGGAGACGGTCGAGAAGGTCGCCGTGCGCGACACCTCGGTGCTGATCACCGGCGAGTCGGGGAGCGGCAAGGAGCTGATCGCCCAGGCCATCCACTACAATTCGCCGCGCCGGGAGAAACCGTTCATGGCCATCAACTGTGGCGCCATCCCCGATTCGGTCATGGAGAGCGAGCTGTTCGGCCACAAGAAAGGGGCCTTCACCGGAGCAGACACCGACAAGGAAGGTCTGCTCAAGGCCGCGGACGGCGGCACCCTCTTTCTCGATGAAGTAGGCAACCTGCCGCTCAACGTCCAGAAAACCCTGCTCCGTGTGCTCCAGGAGCGCGAGTTCCGCCGCGTCGGCGACACCAGTGCGACCAAGGTCGACGTGCGGCTGATCTCGGCGACCAACTCCGATCTCGAAAAAGAGGTCGAGCAGGGGACCTTCCGCGAAGACCTCTACTACCGCCTCAACGTCATCAACCTGCACCTGCCGCCCTTGCGTCAGCGCAAGCCCGATATCCCCCTGCTCGCCGCGCACTTCATCGCCGAGCAGAACAAGAAGTTCAAAACCGACATCAAGGGGCTCTCCCCCGAGGCCCAGCAGGCCGCGAGCGACTACGCCTGGCCGGGGAACATCCGCCAGCTGAAAAACGTCATCGAAGCCTGCATCACCGTCGAGACCGAAGACCAGATCAGCCTCGCCACCCTCGCCCGTTTTATCGAAACCGACCAGGCCGGCGGCGATCCGAACGACTACAACGACGCCCTCGCCCGCTTCGAGATCGATTACCTGCGCCAGCTCCTCGGTGCCGCCAACGGCAACATCGAGGAAGCCGCCCAGAAAGCCAACATGAACATGGCAACGATCTATCGCAAACTGAAGAAATACGGGCTGCGCAAAGAAGACATCATGAAGTAGACGAGTGGAACCGGGGTTGATCGTCATCCCCAAAAGGTCATGTTCGATTGTTCCCGGAATCGGGATCGCTATCGGAGTCGGGCTTTCCTGTAAAAGTCTCGATTCCGATTAATGTCCTGGGTTGCGGGTATTTATCCGCCGGAGCAATAAAAATCCGTCTCATGCCCGTTTGCTTTGCTTCGCGCCTTTGCGTCTTTGCGTGAGACAAGTTTTTCTATTCTTCTCAGCTATCTCTAGCAATGAGATCCGCGATGCCGGAAAAAACCTACCTCTTCGTCTACGGAACCCTGCGCCGGGCCGGCGGGATGGAGCGCCTGCTCGCCGGGCAGGCGTTATTTGTTGCGGATGGGTGTTTTCAGGGGCGCCTCTACCGCGTTGCCGACTACCCGGGGGCGGTGCCATCTGAGGATCCTGCGGAGCTGGTGCGGGGGGAAGTGTACGAACTGGTCGATGCGGAGGCGGTCCTGAGCAGACTCGACAGCTACGAGGAATGTGGTCCGGGCTTCCCCGAACCGGCCGAATACATCCGCCACCAGGAGGAGATCCACCTCGCCGACGGCCATCGTTGCCGGGCCTGGATCTACCTCTACAACCACCCCGTCGCAGACCTGCCGCTCATCCCCTCCGGTGATTTTCTGGCGCTGCCGTAATATTGCTCGGGCAATTACAACAGTGAAAAGATTGGAGATTATCTCGCTCTGCTCTGCTCTGCTCTGGAAAAACTTATCTAGGATAACCAGGAAATTCTATTTAATCTATCCCGCTCAGGCACAGTGGAGCTGAGATAGAACCTCTTAGTCTTCCAACAAATCCAAAGAGTTACTGACCATTTGAAACTCTATTCTCTGCGATCTTTCTTCTGTCTTTCTCTGTGCCTCCGCGCCTTTGCTCGAAATCTGAATTCCGATTCCGGTAGCGAGAAGGATTGTTATTTCAGGTTGCGGGTGTTGAGCCCACATGAGGTTGTTGAACCCGCCTTAGGTATTTATCCGCCGGAGCAATAAACCGGCATAAAAACAGATTGAAGATCCTGAAAGATGATCCCCCTCTCCTTAAGGGAGAGGGTCGGGGTGAGGGGGAATTCAGCTCCAAAGCCCTTCATCCGGCCTGCGGCCACCTTCTCCCCAAGGGAGAAGGGAGAGCTTTTCTCTGTGTCTCTGTAGTGAAAAATCAGAGTGCGGCGCTGGTCCATTCGCCGTTGACCAGCCGCCGGAGCTTCAGCGGGTTACTGTTGCGCAGCGGTTCGGGGAGGAGTTCTTCCGGGTAGTTCTGCAGGCAGATCGGGCGCAGGAAACGTTTGATCGCCGCCGAGCCGACCGAGGTAAAGCGGGCGTCGCTGGTGGCGGGGAACGGCCCGCCATGGACCATGGCGTGGCAGACTTCGACGCCGGTCGGGAAGCCGTTGATCAGCAGGCGGCCGACCCGCTGGCCGAGGATATCGCACAGGCCCGAATAAGCGGCCAGTTCGCCGGGCGCGCCCTGGATGGTTCCGGTCAACTGGCCGAGGAGTACCGCGATGGCCTCCTTCAGTTCGGCCAGGTCACGGCAGCTGACAACGATCGAAGCCGGACCGAACAGCTCATGGCTCAGTTGCGGGTTGGCGATGAAATCGGCGCCGCTAACACTCATCAGTGTCGGCTGGCAGCAACAGCCCAACGTCCCCTCGGCCGCTTCCCCGACGGCCTGCGTCGTAACCCCCGGCTGACGTCCGGCGGCAACGACTCCGGCAGCGTAGGCCTGCTGAATCCCTGCGTTGAGCATAACCCCGGCCGACTGCCCGGCCAGGGCCGCGCTTGCAGCCGCGATAAAGCGGTCGAGATCGGGACCGGCCAGCCCCAGGACCAGGCCGGGGTTGGTGCAGAACTGCCCGACCCGCATAGTCAGCGAAGCGACAAAGGCGTCAGCAACCTGCTCGGCATCCGCCTGCAACCGCTGTGGCAGCAGAACAACCGGGTTCAGGCTCCCCATTTCGGCAAAGACCGGGATCGGTTCCGGCCGTTCGCCGGCCAGCTTGACCAGGGCCGTCCCGCCAGCGAAGGAGCCGGTAAAGGCAACCGTCTTGACGGCCGGCGCGGCAACCAGGGCCCGGCCGACCTCATGCCCGGAATCTGTCAGCAGGGAGAAGGTCCCGGCGGGCAGGCCGGTCTTCTGCGCCGCGGCAGCCAGGGCTCGGGCGACCAGTTCGCTGGTGCCGGGGTGCGAGGGGTGCCCTTTGACCAGTACCGGGCACCCGGCAGCAAATGCCGCTGCTGTATCACCACCGGCGACGGAGAAGGCCAGCGGGAAGTTGCTCGCCCCGAACACCACGACCGGACCGAGGGGCAGGTTGAAGCTGCGCAGATCGGGGCGCGGCAGCGGCTGCCGCTCCGGCAATGCCGTGTCGATCCGCACCTCAAGGAAATCGCCGGCCAGCACGACATCGGCGAACAGATTGAGCTGGCCGCAGGTGCGCGCCCGCTCCCCTTCGATCCGCGCCCGCGGCAGGGCAGTTTCCGCCATCGCCCGCTCAACCAGGCCATCCCCCAGAGCCATGATTTCAGCGGCGCAGGCACGCAAAAACCCGGCCCGTTGCGTCAGTGGCAGTTTTTTCAGTTCCAGCGCGGCAGCGGCGGCAGCGGCCACTGCGACGCCAACCTGCTCGGCGCTCGCGCCGGTCAGCAGCGGCTCCAACGTTTCACCGGTCGCCGGGTTGACCGCCTGGAAGCTGGTCCCCTGCCCGGCCAGCCATTGGCCATTGATGAAGATCTCGCCCGTCACCAGCATTGTTTAAAACCTGATGAAGTCGCTACCGAAGACCGCGTCGATCTCCTTGTCGAAGACCGCCCAGACCCGTTTCTTGAGCTCGGCCATGAATTCCGGGGTGGTGATCCGGGGCAGCTTGATGTGCGGGTTGGGGTTTTCATAGACCTCGGCCGGCAGGTCGTACTCGTCGCGGCTATACCCCTGGCGCAGTTCCAGGGCCAGGCCGCGCATGAAGGCACGGCGTACGGCGCGGCGCAGATCGTCGATCGTCACCTCGAAACCGAACTCGCTCTTCAGGCAATCGACGATCATGTCAGTGCTGATCCCTTTGGAGATATCAAAAAACTTGCACAGACCGATCATATCGAAACCGACGATATGCAGCTTCTCTTCGGTGATCCCCTTAACCCAGGAATCGACGTCCGATTTCCCCTCGCGGGTCAGCATGCCGTAGGTGCCCATCGACATATGCCCGCCGGCAATCGCCCAAGCGTAGCCGGGATTGGTCTCCGGCTGGTAGGCCGGGATTTCCAGCCCCTTGACGTGGTAGGCGTAGGAAGTTTCCCGCAGGCTTTCGGAGAGCCGCATCGAGCCACGGCCGATCTCCGGCAGGCGCCCCTCCCCGGCCTGGATGATCAGCTCCCGGGCCTTCTCGTAATCACCGAAGCTCGCGCCGTTGAGAATCGGCGCTTCGGGATGGCGCTCGTTGTAGGCCATCACGTAGGAGATAGTGACACCGAGGGAGATGGAATCCATGCCGTAGTTGTCGCCGAGCTGGATCAGGCGTGCCGCCTGGCCGGCGTCGTGAATGCCGATGTTGGTACCGAGCAGGTTGAGCGGCTCGTAATCGAACTTGGCGAGGAACTCGCCACGGCTGCCGTCGGGATTCTTTTCGGAGATGTTATTGTGACAGGTGATGCCGCAACGGTAGCAGGCTTCCGACTTGATGTCGTAATCCGGTTCGACATTCTCACGGAACAGCTTCTCCGGCAGAGCATTCCCCTGCGGCCGGAAGTTGTTGACCGGCACGGCGTTGAAAACCTGCATCACGTCGTAAGCCGCCCAGGTTCCGCCACCGCCACCGCGGCTCAGGGGCTGGATGCGCGCCGAGCCACCCCCCTTGATGACATTGATGTTGGCCGCTTTGACCGCCGCGCTGAGCGGCTTCGTCTTGTCGCTGCTCCGGGCCACCAGAGCGAGGACGTTCTTGAAACCCATCATGCTCCCCATGCCACCGCGACCGGCAAAACGGCACTTGTCCTCACCCGATTTGAGCTGATTTTCCGTCGACAGGGCGACCGCCCCCATGTAGTTGTTCTGCCAATTCTCCCCCGCCGGGCCGATGGCGGCAAAATGGGCGTCCGGATACTCCTTATACAGGGCCATGATCTTGTCGTGGGTCGACAGCCCGCGCAGGTGCGCGGCCGGTTTCAGTTCGACTCGCGGGCCGTCAGCCGTCTCCTCGATCAGGGCGTAAACCGGCCGTTCCGAACGGTTTTCAAAGATCAGCTCGTCGAGACCGGTCCACTTGAACTTGGCGCCGAACTTGCCGCTCCCCGTCGACCACATGGCCGCCGGGAGCCCCTTTTTCGAGCCCTTGATCGGGCTGTACGCGGAGAAGTAGGTACGCAGCCCGGTCATCGCCGTCGACCCCGTCAGCAGACCGGTGTTGACGATCAAGGGGTTCTCATCGCAGTAGGCGTTGGCAATGCGGCGTTCGGCCAGATCCTGAAAGGAGCGGCCGAAACCACCGAGGACATCATCCAGGTTGCGGCACGGCACATCGGCATAGACGATTTTTCCGCTGCGCAGATCGACGGTACAGCGGTGATAGGAAATTGCCTGCGGGTTGGCGGCCGGATCGGTGGTCTGGATTATCATCGGGGGATCCTTTCCGTTCTTGTCGACAGTGGTCGGTCGGGCCTAGCCACCATCGAGCAGGGGGAGCAGAGTCAGTCTGTCGCCATCGTTCAGGGGACTCTCCAGGTCGGCATGCAGATCATTGATCAGCACGATGCCCAGATGTTCACGCGGCAGATCCAGATCGCTGACCACATCCGCGACCAGGCTCCCGGCAGGATAGCTGCGCGTCTCTTCGCGAAAGCGTCCGGTCTTGAACAGGCCGATCAGGCGCACCTGGATCTGCATGGCTGATGCCTCCCTAATGTACGGCTGACTATGGGCCTTTGCAAATAAATCTGCAAAGGCCCGCCTGGATCATGGCAGGACCTTGTTCCAGCGGTCGATGGTCACCGATTCAAACAGCCCGGCCTTGGCATAGGGGTCGCCGGCAGCGAAGGCTTCGGCAGCGGCGCGGTCGGCGACATCGAGGATCACCACCGAACCGCACATTTGCTCGGCGTCATCGAGCAACGGCCCGGCGGCAAAGAGCGCGTCCCCCTGGCTCTTGAGGTATTCGACATGGGTCGGGCGGTTCTCCTGACGAACGGCCAGATGGTCTTTCTTGTCAACGCAACGAACAACAAACAGCATGGTTCTCTCCTTTGATGAAAGGTCAATGAATCAACATCAGTAACATTTTTTCGCAAGACATAATCGGTATCGGTATCGAAGAATACTACATCGAACTCAACACTCGAAGCCTGATAACAAATCTACTCAGATATTTGTTCTCGCACAGAGGCGCTGTGGCGCAGAGAAACTCTCCCGTAGGGGCGCGATGAATCGCGCCCCTACATCCGGTTCAACCAATGCCATGATTTTGTTTTTAACCCTGCGTCTCCGCGCCTCCGCGCGATAATTCCGATTCCGATTCCGATAGCAAAGTTAACCACAGCGCCATCAATTGATAATCCGCCGCACCATCAGGGCGATCGCCAGCGGCACCAGGATCAGGGTAGCGACAGCGAGATAGAGCAGACTCCCCCAGAGGGCGGGGGTCCAAAGTTCAAGGGCGCAGCCGCGCACCAGCGCGACCAGGTGGGTCAGCGGCAGAAACTGGGCGACGACCTGCGCCCACCCCGGCAGGTTCTGCAGCGGGAAGAAGGTGCCGCTGAACAGGAACATCGGGGTGATGCCGAGAAAGATCGGCAGATTGAACATCTCGATGGTCGGCACCAGGGCGGTGCAGATCATTCCGAGCGCGGCAAAAAAGAGTCCTCCGAGAACCGCCAGCAGCGGTAGCAGCAGCGCCCCGGGATAGCTGAACAGACCGAACAGACTGAGCATCAACCCCATCAACAAGGTCGCGATCAACCCCTTGGTCGCCGCCCAGAGCAGCTCGCCGAGAATGATCTCTTCAAGGTTGAGGGGCGTTGCCAGCAGGGCATCGAAAGTTTTCTGGTAATACATGCGGACGAAGGAGTTGTAGGTCGTCTCGAAGAAGGCGTTGTACATCACCGCCACGGCGACCAGGGCCGGAGCGATGAAACTGGTATAGCCGAGGGTCCGCCCCTGGACTTCGAAGTCGCCGACCATGACCGCCAGACCGACGCCGAAGGCGAGAATGTAGAAGACCGGCTCCAGCAGCGGCGGAATGAAGGAGATCTTCCAGTTCAACCGGTAGACGTCGAAATTGCGCTGCCAGACCCGCAGGGTGCGGCGGCTGAAACGTGAGGGCATCGGCCAATTCATTCGCGCAACTCCCGCCCGGTCAGTTTGAGAAACAGGTCTTCGAGGGAGGCCGGGCGCAGGGTACAGCCCTCGGCGCGAACGTCGCGGGTCAGCTTGAGGAACAGCTCGTCGCCGTTGTCGAGGTAGACCAGCAGCCGCTTGTCGAGATCCTCGAAGGGCAGGTTCTGCTGCTGCAGGAAGGCACGGATCTGCGGATCGGGGTCGGCGATCTCCAGCACATCGCGACCGATCTCGCGGCGGATCAACTCGCGCGGGACCCCTTCGATCAGCACCTTGCCGTGATCAACGATCACCAGCCGGTCGCACAGGCGTTCCGCTTCCTCCATGTAGTGGGTGGTCAGCAGGATGCTCAGCCCCTGTTTTTTAAGCGCCGCCAGTTTGTCCCAGAGCAGCTGCCGACTCTGCGGGTCGAGCCCGGTGGTCGGCTCGTCGAGGATCACCAGCTCCGGACCGTTGATCAGCGCCCGCGCCAGCATCAGCCGGCGCTTGAGCCCGCCGGAGAGGATACGAACGTTGTCCGTCGCCCGGTTTTCAAGGGCAAAAAATTCGAGCAGCTCTTCCGCCCGCTGCTCCGCATCGCGGCGGGGGATGGAAAAGTAGCGGGCGAAGCCGACCAGGTTCTCACGCAGGGAGAGGTCGGGATCGAGGGAGTCTTCCTGCTGGCAGATACCGATGCGCGCCTTGATTTCACGCAGGTGGCTGTCGATATCGAGGCCGAAGAGCTTCAAACTGCCGCTGTCACGCGGCGTGAAGCCGTAGAGCATGCGAATCGTCGTCGTTTTACCGGCGCCGTTGGGTCCGAGCAGGCCGAAACACTCCCCCGGCCGGACGGCGAGACTGATCCCGGCAACGGCGTCCAAGGCTCCGTAACTTTTGCGCAGTTCGTTTATTTCAAGGATAGGTGCCATGGATCATCCAGATTACGAGATAGGTCATTTCGCGACTATTCAACATACCGACGCACACCAACAAAATCGCTATCGTTGTCGCCCTGCCCGAAACAAAAGGTTCGATGCCGATGCCGATGCCGATGCCGATGCCGATGCCGATGCCGATGCCGATGCCGATGCCGATTTTACCTTTTAGTTGTTTAAAATCAATATCTTAAAGTGCGTACTGCTTCATCTTTTCCCACAAGTTCTTGCGGCTGATTCCGAGCAGTTCGGCCGCCTCGGTCTTGTTGCCACCGGTCTTGCGCAGGGCCCTGATGATACAGGATTTTTCAGCCTCGGCCACGGCTGCGGCCAGACTGACTTCCGGGCGTTCGTCCTCGATAACCGGAGGCGTCGACTTACCGCGGATCTCCGGCGGCAGGTCCCAGAGCTGGAGTTTCGGCGAGGGCGCCAGCACCGTCACCCGTTCAAGGATATTGCGCAGCTCGCGCACGTTGCCGGGGAAAGAATAGTTGTTCAGCGCCGCTGCGGCTTCGGTCGAAAGGGAGAAGGAGAGACCGCGTTTTTCACCGAACTGGCGCAGGAAGTGGGTAGTCAGCTCGGCGACATCGCCGCTGCGCTCACGCAGCGGGGGGACGGCGATCGGGATGACCTGCAGGCGGTAAAAGAGATCTTCACGGAAACGCCCCTTTTTCACCTCATCGGCGAGATCCTTGTTGGTCGCACAAAGGACGCGGACATTGATCCGGATCGGCTGCTTGCCGCCGAGCCGTTCGATCTCCTGCTCCTGGAGCACGCGCAGCAGCTTGACCTGCAGCTTGAGCGGCATGTCGCCGATCTCATCGAGCAGCAGCGTCCCCTGGTCGGCCAGTTCGAACTTGCCGACCGTGGTCTGGTCGGCTCCGGTGAACGAGCCCTTTTCATGGCCGAAAAGTTCCGATTCGAGCAGGTTGCCCGGTATCGCCGCACAGTTGACGCGCACATAAGGCTTGTCCGCCCGCCGGCTCTCATAATGGATCGCCGCCGCGACCAGCTCCTTGCCGACCCCGCTCTCCCCCTGGATCAGCACTGTCGAATCGGTCTGCGACACCCGGCTGATCAGGTTAAGCAGTTCCTGCATCGCCACGCTGGTGCCGATCAGCGGCTGACGCTGACCGCAGCAGTTCTCCAACGACACGCAGCGCGCCTTGATCTCGCGCATGCTGAAAATCCGTTGGACGCGGAAGCTCAGGTCATCCAGGTTGAACGGCTTGAGGATATAGTCGGCAGCCCCCTGCTGCAGGCAGGCGACGGCATTGTCGGTATTGCCGTGAGCGGTCATGAGGATGACATCCGTTCCCGGGCGGGTCTCCTTGATCTTTCCGAGAAGTTTTTCACCATCGAGCCCCGGCATGCGGATATCGGAGAGGACGAGGTCGTAGCTTTTCTCTTCGGCCATCTTCAGGGCATCGAGCCCGTTTGCCGCCTCATCGACCCTCCACCCCTGACGGCTCAGGTGATCGACAACGGTCACGCGCATGATCTCTTCATCTTCAACAACCAGTATCTGCGGATTCATTCGGCATCCTCAATGGGAACGGAGATGTGGAAACTGGCCCCGCCGTCCGGCAGGTTGGCAACCGAAAGGGAGCCGCCGAGGCGACTGATCAGTGAATGGGAGATCGACAGGCCAAGCCCGGTCCCCTCGCCGACCTCCTTGGTCGTAAAGAAGGGCTCAAAGATCTGGTCCAGAATCGCCTCGTCGATCCCCGGCCCGTTATCGCTCAGCACGATTTCGAGCCGACCGTCCCTCAGCCGGCTGCTGGCCCGGATGATCCCCTGATCACGACCGATCGCCTGGACTGCGTTACCGGCGAGATTGATGATCACCTGGCGCAACGATTCCATTCCGGTCACCACCTCGCGCCCGACCTGCAGATCGAGTTCGCGGGTGATGTTGCGGTGTCCCATGCAGCAGAGTTCGATGCTGTCACGGATCATGGCATCGACATCCCCCTTCTTGATCGCCAGCGGTTCCTTGCGACCGATATTGAGCAACTGCTGAACGGTACACTTGATCCGCTCGACCCCCTGACTCACCAGCGCCAGGTAGCGTTCGTTGCGCTCCGTATCCTGGGGATCGCGGCGCATGATCTCGACACAGTTCTGCATACCACCGAGGGGGTTGTTGATTTCGTGGGCGATACCGGCCACCAGTCTCCCGAGGGCGGCCTGTTTTTCGTTTTGAAAGACCTGCTCGCGGGTCGTATCAAGCTCGTGCTGGGAACGTTCGAGACGGTTGCAGAGCCCGTGGAACTCGCGATTGAGGATATCGATCTCGTCACCGTCTTCATGATCATTATCCGGCAGCGGAGCCAACGGTTGCTCCGGATAAGCATCCATCATCGAGGTCAAACGCCTGAGCGGTCGGGAAACCAGGGAGTTGAAAAGCAGGAAGATCAGCAGCGAAACGATGACAACCGTCGCGGCGGCAATGAAGAGGAACATGCGGTTATTGTTATTGATCTCGGCGAAGGCCCAATCCATCGGGATGGTGACATTCATGCCGCCACGGATATCCCCGACCCGGTAGCCCTGCTCGGCATGGCAGGCCAGACACTGAACCTCGACCTCCAGCGGCGCCATGTAACGTAACCGGTAGCTGTCGCCGACCTTCTCGATCTCGACCGCTTCCACTTCGCCGCTGTGCGCGAATTTCTGCAGGCTGCGCCGCTCAAAGGCATCCGGTGCGTTGAGTGGGTTGACCGGCATCAGGCTGGTGACGTTGAACTGCCCCATCCCCTCCATGGCGGCTTAGAGCGACAGCTCGCGGGTGACCATTGCCGGGTTGCGCTTGACCAGCCAGTTGCCGCTGGCGTCCTGGATTTCCCCTTCATCGAGAAAGGGGTTGGTTTCAACACCCGGCCCCTTGACCAGGAACAAGCCATTGTGGTCGGCAATCCACTGGCGGGTCAGGCGGATCTGGTGGAAAAGCATCTTCGCCTGACGGGTTGCATGTTCGACAACCAGCGTCTTCTGAAATGACGAGGTGTGATAGAAGCTGATGCTCTGAAAGAGGCAGATCACCAGGCCGATGGAGAGGATAAACTTGGTTTTCAGTTGCATGTCGATGCCATCCGCTTTTCAGCTGTTGACGCAAAATACCGTTCTCACTCCGAAATGCTACCGAATGGTAACACAGGGTTTTCGGAAAAAGCTACCGACTCGTAACAATCGACACATGACAAAACAGCTATATAGCTGTTTTTTAGTCGTTTTTTCTTTCGGCATAGCGGTTGCAAATATACATTCATCTGATGTGACTTATTAAGTCAGTTATCGAGAAGAGAAGGTTTCACAACTGCCACTCAAAGAAAGGAGGTGAGTGAATGTCGAACAATAAGGCCCCTGGAACAATGGGTTCGATCAAAATCTGGCTTCTGGGAGCGGTCTTCGGTGTCGTCGGCGCACTGGTCGTCGTTCTCGCGTCGGGATTCATGGTCGAGACAACCAATACGGATGAGTTCTGTGCCAGCTGTCACGTCATGGAGCCTTTCCGGGCATCCTGGCAGGCATCGGTTCACGGTGGTCAGAACCCGCAGGGATTCCAGGCGCAGTGTGTTGACTGCCATCTGCCGCACGGCAACTTTGTCGAGTACCTCGTGACCAAGGCGATCACCGGAACAAGCGATGTCTTCCACAACTTGACCATCGATGGCGCGAATTTTGACTGGGCGGCAAATGCAGAGGCAAACCGGCTCGAATTCACTTTTGACAGCGCCTGCCGCAGCTGCCACGCCGAACTGCTGCCCAAAGGGATGAAGCGTGGTGGTTTCCTGGCCCACCGGGACTACCTGAACGGCTTCACCAAGAAGATGTGTGCCGAATGTCACCAGCATGTCGGACACAAAGACATGATGGAATTTGTTTCCGCTCATTACGAGAAATAACCCTAACTTGTTACAGCCCAAAATCTAATCAAGGGAACTAGGAGAAAGAGGAGGTTTATGATGAAAACACGTCGTTCATGGATCGTCGGTCTGGCAATTGTCGGAGTGATGTTCTGTCTCTCTTCCGTCCAGGCCAGCACCGGGGATACTTACCTCGACCTGGGGCAGAAGAAACTGGAAGTCAAGCACGGCCTGACTAAAGAGGCCGCCGCCTGCGTCGAGTGTCACGCGAAGAAGACTCCGGGGATCGTCGAAAGCTGGAAGCTCGGCAAGATGGGTCACGCATCCGTCTCCTGCTACGACTGTCACGTCGTCGACAAGGCCAACCCGATGGCATCCCAGTGCGAAGGCACCAAGGGAACTAAGACCTACATCTCGCCGATGGTCTCCAGCAAGACCTGTGAGCGCTGCCACCCGACCGAAGTCGAGCAGTTCTCCAAGAGTGGTCACGCCTACCTGGCCGGCAAGCCGGTTCTTGAAAACAAGGCAATGGACGGCCTGATGTACCACAATGAGGGCGGCGAGTTTATCGGTGTCGATCGCTCCGAAGGGCGCAACCGTGCCAGCCGTGAAGCCGGCTGTGCCATGTGTCACGGTGGCCAGGTCGAACTCGGCCCCGACAACAAGCCGATCAACGGCACCTGGCCGGGCGGTGTTGGCCATCGTTATCCCGACGGCGGCATCGGTAACTGTACCGTCTGCCATACCCGCCACCAGTTCTCCGTAGCCGAAGCCCGCAAGCCGGAAGCCTGCGCCAGCTGCCACCTCGGCCCCGACCATCCGAACATCGAGATTTATCTCGAGAGCAAGCACGGCCAGATTTACGAAGCTCACGGCGAAGAGTGGGAGTGGGACAGCGCACCGGACACCTGGGAGCCGGGTGACTACACCGCACCGACCTGCGCCACCTGTCATATGAGCGGCATCGGCGAGCTGTCTGTAACCCATAACGTCAACGAACGCCTCAAGTGGGACCTGGTCCACAAACGCAGTGTTGTCCGCTCCGGTGAGCGTGGCGACGGCGAAAAGGGTGAGCAGCTGATGAAGAAGGTCTGCATGAACTGCCACGGCGAAACCCATGTTGATGGTCAGCGCCAGATGCTGCAGAACACTGTCGATCTGTACAACACCTACTGGGACAAGATCGTTGAAATGAAGAAAGTCCTGGCCGACAAGAAACTGCTCAAGGCCGACCAGTGGAAAGACCCGTTCCAGGAACTGGAGTACTACTTCTGGCACCATGCCGGACGCCGCGCCCGTCACGGCACCGCGATGAACGGCCCGGACTACACCCATTGGCACGGCTTCTTCCAGTTGTTCCAGATCTACAAAGACATCGAGGACATCTACAACATGCGCCTGGAGACCGGCAAGATCGAAGAACTCAGCCCGGTCATGAGTACCGGCCCACTGTAGGATCGATGCGTAAATCCTGAACCGGAACCAACAAAGGCCCCCGTCGCAGGACGGGGGCCTTTCTCATATCCCCGATCAGAAGTTTTCGCCTGCCCTGGCGATTCAGAGGAGAACCCATGAAAAAAGTCATTCTCATCCTGCTTTGCCTGTCTCTGGCCGTTCCGGCCCTGGCCGCTGTCGAGAGCTATGGCGAAAAATACGACAAGGTCGTCGAAATCTTCCAGAGTCTGGACGAAGAAGACGCCCTCGACGCCATCTGGGACAGCGAGACCCTGCTCAAGATCGGCGTTTTCGATCACGATAAGGATTATACCAACTACGCCAGCCACGCCTGCGATGTCATCAAAGAGCAGGAGTTGGAGGACAAAGAGATCATGGTTCAGGTCATCGACCTCAGCCAGCTGATCCAGGCCGAGGAATGGAAAGTTCTCGGTGAAGCGGTCTGCAGATAAGCCGAAATAAGTATTCCGACATAGGTATTTTTACGCCCCCTGAAACGCTCCAAACCAGCCCCGACAGCACAATGCGCGGGGCTTTTTTCTTTCCGATGACACGTCTTCCCGAAGCAGCGTGGAAACAGGCGCCCCAGCTCACGTTACCGAAAGGTAACAATTCAGTTTCAGTTTCGCGTTATTTTTTTCAGCTCAAAGAAAAAGACCTCCAAAAACATCTACAATATTGATATTTATATATATTCCATAGAGCCCTCTTGGCTTGCCCCTCGCTGTCTAGACACGCTGAGAGGGACTCCCAGCGGTTGCAAGGGCTGGAAAGCGCAGGCTGCCGCATGACAGTGAGGTACGACAACAACAAATATCAGCTATTTCAATGACTGGCGTTATGCAGAATTCACAGCGGGACACAATATTGACCAGTTTGACAGCGGATGTGACCGGAGTCCTCCTGGCCGGAGGTCGCAGTCGGCGGATGGGGCGCGACAAGGCGCTCATTGATTTCGCTGATGCCCCCCTGTTTAAACGCTCGCTGGAATTGTTGCTAGCGAATTTCTCCAGGGTTCTTATCGCCGGCTCAAGGCCCGACCTTGCCTCAGCCGCAATTCCGGTTTACCCCGACATTTACCCCGGCAGCGCCCTCGGCGGACTGTTCACCGGACTGAAGGCCGCGGAAACCGACTGGATCTTTGTCGCCCCCTGTGACATGCCCTATCCGGATCGACGGATTATGGAGCTCCTGCTGCAGCGGCGTCATGGCTACGACGCCGTCGTACCACGCACTCCTTCAGGATACGAGCCGGTCTTTGCCCTTTATCACAAAAGCTGTCTGTCACACATGGAAGAACTGCTGCGCAGGGGACAATTCCGCATCTACGATTTCTATCAGCAAATCAATATCTGCTATCTTGATCCCCCCGACCTTCCGCCCGGCTGGCAACGGGCCCTGATCAACGTCAACACCCCGGAAGATCTCGCCCGGATCAAGGAGAAAGAATTGACTCCACCCGTTGTCTCCATTGTTGCGAAAAGCGGCACCGGCAAAACCACCCTGCTGGAGAAGTTGATCGTCGAAATGAAACATCGCGGCTACCGGGTCGGCGCCGTCAAGCATGACGCCCACAGCTTCAGCATCGACCACGAAGGGAAGGATTCCTGGCGCTTGACCCAGGCCGGTGCCGACACCATGCTGATTACATCAGCGGCCCAGATCGCTATGGTCAAGCAGAATCCCCAGGCGCAGGAACCGGCTTTGAGTGATACGCTGGCCGAATTCTGCGACGATCTTGATATCGTTCTCACTGAGGGGTTCAAGCGCAGCAGCATGCCGAAAATCGAGGTACACCGCCGCGCCCGAAGCGAGCGCCTGCTCTGCCGCGGCGAGGAACATGATCCGACCCTGTTCGCCGTCGCTTCGGACACCCCCCTGGAGCTGGACGTACCGGTCTACGACATCAACGATGCCTGCGGGCTGTGTGACCTGATCGTCGCGCGGTTCCTGTCGTGAACATGCCGTAGAAACAGATGAAGTTCAGGGCCTTGTTCCCGCTGCTGATAGAAACACCCAGCCTTGAGACGTCTGGCGGGATGATGAAAAACGTTTTAAGCTTGCGAATACCGCTCCAGATATTATGAGGACTCCATATGATCAGCTACGCCGAAGCTCTTGCCAGCATACTCGCATCCACGCCCCCCCTTCCCTCCTGCAGCCTGCCGCTGGAACAGGCCACCGGACAGGTGCTGGCGGAAACCGTGACCGCGCGCTGGGACATGCCACCGTGGGACAATTCCGCCATGGACGGTTTCGCCCTGGCCCAGGCCTCGCTGGCCGGCGAGACGCCGCTCCCGGTCGTCGGCCAGTCGTTCGCCGGCCACCCCTGGGATAAAACCCTCGCCGCCGGAGAAGCGATTCAGATCACCACCGGCGCCCCCATGCCGGCCGGTGCCGACACGGTTATTCCGCTGGAAGACTGTCGCCTGGAAGACCAGCAGCTGATTCCGACCCGCCCGGTCAAGCCTGGCCAGCATGTACGTTACCGGGGGGAGGAGTTCTTCAGTGGGGACACCCTGCTCAACGCCGGGACTGAACTCCGGGCCGGGGCCGTTGTCCTGCTCGCCGCCGCCGGAATCAGCCGAGTGAGCGTGATTCCGCGTCCACGGGTCGCCGTCTTTTCGACGGGCGATGAACTGGTGGAACTCGGCCAGGAGCTGCAACCGGGACAGATCATCAACTCCAACCTCCCCTATCTCTGCGCCCGGCTGCGGGAGTGCGGCTGCGATCCCATGCCGCTGGGGATCGGTACCGATCGTTGCGAAAACCTCGCCGATCTTATCAACCGGGCGCGCGAAGCCGACCTGATCCTTTCGACCGGCGGCGTCTCGGTCGGGGAGCGGGATCTGGTCCAGGACACCCTGATGAACCACGGCTTTGACCGCAAATTCTGGAAGGTCCGGATCAAACCGGGAAAACCGGTGCTCTTCGGCCTGCTCGACGGCAAGCCCTGCTTCGGCCTCCCCGGCAACCCGGCCTCCACGGCGATCACCTTTGAGCTGTTCGTCCTCCCGGCGCTGCGCCAACTAGCTGGACTGCCCCCGACACGCCAACCGCTACGGGCAACCCTGACCCATGATCTCAGGGGGGGCGGCAACCGCCAGAACTTCCTTTGGGCCCGCTGCCGCTGGCAGGAGGACGGCTTGATGGCTGAGGTGCCCCAACGCCAGGCCTCAGGGCAGGCGCGCAGCATTCAAGGGGCGAACGCCATCGCCAACCTGCCGATCGGCTCGCCACCGCTAGCTGCCGGTGAGACAATCGAGATCATTCCGTTGCATGCCGCATCCTTCTTCCCTTACGAGGATCGCTGACCATGCCCGACGCCTACGGCCGGACCATCAATTACCTGCGCCTGTCGATTACCGATCGCTGCAACCTGCGCTGTCGCTACTGCATGCCGGAAACCGGGGTCGTTCAGAAAAACTGCGCTGACATCCTCCGCTATGAAGAGTTCTTGCGTATCGTCACGGCAGCGACGGAGCTCGGAATCCGCAAGATCCGGGTGACCGGCGGCGAGCCGCTGGTGCGCAAGGGGGTTATCGGGTTCCTCGCCCAACTTGCGACACTGCCCGATATCGATGAGGTGGCCCTGACTACCAACGGCATGCTCCTCGCCGGTCAGGCACAGGCCCTGAAGGATTCAGGGGTCGGCTGTCTCAATGTGAGTCTCGATTCGCTAAACGGGAAGACTTATGCCGAAATCACCCGTGGCGGCGACCTGGAGCGAGTCCTCGCCGGGCTCGATGAGGCGCAGGCCTGCGGCCTGAAGATCAAGCTGAACATGGTCGTCATGCGCGGCGTCAATGATCACGAGCTGCTCCCCTTCGCCGCCCTGAGCCTCGACAAACCCTGGGCGATCCGTTTCATCGAATACATGCCGGCCATCCGCGAGCCGGACTGGCGCCGCAACCTGGTCAGCGGCGCGGAGATCCTCGCCGAACTCGGCCGTAAATACCCTATCGAGGCGCTTTCCGGCGGCCGTTACTGCGGCCCGGCCAAGCCGTATCGTATTGCCGGAGCCTTGGGAACCCTCGGGATGATCACCCCGATGAGCGAGCATTTCTGCAGCTCCTGCAACCGTATCCGCGTGACTTCGACAGGAGCAGCAAAGAGCTGCATTTTCAACGACGACAGTGTCGATCTGAAGCCATGGCTCAACAATCCGCTCAAATTGCGCCACACCCTGGTGCAGGTGATCAGTGCAAAACCGGCGCAACATCATTTCGGCACAGGACTTGCGAACAGAGAGTTCACCATGTCCAACATAGGAGGATAAATCATTATGTCTGCCCAGATCGTCGCTGTCTGCCTCAGCGAAAATAAAGGTGAACGCAAAAAGGAAGTCGAACAGGCTGAGTTCAGGATCAACCACGGCATCGTCGGCGATGCCCATGCCGGGGACTGGCACCGCCAGGTCAGCCTGCTGGCCAAGGAGAGCATTCAGAAGATGCAGGCCCTCGGCCTCGATGTCGATAACGGCGATTTCGCCGAGAACCTGACCACCGAAGGGATCGAGCTGCCCAAACTGCCGATCGGCTCCCGGTTACGAGCCGGAGACGTGCTGCTGGAAATCACCCAGATCGGCAAGGAATGCCATAACCGCTGCGCTATCTATTATCAGGCCGGAGACTGTGTCATGCCCAAGGAAGGGATCTTTGCCAAGGTCCTGCAGGAAGGGATTATCAAACCGGGAGACGGGCTTGAACTGCTTGCCACACAGAGTGCTGGAGCCGGCCATGGGGTTTAATCACTTCGATGCCGCCGGCCAGGCGATCATGGTCGATGTCAGCCAGAAGGCGGCCAGCGACCGCATCGCCACCGCCCAGGCCCGGATCAGGATGCAGCCGGAGACCTTGGAGCAAATCCTCCAGGGCTCGGCGAAAAAGGGGGACGTCCTCGGCGTCGCCCGGCTGGCCGGCATCGCCGCGGCAAAAAAGACCCCTGACCTCATCCCTCTTTCGCACCCCCTGGCGCTGCACGCCGTGAACGTGGACTTTGAAATCGTCGCGGATGAGCCGGTGATCCTTATCCAGGCGCGAGTGCGTGCCGTCGAACGGACCGGAGTCGAAATGGAGGCGATGACCGCCGCCAGCGTCGCCGCCCTGACCCTGTACGATATGTGCAAGGGGGTCGACCGCAGCATGATCATCGAGGAAATCTGCCTGCTTTATAAAGCGGGCGGGAAAAGCGGAACCTACGAACGGAGTAAAAGCGATGTCTGATTTGCGGATTGCGGTACTGACGATCAGCGACCGCGGTTACCGGGGCGAGCGTGAGGATGCCGGCGGGCCGCTGCTGACGGCCTGGCTGGGAGAACAGGGCTACGCCGTCGCGGAGACGGGGTTGGTTCCCGATGAAACAGCACAGATTTCGGCCCAACTGGCCGCCTGGGCCGATTCCGGAGCCTACGACTTGGTCCTGACAACGGGGGGGACCGGGGTTTCGCCGCGCGATGTCACTCCTGAAGCAACGTTAGAGATCCTCGACCGCCAGCTGCCGGGCTTCGCTGAACTGATGCGCATGAGGAGCCTGGAGAAAACCCCGATGGCGATTATCTCGCGGGCGCTGGCGGGAATCCGCGGCACCTGCCTGATCATCAACCTGCCCGGCAGTCCCAAGGCCGCCATCGAAAATCTGGCCGCCGTCTGGCCTGCGGTTCCGCACGCCAGTGAAAAAATCAGGGGGGATGCAAGCGACTGCGCCGATCGCTTCACCCGCTCCTAGCCGTGTGTGACGTTTCAAGGCAGCAGATCCGTTACCCCAGTGTTGGCAGTTCCAGGGCCAGGTGCGGGCAACTGGGTACACAGGCGCCGCAATCAGTGCAGCGTGCGACCCTGACGAAGGCCCGCCGCCGGCCATAGCCGCCGGGACGCTCGGTCATCAGGGTCAGGGCAGCCAGCGGACAGGCCGCAACACAGGCACCGCAACCGGTGCAGCAGTTAAGAATTGTTACAGCCATCAGCGTTTCATTCCGTTGTTGGCAAACTGACCCCTGAAGCGGGTTCAATCACGAATCCGCTCCAGCCCTTCCGCCACCGTTTCGGTGAGCAGCCCACACTCTTCTAGCGCGTTACACAAACGCTCCGGTTCGGCCAGAAAATCACGCAGGAAGATGATTTCAGCGGCTTTCATGAAACTGACGAACGCGCTCTTGTTGACATCGCCAACCAGGGTCTCAACCACCGCCACCGTATTCATGCTCAAAGGGTATTGCTTGAGGTAAGCGGCCCGTTCCATCAGCTTGCTGCAGTAGAAGAGCAGGCAGTCGCCGACTGATGCGACCCCTTCGCGATGCCCGGGCAGGATCAGTCGTCCGTGCAATCCGGCAAGCTTCGGCAAACTGTCGCAGTAGGCTTCGTAGTTGCGAAAGCGCTGTCCGGTCAGCAGGTCGACATCCAGAAAGGGGGTCTGAAAGATCCCTTCCAGCAGAATGTCTCCGGTCACCGCCCAGCCGTCCCCGAGCAAAACATGGTCGCTCTGCGAGTGCCCGGGGCAGGAAAGAATCTCAATTCCCAGGTGGGCGGGAAGATCTTCCTCGCTGATCCGGTAGTTCTGTGGAAATGGGGGGAAGATACTGCCATCGGACATGATAACCCGGAACAGGTCGAGAAACTCGGGCGTGAAACCGTTACACAACAGCAGCTCGTAAACCAGATCCAGGCGTTCCTCATGGCGATCGATCTTCAAGCCGTCACGAAACGGCAGGTAAACCGTCGCCCCGGTCTGTTCAGCCAGCCAGCGGGAAAGACCATAGTGATCGATATGGCAGTGGGTGATGATGATGTGCTTCAGGTGCGTCAAATCGACCTGCGCACTGAGCAGATACCGGGCCTCCGCAGTCGGCGGCCCGGTATCGAAAAGAACCAGCTCCCCGCCGAGTTCGACCGAGTAGCAATGTACCGGTCCGACGGGGTAGGGGGTCGGGAGAGTATGTTGACAGGGCTGCACGATTTCTAAATTCCCGGTTAGCTGTTAACGGTCGGGAATGAATTCTGCCTGCCCCGTGCTGACAAATCAAGCCCATCCGCCACTTTTAGCGTTCCGGGGACGTCACCTTCAGAAGCCCGGGTCTGTTCAGGAACCGAGCATCCCTTCCTTGAGGTCCTCGTCGGCCGGCTCGTCACCGAGATAGATCAGCAATACGGCCTCGCCGAGCACCGGCGAAACGACGGTTCCAAGTTCACGGCCGTTGTGCACAGCGCTGACGCTGCCATCGCCCGCCACCAGCAGGTCGACCCGGTCGCCTGAAATGAAATCAGCAGTGAACAGATCAAGAAAACTCTTCAGCGCCGGATCATTCTTTAGCTGCGGTGAGTTCTTTTCGAACCCCTCGGCAAAAGCCTCGACGATCTTCTCTCTGCCCACCTTGCTGTGGATGAAATCCATGCGGATCAGCTTGGCACCCGGCTGCGCTAGAACCTGGGCGGTCGATTTCACCGGACTGGCAGTATAGAGGGAGCCGAGGTAGACCTTGATAAAGAACTTTGTCCGCAGACCGTAGCCGTTCAGGTGCAGGACTTCGCCGGAAAGGGTTTCCTGCTCCGGAAGGTCGACATCATAGACCTTCTTGGCGAAAACCGTAGCGGGGGATAACAGCAGACAGCAGAGAAGGCAAAGCAGCAGAAATCTCATCATCGTAACTCCCAGAGGCATATCATTTTGTTCTGAACACATAACAATAAAAAACTCCCCCTCAACGGTGAGGGGGAGTTTCTGTTTATTGCTCTTTTTACAATCAGAAATTATAGCTGAACTGGATGCTGGCAATGTCGACGGAGTTTTCGAACTCACCGATTACAGTACCGCGCCCTTCGTCCTCGCTACCGATGACAGCATATTTTTCCATCTTGGAATCGCTGACGAACAGGTGCGAGTAGGCGAAGTCAACGCTCAAGCTTTCAGTGAACTGGTAGCCAAGACCGATGGAGGTCCAGAAGCGATCTTCACCCGGAATCCGCGGGGTGCGGTGCTCATCGGAGATCGGAGTTTCATCAAAGGCCAGGCCGCAACGCAGCTTCAGCTTTTCATTGACCTGATAGCTGGCACCGACGGAATAGCGCCAGCTGTCATCCCATTTTTCAGTGGTGACCGACGGGTTATCAGCCAAGGTCCCTTCGAAGTTCATGACCAGTGTCTCAAAAGAGCTCCACTCTGTCCAGGTGACATCGGCCATCAGCGACAGGGCCGGGGTAACCTGATGGAAAATGCTCAGAGATGCCGTAGCGGGCAGATCGATGCTGCCGTAAGCACCCTGCTTGACGAAGGTCGCCTCAGCGATATCGAGCAATTCGAGATAAGCCAGGTAGGCTTCATTCTGAATATCGAATTCAGCACTCCCCTCAAGATCATGACGCACCGGGGAACGGTAAGCCAGGCCAACGCGGGTTTCCGGGCTGAACTCGTAGAGCAGACCGAGGTTGAAACCGAGGCTCCAGTCGTTGGCATTCAGTTCGGAAAAGACGTCCAGGTTCGGGTTGGAGGNTCAGACCGTTGGCAACCATACCGTTTGCCATATTTTCGAGATAAGCGGCGGTTTTAAAATCTCCCTCACCGGCAGCTTCCAGTGCCTGCCCATAGAGATCTGCCGTCGCCATAAGACCGAAGTCAACCATGCTGCTCAGGGTCGCCTCGATGTACTGGATGTTGACACCACCGCCAATACTCAGCTTGTCGGTCAGCTTATAGGCCACAGAGGGGTTGAAATTCATGGTCAGAACATCGGACTCGACAGCGTGGTACCGCCCCGCCCAAAGCTTGTCATACTTTGTTGCCAGACCGAAAGGTGCATTGATTCCCAGGCCGACGGCAAACTTTTCGTTGATCTTGTTGACGTAGTAGAGGTTCGGAGCCAGGCCCAGAACTCCGCCTTCACCACCGGATGCACCGGTACCGACCGGTTCGCCGACTGCATCAAGGATCGGTGCACCGAAGGCGTTCGTCGGAGTTTCCGTCGCCTTGAACTTGGTCGAGGGGGAGATGATATGAAGTGCGCCGGTCAGTTCCTGCCCTTCGAGCAGGGTCATGCCGGCCGGGTTGAAAAAGACCGTTGTGGCATCTTCGGCGCTCGCGGCACCGCCGGCAAAAGCATTACCAAGCCCGGAAACGGACTGCTCGATCAAAGCAAAACCCGACGCCATGGCCGATCCCGACAGGCCGACCGCAAAGATCAGTGCAAGAACGACTGAACCCAGTTTAATCCGCATAATAATGATCCTCCTTGATTTTCGGCCGATTAGTCGGCCCGCGGCTAAGACATTGAAAAACACCCGCTTTTGCAGGCTTATTCCATGTTTTTGAGCAACAAAAATAGAATACTATTATATTTCGCATTCACGGGTAAATTGAAAACCACCGAACCCGGCCATTTCTTCTGCCAGGGGCACTCCACCAGGCCGCTCAATTCTTGACTCCGCCGGTGGTCCATGATAACGAATGAAGTCCGTTTTCATTCGTCAACATTCTACATAATCTTAACCACCAGGATTCGAGGTGATTTATGGATCATCAAAAGTCAGAAGCCTTGTTCAACTCCGCCAAAGCCGTGATCCCCGGGGGCGTCAACAGCCCGGTTCGCGCATTCAAATCGGTCGGCTGTAACCCCATCTTCATCGAAAGAGCCACCGGCAGCAAAATCTATGACGCTGATGGCAATGAATACATCGATTATGTCGGTTCCTGGGGGCCGATGATCCTCGGCCATTGCCATCCCAAGGTCGTTGAAGCGATCCAGCAGACAGCGATCAGCGGTGCCTCTTTCGGCGCCCCGACGGCACGCGAGACAGAACTCGCGGAAATGGTCTGCGCTGCCTATCCGAATATCGAAAAGGTCCGCATGGTCTCCTCCGGGACCGAAGCCACCATGAGTGCCATCCGCCTGGCCCGTGGTTACACCGGACGCGACAAGATTCTCAAGTTCGACGGTTGTTACCACGGCCATGCCGATTCTCTGCTGGTCAAGGCCGGCAGCGGCGCTGCGACCTTCGGCGTCCCGACCTCGCCAGGGGTTCCGGCTGACTTCGCCAAGTACACCCTGACTGCGACCTACAACGATTTGACTGACGTCAAAGAGATGGTCGCTGCCAACAAGGACGAGATCGCCTGTATTATTCTTGAGCCGATCGCCGGCAACATGGGCTGTGTCCCCCCGGCTCCCGGTTTCCTTGATGGGTTGCGTGAACTCTGTACCGCCGAAGGGATCATCATGATCGTCGATGAGGTCATGACCGGTTTCCGCGTTGCCTACGGCGGCGCCCAGGAGCGCTTCAACGTGCGTGGCGACCTGGTCTGTCTCGGCAAGATCATCGGTGGTGGCCTGCCGGTCGGCGCTTTCGGCGGTAAGCGGGAAATCATGGAGTGCCTGTCTCCTGAGGGGGGCGTGTATCAGGCGGGAACCCTTTCCGGCAATCCGCTGGCCATGAGCGCCGGGATCGCAACCCTGAAGCTTCTGAAAGAAGAAGGCTTCTATCAGCAGATCGAAGAAAAGAGCACTTACCTTGAGCAAGGGCTGCAGCAGGTCGCCGCGGGCAGCGCCATTGCGACCTGCTGGCAGCGGGTTGGCGGTATGTTCTGTACTTATTTCCAGCAGGGACCGGTTACCTCATTCGCTGATGCACTCAAGAGCGACACCGAAACTTTCGGGCGCTTCTTCAGAAGCATGCTTGACCAGGGAATCAACTTGGCTCCGTCGCAGTTTGAAGCCGGCTTTATGAGTGTCGCCCACTCACGCGAAGATCTCGACAAGACGATCGACGCTGCAGCGAAAGCCCTGGCATCTGTATAGAAGATCACGGATCAAAACCGCCTGTCGGCAACGGGAGCGCTGCTGCATTTCTGCACCCCCGTTCGTCTGTACACTGTATACAATCCGGCGGGAAAACGGTTGACTTCACGGGGGTCATATGGTACTAAATGTCCGCTTTTCACCAGCTTTTCCCCGATGACATAATCCGATGGCCGAAGATAAGCGCGAATTATTCAAAAGTCTCGGTTTTTTATCGAGTGTCGGGATCTCCCTGGTTGCCGCGATTCTTATCGGCCTGGCGATGGGATATTACCTGGATCAGTGGCTGGAAACGGGACACATCTTTACGTTGATCATGATGGGTTTCGGAATTGTTTCCGGTTTTCGCAACGTGTATATCCTGACCCAGCGGGAGTTGCGCCGCCAGGAGCGTGAAGAGCAGAAACGCAACGGCGATAACAATGAGTGATCAGGACGATCAACTGCTGGCGAAACTGGCCCAGCGCAATTGGATCATCCTGCTCGTCATGGTGCTGATCAGCCTGCTCTGGCAGTCGCTCCCCGTGACCATGGGGGTGCTGGCCGGTGGCGTACTGGTTATCATCAATTACCGCTGGCTGGGGCGGTCTCTGGTCAAGGTTCTAAGCAACCCACACCAGGGAGCGGAAAAAGGGTTCAAGTTCAATTATATTTTCCGCCTCGCATTCGTTGCTGCTGCGATCTACCTGCTGCTGTTTCGTGGCGGGGTTCACCCGTTGGCGCTGGCTGCGGGGCTGTCTGTGATCATCATCAACCTGTTGATCACGACGTTGTTACGACTTTACTAAGCTACTTTTTTATATACACGCACAGGAGACATCGAACATGACCCATCCATTTTTATTCCTGCAGTGGCTCGAGCAACAGCTTCACCTGCACATAGGCGAACATGTTACCTACACCTGGCTCGTCATGGTGATCCTGATCGTTGTGGCTTATCTGGCTTCGCGCGCTATCAGCCTCATTCCGTCCGGCACGCAAAACCTGATGGAAGTCATCATCGGTGGCGTTGAGGGGCTGATCGAGGAGACCATGGGTGAAGAAGGCAAGGCCTACTTCCCGCTGATCGCCACTTTTGCGCTGTTCATTCTGGTCAGCAACCTGATCGCCCTGATCCCCGGTTTCTACCCGCCGACGGCCAACCTGAATACCAACGCGGCTCTGGCACTGACAGTCTTTTTCATGACGCACATCGTCGGCTTCAAGAAGCACGGAACTCATTACCTCAAGCACTTCATGGGTCCGATCTTATGGCTGGCTCCGCTGATCTTCATCATCGAAATCATCGGCCATCTGGCGCGTCCGCTTTCTCTCACCCTGCGTCTTTTCGGTAATATGTGGGGCCATGAGATCGTCCTGATGATCTTCCTGATGCTGGTACCGCTGATCCTGCCGGTCCCGATGATGCTGATGGGTGTTCTGGTCGCCTTTATCCAGACCTTCGTTTTCACCCTGCTGGCCATGATCTATATTGCCGGCGCTCTGGAAGAGGCACACTAAATTCGTTTATTCATGCTCTTACACGGGTAAGGGCAAAGTCCTATACGATATAGGAACAATCAAATCACTTATTGTTTAAGAAGGAGAAGTACAATGGAATTTTTCGCATGGTGTATGCTCGCTGCTGGTCTGGGTATGGGTCTTGGTTCTGTCGGTACCGGTATCGGTCAGGGTATTGCTATCAAGGCTGCTTGTGAAGGCGTTGCCCGCAATCCCGGCGCTTCCGGTAAAATCCTGACCACCATGATGATCGGTCTGGCGATGATCGAGTCCCTGGCAATCTACGTTTTCGTTGTTGCCATGATCATTCTCTTTGCCAACCCCTTCACCGAAAAAGTTCTCGAACTGATCGCTCACTAATTCGATCCAGTTACAGACTAAAAAAAGAGCATGGCTTTGGCCATGCTCTTTTTTTATGCGTAAAAGATTCCACGACTCTTTTAGTCGGGTTTCGGAAACTATGAGGTGACAATAACCATTAGGTATTTCTTTGATTAATGTGTATTATAATGCTCTAGTTTAGCTTTTCTAAGTTTTGTGTTCGGGAGTTACCAATGGAGTTAAAGGCCAAACACTACCAAAACTGCCTGGAAGAAGTTCTAAACCTAGACGAATACGGTTTACCGGACCAGGCGATAAAAAAAGCTGAAGAGATTGCCGAGCAGGCGCTGAAAGTCGGCGATGATGGCTATGCGAAGTTCTTCCAGGCCGAAGCCCTGTGCCTGCAGGGGAAACTGAAGGAAGGTTTAAAGCTCGAAGCGGATGCCGTTTCGATACTCAATGACGTTACGTTTATCCAGGTTAACTACGGCGTTCTGCTGTCCATGACCGGTCATGTCAAAAAAGCCCTGCTCCATCTTGATATTGCCCTCGAAAATGATCCGAACAATCTTCAAGCCCTGGCACAAAAGGGTGTCTGTCTCGCCAAGCTCAGCCGTTATGACGAAGGACTCGTCTGTTTCAACAGAATCCTGGAAATTGACCCGAAGAATGCCCACGCGATCAGGAACAAGGGAGTCTGCCTCTCCAACCTGTACCATGAGGATGAAGCCCTTGAGCATTTCGAGCGGGCGCTCGACATGAACCCCAAAGATACCCACGCCAAATCGGAAAAACGAATTTTGAAAGATGAGCTGGAGTTGCGGCGGACACCGCTTGGGTGGCTGGCATACAAAATACGAAAGAGTCTGCTGCCGAAATTGCGAGCGCTGAAACTGCGCCTGTTTGACTAGTCGTCTTTTTTCATCGGAAAGCGATTGTGAAAGATCCGCATCATCAGAACACCCATAATTGAAACTGCCACACCGACACAAAGCGCGACAAGACCGAGTGCGGTCCCCGTACCCCAGGTCGATATCTGATCCTTGCCAATCAGCAGGATGATGGCAATCCCACCGAAGGTCAAGACTCCGCCAACGACATAAACGATCAGGGCAATTATTCCAAGATTAATTTTCATCTGCTTACTCAAATATTCAGCGGTTAAAAAATCCGGGGCTGGAAGAAGTTTCTTCCAGCCCCGTTGTTTGTTGATGTTAGCCGCTAATGAACGCGTACAACATCAGGAATGCCAGGGTGACACCGGTGAAGAATGCCAGGAACCCGAAGCCTTTGAAGAAGAAGTCATAAAGCACGCCACTCGGCTTGTCGACGGCGAAATCTTCGGTAATACCGGCTTCTTCATAACGCTTCCACTGATCACCACGCTCTTCGATGAATTCTTCCTTGGACATCTGGCCATTGAAGATAACAAAGTCCATCGGGAATTTCTCCGGGCGACCATGGGTATTGAAGAAGTGAACCGTAAAGATGAAGCCGGTTGCCAGCAGTGCTTCGTCGGAGTGGACGATCGTGGCAACGTTGAACATCCAGCCGGGAAGGAACAGGCCAAAGAACTCCGGGAACCAGAGCATCAGACCGGAACCACCGATGGCAAACATACCCCAGAAGACGGCGATGAAGTCGAATTTCTCCCAGTAGGTCCATCTGTCGAAGGTCGGCTTGGGGCCTTTGAAGAAGAACCATTTCACCATCCCGGTGACGTCCTTGATGTCACGCAGGTTCGGCATCAGCGAATCGGGACCGAACAGGCGCAGGAAGAATCTGTCGACAAAGTCCTTCCGGATGAAGAGGAAGTCGATACTCATGATGATCGCGCCAACGAAGTAGTAGAACGTCAGAACGGCACAACCTCGGTGAATCAGGCCAGCATAATGAACGCCACCATAGAAGGACATCATGACCTTCGCCCACTCCTGATCGCTGAACTTCAACGGCAGACCGGTGAGTGAGAGACCGAGGAAGCTGATGATAACAAAGAAGTGCAGCAGGATGTGACGCTTCTCGAAACGACGATATTGCTTATGAGCATCCTTGATATGGTGCTCTTCACCACGCTCAAGGGCTCTCTGCTTTTCACGGTTCTCGACAAACCCTCTGAACATCCACAGCAGGGTGTGAATCCAGAAGACGAAGAAGGTGCTGACCAGCAGTGTGGTCATCGCCAGGAAAGTCCAATAGAGGATCGGATAGTTCTCGGAATCATGGTAATCGCCATGAGCATAGAACTTGGCAAAGAAGCCGGATGCATTGGGGTGGCACTGAGAACAGGTGTTGGTGATGTTCTTTTCGTTGATGCTCGACTGCTCGTCGGCCTTGGGCAGCACGGAGTGAGCCGTGTGGCAGTCAGCACAGCCGGCAGATTCTTCCGGGAAGCCCAGACGATAGTTCTTACCATGGTAACTGTGCAGATAGGTTTCTACCGCATTGGGAAGAACCTCATGGTGCTCCATCTTTTCTTCGTCGCCATGGCAGGCGATACAGGTTTCGGTCTTCAGGTTTGCACGATCACGGTCACTCATTTCCTTGACAGATGCAATCGAGTGAGTCGTGTGACAGTCAATACAGGCCGCCGAATCCATGTTGCCTTCTTCGATACCCTTGGCATGGCTCGACTTGTGATAGTCCTCGGTATCATGACATTCGGCACACACAGCATTAGCAATGCGCTTGTCCCCTTCCCAGGGAGTCATGGCGTGGATATCAGCGTGGCAGTTGGTACAACCGAAGTTGATATTCGGATTGTCGAAGCTGTGGGTACTGGTGACAAACTCGCCGGCTTCCTGCTTATGGCAGCGATTACAGTCGACCGGACCCGGCATCAACTCCCCTTCCATATGGGCGTCGAGGTCGGTAATTTCTACGTGACAGCTGGTACAACCGTTCTTTCCATGAACTGAGCCGTTGAAGGCATCCGCTTCTACGACATCTTCGTGGCACTCAAGGCACACATCACTGCTCGCAAATGACGCGAATGCGGGCAGCATCAAGATCAGCAACAAAACAAACATTTTGCCAGGTGAGAATCTCATGTGGTTCCTCCTTAACATTAATCCTCTTAACTAATTAATAATTCCCATTAAAAAATTTATGGCAGCTTTTTCATCAGAGATAGTGTGTCGGTATTCAGACTCCTTTAGATAGAGATAGAAATTCTTCCGCGTTATGGTTTTTTTATTTTCGAGTGAAGACAGTATATATTTTATGAATGCTTCTACCGATGCCGGCTTCGGCTCTTCATCGTCCGCGTTCTTCAGGTATATGTCATTCGAGCTGATCTTGCTGTTTTCCCTGTCACCTTTGGCGTAAATTTTATAATGAACCTTTGCCGGGAGACCGTCGCGCTCGAGACATACCAGCCAATCTGCTGGAATTATGTGCTCTTTCCCCTCCCTGCTTATAACAAAAAACTCTTCGGCCGCAATGTCTTTCGGTTCGGCCGGGGGGGCAGCACCTCCCCACAGAACCAGGTCACAGGCTTTTGTCATCGCTGTCCTGAGATGACGGTAGAACCTTTGCAGCGTCTTTCTGTTCAGCCCGAGAGTTTTAGCACATTCTTCAGCAGAAATATTATTCCAAAAGCAATTAACGATTTTTTTTTGCAGTGTTACATCAATACGAAATGCTTTTGGCTGAGGTGTGAACCTACGCCCACACTCTCTGCATTTCATTCTGCTATCTGCCAGCTCGTAAAACTCGCCGCTGCCGCATTCCGGGCAATTGATATTCTCTTCCATGACTGTTGTCGAATAAAACTCTGCCCACGGCAATTAAAGAAAGCAAAGAACTCGGGTTACTAAACTGGCGTTACAACCATTTCAGTCCGAAAAAACGGACTGTCAAAAAAAGCACAAAAAAACACATCAGAACCCTCAAAGAGGGCCTGATGCCATTATTCTATGTCTATCTAATTTACATAAATTCAGATGACCCACGAAAAAACGGGGCTTACGTATCCACAAACTCCTGCAGACCACAAGAAAAACAGACTGAGAACCAACCCCATCAGCAACAGAGGACTCAAAGAACCTGCCTTGCCACACAGACAAAGAGGGGCTTCGCTGTGTGCCAATACCGGCAGGGTCTTATATGCCTGGAAACGATTGCGCATCATCAGATGAATTTGCTGATGAACTCGTAAGCTGCACAACCCAGGCAAGATGCCGCCCAAGCGATAAAGGCCACCAGAAACAGGCAACAGAACCCGAATACTCCGTAAACACTGTACTTGTAACTGGCCTTCAGCGGCTTGGTTGCGATGTTCTCGACTCTCATGTCCGTAACCCCGTCTTCCTTGAAAAATTTCTTACAATACTTTTTGCCCCAGATGCATCAATGCCGGCCAGGCGACATAAACAAACCCGGCAACTGCAAATACACCAAGTACAACAAGCGACTTGTTCAGGTATTTAGCATCTCTCGGCTTGGAAGTAATATTCTCGACTCTCATGATTCTTTGCTCCTTCTGCTTTTTTGCTAATAGGTTGAAGTTATCAGCTACGCTGCTGTGGTTATATGCTCGTGCCAGTATTTTTCAACAAGTTCATGGATCTCACCGGAGACTTCCCAATGGGACCAGATATCGACACCAAAGAGTGCCTTCTCCAGGGCCAGCGAATAGCCGTCGGAAAACACACCGGTGACATTTTTATAGGCCAGCCAGATAGCAAGATCACTGGCACTTCTACCCGTCCAGGATTCGAGCCAGGTTCTTTCGATCTTGCCCGTTTCCGGGCAGATGCTGGCAAAGATGTAGATATTTTCAAAGCCCTGACCCGGCCGGATGACATTGCCGTAATAAGGTACCGCGATGTTCGTTGTCGTCTTCTCTTTCATGGCTTCATCTCTTTCTGTAATTTTATTTGGTGTATGTAAATTTTATACATCAAGAAGCGTGCCACCAGGCCGCTTGCTTAAATTTTTTATTGAAGTATAATAATTTCAAATAGTTAGCTTAAATCGAATTAGACTCATCTGTTCAATGATTCTTCATTTTAATCGATTTTTGTTGCATCATGCAACACATGCTATTAATACTTCTTAATAATAATCGCAACATACTGTTTTTATTGCCTTTTAACTGTTGCACATTTACGCGCAACACACCTTGTGATTTTGCATGTTGCAGCATTTGTAATAAAATCACAAATATAATGGGCAGTTAGCCGCCACCCATCGAAGCCAAATCAACGGCCAATAAGCGTAAATTGCAATCTGCCTTGCAAAACGAAAGCCCCGGCGCAAGAGAGTCTCATGCCGGGGCCTTTGGATTCAAACAGCGCTTTTACAGGTGACTCAGGATCTCAACAGCAGCACCGCCGATGCTGGCAGCAGACCAGACCACGAAGGCCACCAGAAACAGGCCACAGAAACCAAATGCGCCATAAACACCATACTTGTAAGTTGCCTTAACGGGTTCCGATACAATATTCTCAACTCTCATGACTCTCTCCTTTTATTCTCTAGATATGTGTTTAGTTATTCTCAGTCAGCTATCAACGCTACACTTACAGGAGCTTTTGCCCCAGATGCATCAGTGCCGGCCAGGCGACATAAACACTCGCCATTGCCGCGAACGCCCCAAGGAAAACCAGGGTCTTGTTCAGGTATTTTGCATCTCTGGGCTTTGAAGTAATGTTCTCAACTCTCATGATTTTCTCCTCTTTTTATGGTTAGTGTATAAATCGATGATGTCTCAGGCAGCCTTGACCATGTGCCGCCAATGTCTTTCGATAACGTCATGAACCTCGCCGGGGGCCTCCTGATGGCTCCAGATATTCAGGCTGTTCAGTGCCTTCTCCAGGGCCAGAGAGAAACCGTCTGCGATAATCCCGGAGACCTTCTTGTCGGCCAGCCAGGCCGCCAGCTCTCTGGCAGACCTTCCGGTCCAGGTCTCGATCCGGGTGTCCTCAACGATCCCGGTTTCAGCACAGGTGCTGGCGAGAATATAGATGCTTTCAAAGCCGCGACCGGGACGCGCCATACTGCCGTAGTAAGGGACCGCGATGTTGGTGTAAGTTGTTTCTGTTTGGGCAGTGTCTTTCATGGCTCTCATCACTTTCTGTTGTTGTGTTGTATTTGCCTTATTACTTAACAAGAGCCGTGCCATAACTCTAAAAAAGTCACAAAAAAGTTATTTTTGCTTCTATTTCAATACGTTAGGAGAAATAACAAAAATTAGAGCACATCAACAATGAGCTTATTTCGGACCAAAACGTTGCAACTTGCAACATCTGTCATTAACAAGCATTAATTATCAACTTAACTATATAATTTTATTGAGTAATAAATGTTGCATGTATAAGTGCAACATAGGTTGCCTTAACGAATATTGCAACATATGATACTTTATCACATTCATAACGCTGTTATAAAATACTGCATTCGATAAAGCGTACAAGGAAATGAAATTTGGTAACCATATAAAAATACGCTGCTCTTTAAAGAGACAGCGTATTTTTATTGGCCATTTGAGATGTGAAGTCTGAAAAAAAATCAGTCCGTTGCACCAACGAAATCCATGAGCAGCGATGCAAAAAACAGTGTTGCAACAAAATCCTGCGACATTTATTGAATG
>PKUG01000201.1 GCA_002869665.1 Desulfuromonas sp. | reverse complement strand
CTTCATCAACAGACTGTGTTATGCAATTTTTCCTTGCTGAACGCCGGAAGAATTGCATAACACAGTCTGTTGATGAAGCCGAAATAGTCCGGAAAGAGCAGGGACAGCCCGGTCAGAACCATGATGGCCCATAAGCTGAACCATCCCCACCAGGCCAGTACCTCGGTCGGAACGACCTTCTCGGAATATTTTTTCTCGCTACGGTTGTAGCCGACGGGGGTTTTAACTTTTTTCCCGAGAATAAAACTTCTGAATTCGTGAACGAAGAAATCGATCGCCGGACCGATTTTCGACGCCCCGAACCATTTATATTCGCCACTCATAATGAAGTAGTAGACAAAGAAGGTAATTGTTCCTGTCCACGTCAGCCCGATCAGGATGTGCAGACTTCTGGCCACGCCTCTGCTGATCAGGGTCAGTGGGATGTACTCACTGACACCGAGGCCCGACAGCAGCAGCAGCAAAATTTCAAGCACGATGGCCCAGTGAAGAATCCTGTACAACAGGCTGTGCCTCTTAACTGTGATGGTTTCATTCTTCATCATGGGGCTCCTTATTGTTGAAGCGCCCGGCAACCGCATGGGTACCGATTCCCGCCGTCGTCCCAATAACGGCAGCGCCGGCCCAGGTGCCCACATCCGTCCCGAAAGCTGTCTTCAGGTTATTCTCCCCCTTGTGAGGAGTCATGTCTGTATGGCAACTGCTGCATTCCATTGAACCCCGTGTGAACTGACCTTGTTCGTATTTTTTGTCTTTATAATGACAGCTTCTGCAACCAGCTGTTTCCTGCGTTAATTTCATCGGGTAGACGGTTTCAAGATTGCCCTTCAGGTGGGCATTCAGCAGCGTAACCTCCATTGCGGCAATATCGCCGGTCAGGCGGCCGCAGCGCTCCGAGCGTTCGCTGGACCCACTCGCATAGCCCGAATGTTCACACCATTTTCCGACACTGACATGGCAGAGAACAGAATGCCCGACCGATTGCGGCAATTTTTTACCGCTTTTGTATTTGGGGGGATAAAGCTCTTTGTTGACCGCGTAGCTGTTTACTTCATCGGAGGGGAAGGAGCCGGACTCATAGTAGCGCAGAAGTCGCGGGACAATTTGTTGGACAATCTCAAACGGCACGGCATAGGTAATTGCGGAAGCCGAGCCATTGGGCGCGCCGCAAAGAGATCCGAAGTTGGATACCCCGCCGACACCATACTGCATGACGCCCTGGAGATGTTTTCCTTCCCCTTTGCCGGCAAGATGATCGAGAAATTCTTCTTTGGTCGGGAGGGGGATAAGGGTGTAGGGATAGCCGACTTTTTCCTTCAGGGCGGTCATAATCGCCCAGAAGGCGCCACCGCCGCATTCTTCCAGATAATAGCCTAAATGACCCAGCTTCCGGACATATTCAGGGTCCAACTCCTGGTATCCCCAGGGGAGTGGGGGCGGTACGAAGTTTTCCGGTAACCTGTCATCGGCTTTCGCATTTTTGGCTGTTGCGATCCCGCAGATTGCCGCTCCGGATAAAACAGCAGCGCCTTTAAGAAACTTCCTCCTGTGCAGATCGTTCACGTTTTTCCTCCAATTAAAAAGGGATTTTTAAATATAAAACCACAGCGATATTCAGTTAATAGCAATGCATATGCCAATTATTAATACTTTTGATGTGAGCCGAAAGACGTTGAAAAATAACGCTGTTTTGCTTATTTGGTGCGGCGGTGACGGGTGTTTTTTGAGCGGGTTCCCAGAATAGGGGATTTTTATTGTGCGGAAATCCGCACAATAAATGAGGGGTTGTTCCCTGATCAATCAGGCGGGGGCGTTCATCTCCCTGTAGCAGAGTGATACCGGTAGTCAGGTTTCAGGCGTTTGAGAAAACAGAAAAGCACCCCGGAACTTCCCGGGGTGCTTTTTGTCGTTTTTTCTTTCTGTGAGTGCTCCCGTCGTGGGAGCCTGTGTTGGATCACCCAACTGCTGTAATCCAATCATTTTCACTTATTGGTTTGATGAGGCTTCCCCTAAATGGTCCGGTGGATCAGAGACTGGCATAACGTCTTCCTCCTTTGCATTTATGAACCCTCGTTCTTTGCTTGAGGTGATTTAACTCTACCACAAATCGCACGGATTGAAATAGCCCATCCGGTTATTTTTCGAGTTTCTTCGCAATGTAGACGCCATAACTATAGAAGTGGCCATATTGTTCGTAGAGGGCAATTTCATGTTCTTCCGCTAGGGCAATGGCCTTGGCCTCCCCACTCTGTTGATGGCGTTTTAGAAAAGCGTCAATACTGTTCTGGATCGGTCGATAGTAATTGGTGTTCCAGCAGTGCTGCGGCAGGATAAAATAAGCTTCGGGAGAGTAGCCATGGTGTTCCAGAATTCCGATTTTTGACGATGCGACATCGATTTCCGGATACTCGCCCTGCCAGTAGGATTCGATTTCCTGCGGGCGTTCTGCGGTAATCCAGGTGATTTCGGATACAACGAGTTTTCCGCCGGGCTTGAGAAATCGACCCCAGTTTGCGACCCCGGTCTGAAAACCGATATTGTAGATTGCGCCTTCGGACCAGATCAGATCGAATTCCTGATCAGCAAATGGAAGATCTTCCATAGAGCAAGTCAGGGTCGAGATTTTATCAGCTACGCCCTGAGAGTGCGCTCTGAACTGGAGCTCTTCTAGAAAGTCAGGCAAAAAATCCACGGCGGTTATTTTCGCATCCAGCTCTCTGGCAAGGAGAAGAGTCGACGCGCCTGTTCCACACCCGATGTCTGCAATTTTCAGCGGGCGTGACCGGTCGAGACCCGCCAGTTCGAGCGCACGCAGAGTTTCCTTTTCTCCTCCTGGTCCTTGTCTGTCAGCATGCTTGTGCAGATCGACAAGCAATTTCAATTCGTTGGCATCCATGTTCATTTACCTCCAGCCTCGTCGGACTCTCATGAAACAGATTCTGATCAGCTCCGCTCTTTGCGTAAATAAATCAGATAATAGACCAGTCCAATCAGCACCCCGCCGCCGACGATATTGCCGAGGATGACGGGGACGATGTTGTGCAGGAAACCCAGCCAACTTACAGCGTCCGCCGGGATGCCGTATTCCCCGCTCATCTTCAGGAAGATACCCATCGGCAGGACATACATGTTGGCGACGCTGTGTTCGAAACCGGCGGCGACGAAGGCCGAGATCGGCAGCAGGATAGCGACCGCCTTGTCGATGACGTTACGGCCGGCCGTCGCTAACCAGATCGCCAGACAGACGAGGAAATTGCAGAGCACACCGCGAAAGAACGCGGTCATGAAAGGGAGCTGACATTTGGCATCGGCGATCTTCAGGTAGTGTTCGGCGATCAGGCCGTTGTTCATCTGCGGGTGGCCGGAGAGGACGACCAGCAGGGCCAGCCCGGCGGCACCGACAAAGTTGGCCAGGCAGATGATTACCCAGTTCCGCAGGACGGTAGCTGGGCTGAGCTTGCCACCGGCCCAGGCCATGGT
>PKUG01000062.1 GCA_002869665.1 Desulfuromonas sp. | reverse complement strand
GGGGAGTTTGGCCCACAACTGAAAACCATCCATTTTCCCCTCGTCATCCCCCTTGGGCATCTCTTGGTGGATGATCCCGCTGCCGGCGGTCATCCACTGCACGTCGCCGCTGCTGATATCGCCTTGATTCCCCAGGCTGTCACCATGTTCCACATCCCCCTTGAGTACGTAGGTGATCGTCTCGATGCCGCGATGCGGATGCCAGGGGAAGCCCTTCAGGTAATGCTCCGGGGTGGCCGAGCGGAAGTCGTCGAGGAGCAGAAAGGGATCAAACAGGTGGGCCTCGTTGTTGCTGAAGGCCCGGTGCAGATGGACACCGGCGCCCTCGATCACCGGAACGCTGGTCGTCTGTCGTTTGATCTTGCGTGTCGTCATCGCTCTCTCCTGTCGTTGCGGTTACGGTTCCGTCACAGTATACCAAGGATGAATCAGGAATCCTTCCTCTCCCCTGGCGGGAGAGGGTTGGGGTGAGGGGGAAGGGGCAATCTGTAGCCTCTCCAGCTTTCAATTTGGCGAATGGATGCTACCTTTTAACAGGTAGACGACACGAACCACAGGAGGCGTTATGCGTTACAACAGATTAGGCAATACCGGCCTGTTTGTTTCCCAACTCTGCTTCGGCACCATGACCTTCGGCGGCGGGGAAGGGATCTGGGGGATGATCGGTGACTTGCAGCAGAAGGAGGCCGATCGGCTGATCGACCAGGCGCTGGGGGCCGGGATCAATTTTATCGACACCGCCGATGTTTACGCTTTCGGCAAGTCGGAGGAGATCACCGGCCGGGCGTTGAAGAACCTCAAGGTCAAGCGCGAAGACGTGGTCATCGCCACCAAGGTGCTCAGCCAGATGGGGGATGGCCCCAACGACCGGGGCGCGTCGCGCGGCCATATCCTCGACGGGGTCAAGGGGAGCCTCAAGCGGTTGCAGCTGGATTACATTGACCTCTACCAGATCCACGGCTTTGACCAGGCGACGCCGATCGAGGAGACCTTGCGCGCCCTGGAGCAGTTGGTCGACCAGGGGCTGGTGCGCTATGTCGGGGTTTCCAACTGGATGGCCTGGCAGATCATGAAGGCCCTCGGCATCGCCGATCGCCTGGGGTTCGCGCGCCTGAGCTCGCTGCAGGCCTATTACACCATCGCCGGGCGCGACCTGGAGCGGGAGATTGTTCCTCTGCTGCAGAGCGAAGGGGTCGGTCTGATGGTCTGGAGCCCGCTGGCCGGTGGGCTGCTGAGCGGCAAGTACGGTCGCGAGGGGAGTGAAGAGGCGGGGAGCCGGCGGATCGATTTCGATTTTCCGCCGGTCAACCTTGACCGCGCCTTTCCGGTGATCGACCGGATGCGCACCATTGCCGCTGCGCATGACTGTTCCGTCGCCCGTATCGCGCTGGCATGGCTGCTGCATCAACCCTGGGTCAGTACGGTTATCGTCGGCGCCAAGCGCTCGGAGCAGCTGGCCGACAATATCGCCGCGACCGATATCGTCCTCAGCGCCGAGGAACTGGATGCCCTCGACGAGGTCAGCCGCTTGGCGCAGGAATACCCGGCCTGGATGATCGAGCGTCAGAGCGAAGGGCGCCTGCGCCAGTTGTATGAGGGGACGGCCTGCTGAGTGGACCGGTACGGTTTTGGGCCTCACACTCGAACCTCGATGTTCACAAAATCATCAAAATTCTTTCCGTTCATCTCTTCCCTGGAGGCCAACTCTTTGCTAGGCTGCCGCTCTTAACCAGGAGGAGGTAATGATCGTGAGAATTCTTGCGTTTTTGGTCGCATTTGTTTGTCTCTGTACCCCTGCGTTCGCCATCGATTTCACCTTTGCCGGTGTCACCAGGCAGGAATGCTCCGAGATCGATTATTATCAGCTGACTTCGGTTAAGAGCGAATGGTACGGGCATTACCGTGAGTGCAAATACAGCTTCAGCGACAAGCTCCCCGCCAGGGAGCGGGGGGGACAGCTGCAGGCGCAGGTGCTGGAGACCCTTCCCGGAGCGGCGACGGGTTTCGATAAATGGGGGATTCTGACGTTCCAGGTCGACGGAGTGGATTACGTCCTCAAGCTGGAGGGCTACGCCACCTCGGCCACCCTCAAGCTGTTGACGATCGGCCCTTACACGCCGTTCGTGTCGTTCGCTTCCGGCTCCTGGCCCCTCAACACCAAGCTGGCGAAAAAGGGGACCGATGCCCCCCCGATGCCGTTGACGCCCGTCCTTGAAGGCGCGGCGATCGAGCGGCTGAGTTACAAGAACTATGATGAGCAGCTTTTCCGTGCCGGGAAGGAAAAATTCACCGGCAAGGGGAGGTTCTGGGACATCAACTACCGTCTCGACAGCTACACCAAGACCAATGACCTGCGCTTTCGCGGGCTGCACAACTATCGCGACCTGCTCGTAGAGAGGGGGGCGGTCATCCACCCGAACGGTGATAACTCCTTCGTCTTCGAACTTAGCGCCGACGGCAAGAATTATCTCGGCCGGGTTGACAGTTACAACAGTACCTTCAGCCTGAAGGTGATCGAGGAGGAGGGTTTCGAGCAGACGCTGGTGCTCTCGCCGGACAAACTCAAGGCCGAACTTGACGCCAAAGGGAAAGTCACCCTCGACGGCATCTATTTCGACACCGACAAGGCGACCCTCAAGCCGGAATCGGCCGCCGCCGTCACCTCTGCCGCATCCCTGCTGCGCCATTATCCCGACCTGGTGTTGGAGATCCAGGGGCATACGGATGACCAGGGGGACGATGCCTATAACCGCGAACTCTCCGCGCGCCGGGCCCGGGCCGTGGTTGCGGCCCTGGTGCAGGCGGGAGCCGATGAAGCGCAGCTCAAGGCCAGGGGGTTCGGTGAGGATCAGCCGGTGGCCGACAACGGTACGGCGGAAGGGCGGGCGCTCAATCGGCGGGTGGAGCTGCACCGGCTCAGCGGCGGCGATGCCATCCACCTGATCGACATCAATTTCATCAAGCCGTTGCCGCGGGCCGAGGTCGACGCCCGGCGTGATTATCCAGCGGTGGACTTCGTCGTCCGCCACACGCCCCCCTTCAGCGAGAAGAAGGGGATCGACAAGATGACGGGCTATGCCGCCGTTATCTACAAGTACGTCATCCTCGCGGAGGGGAAACGGGATCGGAGCTTCTCGCGGCTGGAAATTATCAAGAACTACAAGGCGATTCTGCCGCTGACCGGGGCCGAGATTCAGGGGGAAGACGGGAACAGCCTCTACTTCTCCTATGCCGACCGCGGCAACGGGACCCCCGCTTACGGGATCATCAAGGCTTATGAAGGGGAGTACGAGGTCTGCTTCTATACCCGGGCGCAATAATTCACGCAGGTGTTGTTTTCGGTAAGAAATTTGTTCGCTGAATTACGGGGCCTGGCAGCCAGTTGCTGCTGGGCCCCGTTTTTTTGCCTATTCGAGGGTAACCGGGCTTTTGAAGTTGGGCGGCTTGATCGTCAGGATGGAGCAGTTGGCCTGACTCAATACGGTTTCGGC
>PKUG01000012.1 GCA_002869665.1 Desulfuromonas sp. | reverse complement strand
ATTCCATCTATCTGAAAACATTGGATAAATAATTTTTTTTGAGGTTGGCACCCGAATTGAAATACTCCTGGGCAACGAAATTAAAACCAACCTGCCAAGAGGAGGCTCACAATGTTCGGATTACAAATTATCAACGAGATGGAAAACTTTCAGCGTGAACTCGATCAACTTTTCCGTGCCGGTCACAGCGCATCTGTTGCTCGTCGTGGTGTCCGCTTCGAGACGAAAGACCAGGGGGAAAACTACCTGGTGCGTGCCGCCCTGCCGGGGCTTGATGTCGCCAAACTCGATATCAGCATTCTTGGTCGGCGCCTGAGCGTCAGCGGGGAATTCGTTAATCCCGAGCTGCCCGAGAACGCGGTCTGGCAGCGGCGCGAGCGCCACTCCGGGGCCTTTGAACAGCAACTGCTGCTGGGCGCGGATCTCGATTCCGACAAGGTCGAGGCTGAATACCGCAACGGCATTCTCGAAATCAAGCTGCCGAAAGCGGCTGCCGCCCTGCCGCGCAAGATCGCCATCAAAGCGGTCTGATCGTCAATCAGCGAAGTTAACCATTTTTAAATATACAGGAGATGAATCATGAACGAGAAGCAAACCCAGGATATCGCAACCACCGAAGCCGCCGTTGAAAAGCCGATCCCGGTCTTCTGGTCGATCCCCGCGGTCGACATCTACGAAGCGGAAGAGGAACTGGTATTGATCGCCGACCTGCCGGGGGTGGCTGAAGAGGAGATGCAGATTGAAGTTTCCCACGGTATCCTCGAACTGGAGGCTTTGACCGACAGCTCCCTGAGTGAACAGCGGCGCGGTTACCGCCGGCGTTTCAAGCTCTCCGAGAAATTCGATGCCGAGGCAGCGAATGCGGTCCTCAAGGACGGTATCCTGACCCTCAAGCTGCCGAAGGTCGCGGAGGCCAAGCCAAAACGGATTGCCGTACGCACCTTGCACTGAAGCCGACAGAAAGCCGGGGCCGGATGGCCCCGGCTTTTTCATGAACGCAGGAACAACAGCTATACTTTACCGAGAAATTAAAAGCTCAAAGCCTTGATCTTTAGGAGTTAAAAATGATCGATCTGAACCGCGCCACCCAAAAAGTTCAGGAAGCCCTGCAACAGGCCCAGGCCCAGGCTCTGCGTTTCGGCCATGCCGAAATCGACGGCGAACACCTGCTGCTCGCGCTTTGCGAACAGCAGGATGGCCTGACCTCGCGGGTGTTGCAGAAACTCGATGTCCCTGACGCTGCAGTCGCCGAAGAGCTGAAAAATGATCTTCAAGCGCGTCCCAGTATCTCCGGACCCGGTGCCGACAGCGGCCAGCTTTACGCCAGCCGCCGCCTCGGTCGTTTACTGTTGCAGGCGGAGAGCGAAGCAGGGCAGTTGAAAGATGAGTTCATCAGCGTTGAGCATCTGCTGCTGGCTTTTGTCGGCGAGGGGGACAAAGCCGCCGCCGGCAGAATCCTGAAAACGCACGGGGTGACACGCGAGCGTCTGCTTGAGGCCCTGACCGAAGTTCGCGGTCATCAGCGGGTCACAAGTCAGGACCCGGAAGCGACTTATGAGGCGTTGGCCAAGTACGGTCGCGACCTGGTCGAAGAGGTCAAGAAAGGGAAGCTCGATCCGGTTATCGGCCGTGATGAGGAGATCCGCCGGGTGATCCGGATCCTTTCGCGCAAGACCAAAAATAACCCGGTCCTGATCGGCGAACCGGGGGTCGGCAAGACCGCCATCGTCGAGGGTCTGGCCCAGCGCATTGTCCGCGGCGACGTCCCCGAGGGGTTGAAGGACAAGACCGTCTATTCCCTCGACATGAGTTCCCTGGTCGCCGGGGCCAAGTATCGCGGCGAATTCGAGGAGCGGCTCAAGGCCGTGCTCAAGGAGATCCACGACAGCGAGGGGCGGATTCTGCTCTTTATCGACGAGCTGCACACCATCGTCGGCACCGGCAAAAGCGAAGGGGCGATCGACGCCGGCAACATGCTCAAACCGATGCTCGCCCGTGGCGAGCTTCACTGCATCGGCGCGACGACCCTCGACGAATATCGCCAGTACCTCGAGAAGGACCCGGCGCTGGAGCGGCGTTTCCAGCCGGTCATGGTCTATCAGCCGAATGTCGAGGCGACGATCAGTATTCTGCGTGGGCTCAAGGAGCGCTTCGAGGTTTTTCACGGTGTCCGCATCCACGACAACGCCCTGGTCGCGGCGGCCGAACTTAGCCACCGCTATATCGCCGACCGCTTCCTGCCGGACAAGGCGATCGACCTGGTCGACGAGGCCTGCGCCACCATCCGGACCGAGATCGATTCGATGCCGGCCGAGCTCGATGCCATGACCCGGCGGCTGATGCAACTGGAGATCGAGGAGGCGGCGCTCAAGAAGGAGAAGGATGCCGCCAGCCGCGACCGTCTGAATACCCTGCAAAAGGAGCTGGCCGATCTGAAGGAGCGCGAGCAGGTGCTCGCGGCCCAGTGGCAGCTCGAAAAAGGGGGCATTCGTAGCGTCCAGCAACTGCGCGAAGAGATTGAACAGATGCGCCTGGAGATCGCTGCGGCGGAGCGTGGTTATGATCTGAACCGGGCGGCGGAACTGAAATACGGACGACTGCCGGAGCTGGAGCAACAGCTCAAGCTGGCAGAGGAAAAACTGGAGCACGCCGACGAAACGGACAAGATGCTGCGTGAGGAAGTGACCGCCGATGAGGTGGCCGAAATCGTCGCCCGCTGGACCGGGATCCCGGTGACCCGGCTGGTCGAGAGCGAGCGGGAGAAGCTGCTCAGGCTCGATGAAATCCTCCATCAGCGGGTGATCGGCCAGGACGAGGCAGTGCAACGGGTCGCCGATGCGGTGATCCGCGCGCGGGCCGGAATCAAGGACCCGAAGAGGCCGATCGGCTCGTTCATCTTCCTCGGTCCGACCGGGGTCGGCAAGACCGAATTGGCGCGGACCCTGGCGGAAGCGCTGTTCGACAGCGAGGAAAACCTGATCCGCATCGACATGTCGGAGTACATGGAAAAACACGCGGTCAGCCGGCTGATCGGCGCGCCGCCCGGGTATATCGGTTACGAGGAAGGGGGACAGCTGACCGAAGCGGTTCGCCGCCAGCCCTACGCGGTGATCCTCTTCGATGAGATCGAGAAGGCCCATCCGGATGTTTTTAACGTCCTGCTGCAGATTCTCGACGACGGTCGGGCGACCGACGCCAAGGGGCGCACGGTGAGCTTCAAAAATGCGGTCATCATCATGACTTCGAATATCGCCTCCCAGTATCTGCTCGAAGGGATTCAGGATGGTGTCATTCCGGAGGGAGTGAAAAAGCAGGTCGAGCAGGAACTGCGGCGGAATTTTCGTCCCGAGTTTCTCAACCGGGTGGACGATACGATCATCTTCACACCGCTCAGTCGTGACGAGATCCGCAAGATTGTCCAGCTGCAGGTCGATGAACTGGCCAAACGCCTGGCCGATCGTCGGCTGAGTCTTGAGCTGAGCGAAGCGGCCT
>PKUG01000001.1 GCA_002869665.1 Desulfuromonas sp. | reverse complement strand
GATAAAGCCGGTATCGACAGCCGTTCCGGCATCCGGTCCTTCGCTGATTTCAACTGTATTTGTATGCCCACCCAGATAATCGTTCGCTTCAAACAGGGTGACCTGATGCTCCTTCTGCAAGAGGTAAGAGCTGACGATTCCGGCAACGCCTCCGCCGATGACGGCAATGGTTTCTTTTCTGTCTGTGGTATCCATCTTGTCTTCCTTTTCAGCTTTTCGGAAACCAGGGGAAGAACGCATTCGTTTTCCGTTTGTACTCTTCAAAATCGGGATTCCCGGCGTATTTGTCTTCCAGCATCGGGATTCCCGACACCTTGAGCAGGAGAACCCCGATCATTAATGGACTGATCAGCGCAAGCCAGCCCAGCGGAACGGCCAGGGCGACCAGAAAAATGCCCCACCAGAGTGTTGCTTCACCGAAATAGTTGGGGTGGCGCGTTGTTCGCCAGAGACCGCAACGCATGATTCTGCCGCGATTTCTCCTGTTTTCCTTGAAGCGGAGCAGTTGCCGGTCACCGATGGCTTCATAGGAAAATCCGAACAGCCAGATCAGGGTGCCGATCAGGTCCCGCCAGCCCAGTGCTCCGCCCGGAGCGCTGATGACCAGGAATATCGGCAGTGCTACGAGATAGATCACGCCTCCCTGCAGCATGAAAATCTGCAGGAAACTGCGCCAGACGAAGTTTTCGCCCCAGCGCTCCCGCCACTGCCTGTAGCGTGAATCCTCCCCGCTTTCAGTCCGTTTTCTCCTGGCGATATGAAGTGCCAGCCGGATACCCCAGAGGCTGATCAGGAAGAGCAGCAGGAGCTGTCGTGGATGACCATTCCCAAAAAAAAGATAGCCAGCCCAGCCTGCCAGAACGAACCCCGGACCGTAGGCAACGTCAACGATGCTGTTGTCCGCCAATTTCTGGGCCAGCAGAAACATCAGTCCCATGTAGAGGATGAGCAGCAGTCCGGACAGCAGAAAGACGTTCATATCTCTTCCCTTTTCCAAGGCCTCAATTAAGCCAGCGGCCGATCAGGTAGCTCATGCCGGAAACCAGGGTGCAAAGCAGCGTGCCCCAGGCAATGTCGACGAAAACAACCCTGAGTGGCCAGTCGCGCAATGTCGCCAGGTTGGTCAGGTCATAGGTTGCGTAAGTAAAGAAACCGAACAGCGCGCCCCATGCTGCCGCACGTGTCAAAGAGGCTTCCTCCAGCCCCGGCCTGACGGCGAAAACGATGATTCCAATGATGTACATCAGGTAGAAGAGCAGGGCAGCCGGCCAGTTGACTGCCGGACTCAGGAGATGAGACAGGCTGTTCTGGTAAAAGTTTTTTGCCAATACCCCGAGCCAAAGCAGGTCGACGGCAAAAAATACCGGGATGGTCAACAGGCAGAGTTTCAGGTAATAGATCAGCATGGCAAACTCCTCTTCGGTGACTCCGTTTGGGCAGCCGCCGCGACGGGAAATGATCCGGCTCACTCAAAGCGCAGGTTGCTTGCTTTCCTTTGCAGCCGCTCAAGGCATTCTGCACGCACAGCTTCGAGAGCGGCGATCACCGCTTCCTGCTCCGAATCACCGACATAGCCGCGGCCGGTCCAGTCGTTGCCGTAGCGGACATAATGGGTCTGCAATTCGCTCTCTGCCTGCTCCAGCACTACTGCGGGTTCCGTTTCGATCCGTGCCCCAAACCAGGAGAGTGTTTCGCTGACGATATCTGCCGAGCGCCCCTGTAAGAAATTCACAACAATCTCCTTTTCTTTATCAACGTGGTCACGGCGAGTCCGAGACAGGCAAGGGAAAGGTAGAACGCCCAGGCCTGTTCGAGCCGTTGGAAATAAAATGCGAGCCCGAGGTAGAGCAGCAACCAGCCCAGCTGTTTCAGTTGCCCGGCCAGGCCGTCGAGGAGAAACTGCCGGTCGAGCGGGGACATCCTGACCACCAGGTCCCCCTGCTCGGTCAGTTCTATAACGCGACGGGCCTTGACCGCGGTCAGCGGGAGCTGCAGGATTTCGTGCTTCAGCTTGTCCAGCGACAGGCGATCCTCGCCGAGGGCGCGCGCCAGGTTCTGGCGCAGGATCGGCAGGATGTCTTTGATGCCGTTGAAGTTCTCGACGTAACGGGTGCCGAGTCCCTCGATCAGCGAGCTGGCGCGCATCACGTAGATGATGTCCTGCGGCAGTTTGAACGGCTGATCATGGAGCACTTCGAGGATGCCGAAGGCCAGTTCCTGCATGCTTGATGCGTCAAGATGGTCGCTGTCGAAGACATCGAACAGGCTCTCGGCGATGCCGGCGAGCGCGGCAAAATCCGAATTCTCGGTGAGAATGCCCATTTTGCGCGTCGCGCTGACGAGCAGTTCGAAATCACGCTCGTAAGCGGCCTTGACCGCATAGATCATCGCCTGGCGCATCTGCTGCGGAATCCGGCTGACCATGCCGAAATCGAGCAGGATCAGTTCCCCCTGCGGGCTGATCAGCAGGTTGCCGGGGTGAGGGTCGGCGTGAAAGTAGCCCTTGACCAGCATCTGCTCGGTATAAAAGAGCACCAGCTTCTGCATCAGTTCACGGAAGGGAACATCGAGCCGGGCCAGCGCCTCGGCATCGTCGAAACGTGCCCCCTCCTCATAGCTCATCACCAGGGCGGTCAGCGAGCAGTGTTCCCGGTAGGGAACCGGAAAGCGGATCCCTGCGTCGGTGTAGACTTGGCGGAAGTGCTCCAGGTTGGCCAGCTCCTGCTGCATGCTGACTTCCTGCAGGATGACCCGGCTGAAGGCCCGCAGGACCGATTCGATGGAATGGCGGGTCTGGTCGGTGAACAGCGGTCGAAACAAAACCAGAAACATTCTGAGCAGCTGAATGTCGACCCGCACCCGGATGCGGATATCTTCGCGCAGCAATTTGACCGCAACCTGCTTGCCGTTTTTCCGTAGAACGGCGCGGTGAACCTGGCCGATCGAGGCGCTGGCGAGTGGTTCCTCACTGAACTCGCTGAAAACCTCGGGATCGGGAAAGGCCCTCCGGAATGCACGCCGGTAAGCTTTGGCGCTCATCGGTGGCATGCGGTCATGCAGCTGGCGCAGGGCGTCGAGATACTCCTGATCGAAAAAGTCCGCCCGTGTCGCCAGGACCTGGGCCAGTTTAAGAAAGCTGGCGCCGAGGGTCTGGATGTTGGCCACCAGCGCATCCGGTTGCAACGGTCGCCAGAACAACCAGCGTTGCCGCCGGCGGAAGAGCAGGAACACCGTCACCAGAAAACGGAAGATGGCGTAGCTACGCTGCGGGCGGCACGCATGAATGATGATCAGCAGGTCGCGGATCAAGTTATTTGCCCAGCTCCTGTTTCAGTTGCTCCAGATCGTCTTTGGTTGCCAGGTTCAGGTCGGCGACGACCTCCTTGAGGATGTCCTGGAACATCCCCTTGAGCTGCTCCTTCTCCTGCTCCCCGCGCTCGGCCATCTCGTCGAAAAATTTACGGGCGTTGTCCTCGTTCTTCTCCTGCCAGGCTTTTAGCTCTTCGCTACGGGATTCAACTTTCTCTTTGACGGCCAGCGCGCCGCCGAGAACCGCGTAAAACAGTTGCTCAAGCTT
>PKUG01000034.1 GCA_002869665.1 Desulfuromonas sp. | reverse complement strand
GTTCCAGTGTGGCTGATCATCCTCTCAGACCAGCTATCCATCGTAGCCTTGGTAGGCCATTACCCTACCAACTAGCTAATGGACCGCGGACCCATCCTGTGACAATAAATCTTTTCCCACAAACTCCGAAGAGATCGTGGGCTTATCCGGTATTAGCACTCCTTTCGGAATGTTATCCCAGATCACAGGGTAGGTTATCCACGTGTTACTCACCCGTGCGCCACTTTACTCAGGACCGAAGTCCCTTTCGCGTTCGACTTGCATGTGTTAGGCACGCCGCCAGCGTTCGTTCTGAGCCAGGATCAAACTCTCCAGTTATATTTCTGAAGTTTTGTATCCTAATTTGTTCAATTGACTTGAACCCTTACAAGCTCTTTCAAACATCTGCTATTTAGTTTTCAAAGACCAGCTTTTTTGCCCCGCCGAAGCGAAGCGACAAGCAAGGATTCTATCCAAACACCCTCAACCTGTCAATCTCTTTTTTCTATCTTTTTTCGCTGCGCTGCCTGGTCACTCTTTCGTGTTTCCCGGCAACGGAGCGCTGTTATACGCAATCACACTCTTACCGTCAAGCTCTTTTTTTTACTTTTTTTGAAAAAAAATCCCCGCCGCCATAAGTACCTGGAATACTGTTTTTAATCACTCGCGAGGCGGTATAAATAAATTGATCGATTTATTTCCGCCCCCTCAACATTCGGCAGGATCTACAACAGCAACCTCCCGATCAAACGGCTTCGATGATGTAATAATTCTTTTTGCCCTTCTGAATCAGGAGATAGGCCCCGCTGATAAGGTCCGCACTGGTGACCTGATACTCCTGATCACTCAGCTTTTCCTTGTTCAGGCTGAGACCATTCCCCTTAATTGTCCGCCTCAGCTCCCCCTTCGACGGGAAAGCTTCGGTTTCACTGGTCAGCAATTCAACGATCGGCACTCCGGCTTCAAGCTTGGCCAGTTCAATCTCAAAAGTCGGCACTCCCTCAAAGACCGACAGGAATGTTTCTTTGTCCAACTTTGCCAGACTCTCTGCCGTTGCCCTGCCGAACAGAATTTCCGAAGCCTCAACGGCCTTGTCATATTCGTCCGCGCCATGAACCATACAGGTCACTTCCCGGGCCCACCGCTTCTGTAATGCACGTAAATGCGGCGCAGCCTCTTGATCCCGAACAAGCTCAGCGATCTCCTCACGATTCAGCAGGGTAAAAATCTTGATGTACTTCTCAGCATCGGCGTCGGAGACGTTGAGCCAGAACTGATAAAATTTGTAAGGCGTGGTCAATTTCGAATCAAGCCAGACATTGCCACTCTCCGTCTTACCGAACTTGCCACCGTCAGCCTTGGTAATGAGCGGGCAGGTCAGGGCAAAGGCCTCCCCGCCCTCCTTGCGCCGAATCAGCTCGGTTCCGGTGGTAATATTCCCCCACTGATCAGACCCGCCCATCTGTAATTTGCAGTTCTTCTCGCGGTAGAGATGGAGAAAATCGGTCCCCTGGACCAGCTGGTAGGTAAATTCAGTGAAGGAGAGCCCCATCTTCGACTCTTCTCCCAGGCGTTTTTTGACACTGTCCTTGGCCATCATGTAGTTGACGGTAATGTGCTTGCCAATATCCCGGATAAACTCGAGGAAGGTAAAATCCTTCATCCAGTCATAGTTATTGACCAATTCTGCAGCATTGGGAGCATCCGACTCGAAATCGAGGAACCTTGCCAACTGCTTTTTGAGGCACTCCTCGTTGTAACGCAACGTCGGCTCATCGAGCAGATTGCGCTCGGCGGATTTCCCCGATGGATCGCCTATCATTCCTGTCGCTCCACCGACCAAGGCGATCGGCTTGTGACCAGAGAGCTGCAGATGCTTGAGCATCATGACGCTGACCAAGTGGCCGATATGCAGAGAGTCCGCAGTCGGGTCGATCCCGACATAGGCCGACGTCATTTCTTTCTGCAACTGTTCTTCCGTCCCAGGCATGATGTCGTGAATCATGCCGCGCCAGGTCAATTCTTCAACGAAGTTCATATCAGTACTTTTTCTATTCCGTGGTTCGGGTTAGCACAGTCATCCCTCGGCAGCACCGGCAACCGAAAAAGACGCTTCAACTATTCATTCACCAGCACAACTGTCAGGAGGCGGCCTGAATCCGCTCAATCGCCTCACAGCGGCCCGTTTCCTCATTGATGGTCAGCAGCACCGCACAAAGCAACGGATCTTTCTTGGCGGCCTCCAGACGCACGGGAAGTTGGGTCAGAAACCGCTCCAGAGCGGGCTCCTTTTGGTTACCGATAATGGCATCCTGACTTCCCGACATACCAACGTCGGTCAGATACCCTGTCCCCTGGGCCAGAATTCGTTCATCTGCGGTCTGGACATGGGTGTGGGTCCCGACCACTGCCGAAACCCGTCCATCCAGATAAAAACCCAGTGCTTGCTTTTCGCTCGTGGCCTCGGCATGAAAATCGACGAAGATAACATTCGTCTCCTGTTTCAACTCCTCGACCAAGCTGTCAGCCATACGGAATGGGCACTCGAGGTTTTTCATGAACACGCGCCCCTCGAGGTTGAGCACACCAACCTTGACCCCACCAGGAGTTTCAAAGATGCCGGTTCCGTGCCCGGGTAAACCGGACGGATAATTCGCCGGACGCAGCAGGCGGGGGTCCCGATCGAGAAGCGGCAGAATCTCTTTCTTGTCCCAGATATGATTACCGCTGGTCACAACATGCACGCCGGCAGAGTAAAGCTCTTTCAGAACACTCGCCGTCAACCCGTAGCCGGCCGCTGCATTCTCGCCATTGGCAACAACCAGATCGATGTAATATTTGTCAACCAGACGATCCAACTGTTCGACAAGGATCTGGCGACCGGCACGGCCAACGATATCACCAATAAACAGCAGCTTCACTTTTTAAACTCCGGACATGCAATCAGGACCCGTGAGCCAGGCATTGCCAGATCCATCGGGTCCTGATGTGCGGGTTTATTAATGTCTGAAAACTATTTCGCGTATTCGACTGCGCGGGTCTCGCGAATGACGTTGACCCGGATCTGGCCGGGATAAGTCATCTCCTGCTCGATTTTGACAGCGATATCTTTTGCCAGAATATGGGCACACTCATCAGAGACGTCTTCGCTGGCGACCATGACCCGGATCTCGCGACCCGCCTGAATAGCGAAGCATCCGGTGACACCATTGAAGGAGTTGCCGATCTGCTCAAGGTCACGCAGGCGCTTGACGTAAGTTTCAAGCGTCTCCCGTCGCGCGCCGGGACGGGCACCGGACAGAGCGTCGGACGCCTGAACCAGGATGGCCAGCACAGTTTCCGGTTTTTCGTCTTCGTGGTGAGCAGAGATCGCGTGCACGATCTTGGGCGACTCGCCGTATTTACGTGCCAGTTCCCCGCCATTGACGGCATGGGAACCTTCCAGTTCGTGGCTGACCGCCTTGCCGATATCATGCAGCAAAGCTGCCCGCTTAGCCTGTTTGACGTTGACGCCGAGTTCGGCCGCCATCATGCCACAGAGAAAAGCCATTTCTATCGAGTGGGTCAGGACGTTCTGCCCATAAGACGTCCGATATTGGAGC
>PKUG01000130.1 GCA_002869665.1 Desulfuromonas sp. | reverse complement strand
ATCGGTGCGCTGATTATCCTGGTGATCGGTCTGAAGCTCTCAGGCTGGTTGTCGCGTCTGGTTCTGCGCGTCTGTGAAAAGCGTGATATCGATGTCACCCTGGCACGCTTCTTCGCCAGTTCCACCAAGCTGATGGTGATGATGTTTGTCATTATCATTGCCATCGGCAAGTTCGGCATTTCCATCGCTCCTTTCATCGCCGCCCTCGGTGCCCTGGCTTTCGGTAGCAGTTTTGCTATTCAGGGTCCCTTGTCCAACTACGGTGCCGGCCTGACCCTGATTCTGACCCGTCCCTTCGTTGTCGGTAACACGATCACCGTTCAGGGGGTGAGCGGCGTGGTCGAGGTCATCCGCCTCGCGGCGACGGTTCTGGTTACCGAGGACGGTGAGGAATTGACCATCCCCAACAAGCATATCGTCGGTGAAATTATCAGGAATTCTTTTGAAAACAGGATCGTCGAAACGACTGTCGGGATCTCTTACGCGGATGACCCGGAACGGGCAATTGACGTTCTGCAACAGGTGCTGGCGAGCTTTGAAGAGATCAGTGGTGATCCGGCACCACAGGTCGGGATCGAAGAGTTCGGCGATTCGGCGATCAATATCGGGCTGCGTTACTGGGTACCGACCCAGAAGTATTACCAGACCCTCTATCGCGTTAATCTGGCGGTTCACAAGGCGTTGGCCGAAGCCCGCATCACCATTCCCTTCCCACAACAGGATGTTCATCTCATTCCGGTCGAGAAGAAGGGCTGAGATTTTTACGCGGTGGCCTTGCGCTCGCCGCGGGGTTGGCAAAGACAGAGTTAGAGATCCCGGAACCTGGTGACCGCTTCCGGGATCTCTTCCATCACGATATTTCCGAGCGCCAGGCGGAGATAGCCGTCCAGTCCGGGGCCGAAGGTCTCACCCGGCAGGCAGATCAGGTTGGCATCATCGGCCAACCTTTTTGCGGCCTGCCGTCCGGTCATATCCGGCCAGGGGTGCTTCACCCAGGCAAAAAACGATCCGCTTGCCGTCAATTCGAAATCGAGACCGGCCGCATTGAACTGTTCCTTGAATGCGGCATGTCGCGTGTTCATCATGCGGGCATTGGCGGCGACCCAGTCGTCGAGGTGGCGACAGCCGTATGCCAGGGCCAGTTGAGTGACCCGCGGTTGACAGACAACCATGCTGTCCTGGATCTTGAGGGCCTGTTCGATCAGCCGGCGGTCAGCCATCAGCGCGCCGCAACGTAACCCGGTCAGGGCGAAGGTCTTGCCGAATGAGGCGATGTGGACGAAATGATCCGCCCAGTTGTCGCGTTCAAAGAGACGGTGCGGGCGCGCGCCGATAAAAGTGTTGTAGGTCTCGTCGAGGACCAGGGCGATCCCATGTCGCTGGGCCAGGTCGAAGAGTGCCTCGGCCTGTTGCGGCGGAATGACCGCCCCGGTCGGGTTGCTCGGGGTAACCAGTAGCAGCGCTTTGGTTTTCGGCGTGATCAGGGCTTCAAGCGTGTCGAGATCAGGCAGGCCGCGATCCGCCGCAGAGAAGGGGGCGAAGACCGGACGGACACCGAGGGCTGCAAGTCCCATGGGGTGATCGAAGTAGGCCGGCAGCTGGACGATCACTTCATCGCCCGGTTCGCACAGACAGGCCATCGCCAGCCAGAATGCCTGGCTCGCCCCAATGGTCAGGCACAGTTGTGCCGGCTCGCAGATACCACCGTAATGGCGGCCGTACAAGGCGCAGACCTCGTTCCGCACCTCGGGGATCCCTTCGTCAGGGCTGTACTTGTAGGTCAGCGGGTCGTCCAGAGTTGTTTTGAGATAGGCTGCCAGCTCCTCCGGCGGAGGGTAGCTGGGAACGGCCTGGCAAAGATCGATCAGAGGCTTGTCGGCGGGGAAACTGCGCCCGGCAATCCAGCTTTTAACTTCGGTGATCGGCGGTGCCTGGATCCTGTCGATACGGGGACTGATTCTCATCGGTTTATGCCCTGCGGATGGTTTCGACCAGCAGGCCGGCAGTTTTGACCAGGTCGACGACGGCAAGCTGCTCGTTGATGGTGTGAACCCGATCCATGCCGGTGGCCATGATAACCATGGCGATGCCGTTGCCGTTGAAGATATTCGCGTCCGAACCGCCCCCGGCGGCACGGATCTCCTGTGGGCGGCCAAGCGCTTCGCCCGCTTCACGGATAAGCTGGACGATCGGGGCATCCTCCGGCACACACATGGCCGGGAACTCTTCTGTTAGCTCCAGAGCCATCGAGGCTCGCCGTGTCTCCCCCTTGACGACGACTAAGGCCTTGTCACCCCCTTCTTCGACAGCGCTGACGATCAGTTCCGTCACTTCGCGCAATTTGTTCGGATCGTGACTGCGGGCCTCGCCGCGCAGGCTCACGCGGTTGGGAACGATATTGGTGGCGTTGCCGCCGTGGATGGTGCCGATATTGGCGGTCGTCTCCTCATCGATACGTCCAAGGGGCATACGGGCCAGGGCACGGCCGGCGATCTGGATTGCCGAAATCCCCTGCTCGGGGCAGACCCCGGCATGGGCTTCCAGGCCGAAGATGTCGATAACCAGATGGTTGGCCGCCGGCGCCCGGTTGATGACGATATCGGTACCGGTGGTGTCGAGGGCGATGCCGTGGCGGGCTTTGAAGCGGGAACAGTCGAGAGCCTTGGCACCAAGCAGCCCCTTTTCCTCACAGATGGTCACGACGATCTCGAGGGGGACGTGCTCGATGTTCTGTTCTTTCAAAACCTCCAGCGCCTCGATGATCGCAGCGATCCCGGCCTTGTCATCGCCGCCGAGTACGGTGTCCCCGGCGCTGGTGAAAATTCCGTCCTTGAGAACCGGCTGAACGTTTTCCGCTGGACCGACCGTGTCCATGTGGACAGCCAGCAGCAGCGGCTCACCAGCTTTTGTTCCTGCAAAGCGGACAAGCATATTGTTGCTGTTGCTGCCGATTTTGGCCCCGACTGTATCGAATTCAACCGAGCCACCAAGTTCTTCGAAGCGTCCTGTCAGATAGGCGGCCATGTCCGCTTCCTTGTAGGAGGGGCTGTCAATCGCGGCCTGGCGGGCGAACTCGTTGCAGATGCGCTGTTCATTAATCATCTTTATCTCTGCCTCATTTCTTGAAGGAAAAAATATGTTATCCCGATTGGCGCCTGTCGGCAAGAGTGGAAGGCTGAAAGCTTTGCTGGACAGGTAAAAGTTAAAACTGTTACAATTTACCAATTTATTTTTGCAAGACTATCGTTTTTGCCAATAGGTGGACTCTTTGACTAACGGATATCAGCAACCGCACGACAGTGCCGAACGTAGTGCATCCGGCTTCCGGACACTGCACGCCATTCTGCTCGGCGTTTTCGTACTGTTGGCCGGATTGGCCCTGTTGTTGACCAATGCCGGTTCCAATCCGGAGTTGGAAGCCCGGGTGGCTCCGTTCCAGGCCGAAATTTCTGCTCCTCCACAGCCAGCACCTGAAGAACTGGCCGCTGTCGTTCCGGCCGGGTCTTCAATGACCGCATTGCTCGGTGACTACTTTTCTCCCGGTGAAATTCTCGAACTCAACAAGCGTAGTCGCGATATTTTCCCCTTTACCCGGATCTGTGCCGGGCATCCTTACCGTATTCAGACCGTTGACGGCATTTTTTCGGCGTTCATTTACGAAATCGATAGCGAAGAGGAATTGCTGATCAGCCGGAACGGCGAGCAGATCGACATGGAGCGGAAGCCGATCCATTACGATATCGTCGTTGAACAGGTCCGTGGTGAGATAACCAGCAGCCTTTTTGATGCCGTCACCAGCAGTGGAGAAGAGCCGGAGCTGGCTATCGCGCTGGCGGATATCTTTGGCTGGGACATCAATTTCATCCTCGATCTGCGTGTCGGTGACAGCTTCCAGGCGCTGGTTGAGAAGCGCTTCCGTAAAGGGGAACTGGCCGGTTACGGTGATATTCTGGCGGCGGAATTCGTCAACCAGGGGCGCTCTTTCAAGGCCTTCCGTTTTGCCGATGGTGAGCAGAAGGCGTCCTTTTATAATGAGAACGGGGAGAATATGCGCAAGGCCTTTCTCAAGGCGCCGCTCTCCTTTACCCGTATCTCCTCCGGTTACAGTATGCGTCGCCTGCATCCGGTGACCAAAACCGTCAAACCGCATCCGGCGATCGACTATGCCGCCCCTGTCGGTACCCCGGTCAAGACGGTGGGGGACGGGACCGTTACCCGTAAAGGCTATGCCAGCGGCAACGGTAACTATCTGGAAGTGACTCACAGTAACGGTTATTCGAGCATGTACCTGCACCTCAAGGGGTTTGCCCGCGGGATCAAGAAAGGAGCGCGGGTCAGCCAGGGACAGGTGATTGGTTACGTCGGCAGTTCAGGAATGTCGACCGGACCGCATCTCGATTTTCGTATGAAACGCTATGGCAGCCCGATCAATCCTCTGAAACTCAAGGCTCCGGCCGCGGCTGCAGTCAGCACTGAACATGCGGCTGAGTTTCAGCAACTGATGACTCCGCTGCTGGCCCAGCTTGAACGCCAGGATCTGCGTGCCCGTGTCGCCGGACTTGCCGGCAACGAGCAGGCTGCGCCCAGTGAGATCAATTAGCGGTTTGCGAACATGATGCTGACAGAGCAGCGGCGCCAGATCGTCGCTTTCGGGAAAAAGATGCTCAGTTCCGGTTTGACGACCGGTAGCGGCGGCAACCTCAGTATCTTCGATCCGCAAACGGGACTGGTCGCTATCAGCCCGAGCGGTGTTCCTTACGAGGATGTCCAAACCGCGGATATCGTCATTGTCGATCGTAACGGCAAGCGTGTCGAGGGGGAGCTGAAGCCTTCAAGCGAACTCAACTTTCATCTCGCCTTATACGCTGCACGTCCTGAGATTCGATCCGTTGTCCACACCCATTCGGTGTACGCGACAACTATGGCCTGCCTGCGCTGGGAGATCCCGGCGGTCCATTACCTGGTGGCGTATTCGGGGGACAAGGTGCCTTTGGCCGACTATGCGACCTTCGGAACCGCCGAATTGGCAGCCAATGTGGTCGCTGGTATCGGTAATTACAACGCGGTGCTGCTGGCGAATCACGGGTTGATTACGGTCGGCAGTGATCTGAAGAGTGCTTTTGATGCAGCTGAAGAGATCGAACTTGTCGCGCGGATTTACTACCAGGCCAGGTCAATAGGGGAGCCGGTCCTTGTTACCGCTGAGCAAATGAGTGCCGTGATGGACAAGTTCGGCAGTTACGGGCAGCAGGAACAGAAGAAATAATCTGATTTTATGGTATAAACTGACGAAGAGGCTTTCTCCGTTTATGCTGCCGGGACAAATACACAAGTGGACATATCAATGAAATCTAATGCCCAGGAAAGCCCGCGCTCCGGTGAGGAAACGCGCCATTCCGTGATCGACCTCTCCAAGCAGGCGCGTCAGTGTTTGCGCGAGCGCCAGTACGCAGAGGCCAAGGAGCTTTTCCTGGCCGGACTGGAGATCGAGCCGGACAACCCCTACCTGCTCTCGGGAATGGGGGATGCCTGTCGCGAGAGCGGCGATTTCCCGGAAGCGGAACGTTGCTATCGGGCGTTGCTGGCGGTTGACAAAGAGAACCTGTTTGCCCTGCGTGGTCTCGGGGATGTCTGCAAGAAGCTGACCCGACATCAGGAGGCGATCAAGCTCTGGGAGAGCTACCTGGCGCTGCGACCGAAGGACAAGCACGTCATGACCCGCATTGCGGACAGTCTCAAAGTCCTGCAGCAATACGAGAAAGCCGAGCGGGTTTACAAACAGATCCTGGCCATTGCACCGCGTGACCGTTTTGCTCTGACCGGACTGGCCGACCTGCAACATCGTCTCGGCAAGGATGCGGAGGCGATCCGTACCTACGAAAAGGTTCTGCGTTTTAACGAAAACGACCTTCATATCCTCACCATCGTCGGCAAGCTCTGCTGGCGCATCTCCGATTTTGATCGGGCACAGCGCTGCTTCGCCAAGGCCCTTGCTGTTGATCCACGTAATCCCTACGCTCTCTATGGCCTCGGCAACTGTTACCGCTGGTCGCGTGAATATGAGAAAGCGCTCGATATCTGGGAGCGGATTCTCGAAGAGTCGGAAGGGACCCAGGCCCTGCATGTACGGATGGGCGATGCTTATTGTCATGTCGGGCGGATTGACGCTGCAGAACAGGCCTACATCAAGAGCCTGACTTTCGGTGACGATCCGTTCAGCCGTGTCGGCCTGATCTGCCTTTATGCATTGCGTAAAGAGTGGGAAGCCGCCGAGTATCATTACGGCCTGCTGGTCGACGGGGCCAAGGATGCCGAGTACCGTCTCGATCTTCTCGTCCGGCGTTTCCTGCGCAATGAACGTCAGGATCAGATGGTGGCGTTGCTTGAACGTCTGGTCGCGGCAGATGACCAGGACAAAACGACTCTCGCCATTTTTGTCAAGCTGGTCGGCCAGAGCGAGTAACCCCCGACGACTGTGAATTACCTGGCTCATCTCTACTTTTCCGAACCGTTCCCCCTGGCCTGGTCGGGGTCGCTGATGGGGGACTTCGTCAAAGGTTCGGATTTCACCGGTTTGCCGGATGACCTTGTCCGGCATCTCAAACTGCATCGACAGATCGATGCCTTCACCCGTCACAGTAAAGCCTTTCAGACCAGTCGGCGCCGGCTTGATCCGGGGCTGCGTTATGCCCGCAGCGTACTCGTCGATGTCTTCTACGATCATTTTCTTGCCCTGCGTTGGGATTCCTATCACCATCAACCGCTGAGTGAATTTTCCAGCAGTGTCTATCGCGGGTTACAATCCTGTCATGATCATCTTGTGCCGGAGTTGCAGCGTCAGTTGCCGCGTATGGTCGAGTACGATTGGCTGACTTCCTACCGGCGGCCGGAAATCATCGCCCGGGTGCTGACGCGGTTGGAAGAGCGGATCGCTCACAAGTTTCCCCTGGCGGCCGGGTTTGCTGAACTTGAACGTTTGCGCAGTGAGCTGGAGGAAGATTTTGGGGACTTCATGGTAGAGGCAGACACCTTCGTTGCTGAATGGAAGCGGGCAAACCTGTAGCTGAAGTGGTTGCGGTCCGATTTATGAAGAGGAGGGAGTATGCGCAAGTCAACGAGCAGCGGACTCAGCAAATCGCTGATTTTGAAAGGGCTGCAATGCCCACGGGCTTTGTGGCTGACCCGCAACCCACCCGAGTTTGACTTTCCTCCACAACCGGAGCGCGATGCGAAATTCCGGGCTGGAACGGAGGTTGGGCAGCTCGCTCAGCAGCTTTTCCCCGGCGGAATCGAAGTCCCCTATGAGGGGCTGACCGTGCCCGCGCAACTGGCCCGTACCCGTGAACTGATCGACCAGGGGGCACCGGTCATCTACGAAGCGTCTTTCTCCTTTTCCGCCATCTTCGTCAAGGTCGATATCCTCGTTCGTGACGGCGATTCCTGGCAGATTCACGAAGTGAAAATGGGAACCTCGGTCAAGGACGTCAACCTGGACTATGTTGCCGTTCAGCATTATGTCCTGACCGGCTGTGGTCTGTCGATCTCCCGCTCCTTTCTTGTGCATATTGACAACAGCTACCTTCGCCAGGGAGAGATTGATGTTCAACAGTTGTTTCACAGCGAAGAGATCAGCGCCAAGGTTGCCGCGCGTCAGCAGGGGATGCCGGAGATCGTGAACCATTTGCGCGAGACCCTGCGCGAAAACAATGAACCGCGGAACAGCATCGGTCCCTGGTGCAATGATCCTTACGAATGCGATTTCATTCCCTGGTGCTGGCGGCACATTCCGGAACAATCAATCTTCGATCTCAGCGGCAGAGGGATCGACAAGTTCGCATTGTACCGGCGTGGCATTCTCCATTATGACGAGATTCCTCTTGACGAGTTGAACACCAAGCAGCGTCAGCAGGTCGAGGCGCTTCTCAATCACGAGGATTCGGTCAATCTGTCGGGGCTGGAGGATTTTCTTGCCGAACTCTGGTATCCGCTCTGCCATCTCGATTTCGAAACCTTCAGCGCGCCGATTCCGCCTTTTGATGACACGCGCCCCTATCAGCAGATTCCTTTTCAGTTTTCTATCCACCGTCAGTCAGTGGCAGGGGGATGCGCGGAACATTTTGAATTTCTCGCAGCGCCGCATGTCGATCCACGCCGCGAACTGGCCGAACAGTTACTCGCCGCAATCCCGGCAGATGCCTGCGTGCTCACTTACAATCAGGCCTTTGAAAAGCGGGTGCTGACCGACCTTGCGGAGCTTTTTCCCGATCTTGCCGCAGAGTTGACCCGGCGCATCGAGAATATTCGCGACCTGATGGTTCCTTTCCGTCGTCGTGATGTCTACCGCTGGCAGATGAACGGATCTTATTCGATCAAAAAAGTGTTGCCGGCGCTGGTGCCCGACTTGTCCTATGCCGGGATGACGGTTGCCGATGGCAACGCAGCGATGGCGGCCTACCACGAGATGTGCAGCCTTGAGGTGGGTGAGGTGTTGGAAAAGCTGCGAACGGATCTGCTCGCTTACTGCCGAATGGATACCCTGGCGATGGTCAGGATTCTGGAGGAATTACAGCGGCTGGCCGCGGAAGAAAAAGCCGCCGGGGAGGGGTAATACCCCGGTGGCCGGTTGTCGTTTACGTCAGCGCTGAGCAGCTCATTTCTCACTCAGACGATGAACCTTGATCAGGTTGGTCGTGCCGGGGTCGGAGAGCGGGCTGCCCATGGTGATGACGGCGATATCGCCCCCCTGCAGCACCCCGGCTTCGAGGACCGCCTTTTCGACCGAACTGATCTGGGCTTCCGTGGTCCCTTCGATGTCGACACGGATCGAGCGTACCCCGGCATAGAGCGCCATTCTGCGGCGCACGAAGTGTGATGGGGTGACCGCGTAGATCGGAATCCCAGGGCGGTACTTGGTGACCAGCGCAGCGGTATGGCCGGTCTGGGTAAACGCCAGGATCGCCTTGGCCCCGATCGCGTCGGCGATCCGGCAAGCACCGAGGCCGATCGCTTCCGTCATGTCGGTCTCGCCGTTGGCGCCATGGCGCAGGCGAACCGGGGACTCTGCATAATGCATGTCTCGTTCGACATCAAGGGCCACCTTGGCCATGACCTCTACCGCCTCAACGGGATACTTCCCGGCCGCCGTTTCCCCCGAAAGCATAATGGCGTCAGTTCCGTCGAGAATGGCGTTGGCGACATCCGAGGTCTCCGCCCGCGTCGGTCGCGGGTTGCCGATCATGCTTTCAAGCATCTGGGTTGCAGTGATGACCGGTTTGCCCGCCTTGTTACATTCACGGATGATCTTCTTCTGGATCAACGGCACCTTTTCCGCACTGATTTCAACGCCCAGATCACCGCGGGCGACCATGATCCCATCGCTCAATTCAAGGATCTCCGCGAAGCTTTCAACCGCCTCCGGTTTCTCGATCTTGGAGATGATTCTGATTCCCGATTGTTGCTGATCGATCAGCTCGCGCAGGATTGTGACATCGGCGCTGCGTCTGACAAAAGAGAGGGCGACATAATCGAGTTCCTGGGCGATGCAGAAGTCGAGATCTTCACGGTCCTTTTCGGTCAGGGCCGGGGCTGAGACCGCTACCCCGGGGAGGTTGATCCCTTTACGATCCTTGAGTCGTCCGCCGGTGATGACTCGGCAGGTTACGTCGCTGCCGGCGACGGCGGTCACTTTCAGCTCAAGCAAACCATCATCAAGCAGGATCTGGTCGCCCGGCTGAACGTCGTGCGGTAACTCCTGGTAGATGGTTGAGAAGAGTGCCCCTTCGCCTAGAACGTCACGGGTGGTGATCGTGACATCGCTCCCCTCGACAAGTTCCAGCGCCCCCTCCTTCATCTTTCCGGTCCGAATCTTCGGGCCCTGCAGGTCGCCGAGAATCGCCACCGCTTTGCGATGACGCCGCGACAGTTCGCGGATCGTGGCGATTGTGGCTGCTTTATCGGCCAGCTCGCCGTGAGAAAAGTTCAGACGAAATACATCAACGCCGGCCTGCAGCAGGCGGTCCAGCATTTTCTCACTGGTGCTGGCGGGACCGACGGTGGCGACGATCTTAGTACTGCGAAACATGAATTTGTGCTCCTGGTGTTGCCGGTGGTCTCTTGCTGCCGAAGGCGGCAGAGGGTTAATGCAAAAGTGGGTGAACAGACAGAATAGCTGTTTCTCACGCTCCAGCCAAGGTCCAACCCCAGTCTAACCCGATTCTAAAAGACCCTGAACTCCTGTTTGCTGTTGTCGGCAGGCGACGCTCCTTCTACAATGAAATCGCATACTCAATCCATCAAGGAGCTCATGAATGAAGATTGTCATAGCCCCCGATTCTTTCAAAGAAAGTCTCTCCGCTGCAGAGATTGCCCGGCAGATCGAGAACGGGTTCAAAGAGGTTTTCCCCACGGCCGAATACTATTTACGGCCAATGGCTGATGGCGGCGAGGGGACCGTTGCAGCGCTCGTGGCCGCTACCGGGGGTGAAGTGCGTCATGCCCGGGTCAGCGGTCCGCTCGGAGCTGCAGTTGATGCTTTTTACGGTGTCTGTGGCGATGGCCGGACCGCCGTGATCGAGATGGCCGCTGCCAGCGGACTGGCGCTGTTAGCTCCCGACCTGCGGAACCCGTTGCTGACGAGCAGTTACGGGACCGGGGAGTTGATCCGGCGGGCTCTTGATGACGGCCTGCGTAATCTGATCATCGGTTTGGGGGGAAGTGCGACCAATGATGCCGGAGCAGGAATGCTGCAGGCGCTTGGCGCCAGGTTTTTCACTGCCGGGGGGGAAGAGCTTGCGCCGGGTGGCGGAGCGTTGGCGGGCCTGGAGCATATCGATATCGGGGAACTGGATCCGCGACTGAAAGAGTGCACCATTGAAGTGGCATGCGACGTCGATAACCCGCTCACCGGGGCGCGGGGCGCTTCGGCGGTGTTCGGTCCGCAGAAAGGGGCGACTCCCGAGATGGTGGCGCAGCTGGACAAGAACCTTGCTCACTTTGCCGAACGGGCGACACGCGTATTGGGCCGTGACACGGCGAATTATCCGGGTGCAGGAGCCGCCGGCGGCCTCGGGTATGCCCTGCTGGCATTTTTGAATGCCGATCTGCGGCCGGGCGTCGGGATTGTCATGGATGCGCTCCGGTTGAAGGAGCTTCTGGCCGAGGCCGATCTGGTCATAACAGGTGAAGGGCGGATCGATGGGCAGAGTCTGGGCGGTAAAGTTCCCATCGGCGTTGCTCGCCTGGCAGCCGAGCAGGGTGTTCCGGCTGTTGCCCTGGCCGGAAGCCTGGGCGCCGGTAGCGAGGCGGTCTATGACCACGGAATTCAGGCACTATTCAGTGTTGTCAGCGGGCCTTGCACGCTGGCCGATGCCCTGGCCAATGCCTCCGAAAATGTTCAGCGAACGGCCAGGAACGTTGCCACGCTGCTGAAGTTGGCCCAAGTTTAAGCTGATACTATTCGAACGCGCGAAAGTAATCATGAAATTCATCCATACCTCAGATATCCACCTCGGCAAGACCTACCGCAACTCTCCCGGAGAAGCGCAACGCTATGGCGATTTCTTTGCCTGCCTGGATGACATCGTCAACACTGCCATCACCGAGCAGATCGATGCGCTGCTGATCGGTGGCGACCTGTTCCATGTCGGGCAGATTCTGCCGCGTACCTTTGCTCGAACCATCGAAACCCTGCAGCCGCTCAAGGATGCCGGGATTCCCTGCATTGCTATCGAAGGGAATCACGACTGGATCCACCGGCGTGACAGCATCTCCTGGATGGAGGCGTTGTCGCAGATGGGGTACATCCGCCTGCTGCGGCCGGAACGGACGGAAGAGGGGGGCTACCGCTTCGAGCCTTTTGATGAGGACGCCGGGATGGGCGGGCATGTCCGGATCGGCGACGTCAATATCTACGGCCTCGGTTACATTGGCGCCCTGGCCGGCAGCCACGTCGAGCGTATCTGTGAAGCGGTAACGACGGAGAACAACCTGCTCCTGTTTCATGTCGGGATCTGGACCTTTTCGCCGGTCGAGATCGGCAACATGAAGCCGGAAGAAGCGCAGCCTCTGGCCGAGACCTTCGGCTATGTCGCCCTTGGTCATGGGCATAAGCCGTATGTCGTCGAGACCCCGGAGGGGAAACCCTACGCCTACAACCCCGGTTCGCCGGAACGGGTCAACTTTGGTGAGCAAAAATACGACAAGGGGTATTACCTGGTGACGGCGGATGGCGGGGAGTTTAATGCCGAGTTTCGGACCACCAGTCCGCGGCCGATGGTTGTTGCCAATATCGACCTGAATGGTGCCGAAAATGCCGACGCGGCACTGGCCCTTTTCACAGAGCAGGTCAAAGGGTTGTTGCCGCAGGACGAGCGGCAACCCTTGTTGGAATTGAAACTGACCGGCAAAGTCGCCTTTCACCCCTTTGAGTTGGGGCGCGAACGGCTGCGCATGGTACTCGACGAACTTGCCGCGCCGTTGCATGTCGAGATCAAAAACCATCTATCGCTGGTCAGCACTTCAGGTGAAAGCGAAGGGAGCAAGAAGAGCCTCGCCGAGATCGAAAAAGGCGTCCTCCATGACCTCGTCACTTCTGCCAGTGATTACCAGGGGCGTGAAGCTGAACTGGTGAAACTCTCCCTGCTGCTGCGCGATGCCGTACAGAAAGGGGATGTCGATGGGGATGATCTGTTGGCTTTACTGAGCTGAAAGTCTGTTGAACCACTAAGGCACTAAGGGCACTAAGGTTATGCAGGAGGGGATAGTTATGGAAAGCGCGTATCGTGTTGATGGTACGTATGAGATTATTGCTGCGGCTTTGGATGTTCACAGGGAACTGGGGCCGGGCCTGCTGGAATCGATTTATGAAGAATGCCTGTGCCGTGAACTGACAATACGGGACATCGCCTACGAAAGGCAAAAAGCTCTGCCGGTTACATACAAAGGGCAACCTCTCGACGCGGGCTATCGTCTTGATCTGGTTGCTGGCGGAGTCCTGCTCGAACTTAAATGTGTTGAAAGAATCCAGCCAATCCATGAGGCACAACTGCTAACTTATCTGAAATTAGCCGGCCTGAAAACCGGTCTGCTGATCAATTTCAATACGGTATTGCTCAAAGACGGCATCAAACGTTTGAGCTTGTGATTTTCTTAGTGTCCTTAGTGCCTTAGTGGTAAAAACAGGTATCAAATATTATGCAAATCCGTTCCATTCAACTGAAAAACATCAAATCTCACCGTGACACCATGTTGAGCTTTTCGCCGGGGATCAACGTGCTTTCCGGGCCGAACGGGATTGGAAAGAGTACGGTTTTCGAGGCGATCGGCTATGCGTTGTTCGGAGTCGATGCCCAGAGCTTTGTCGGTAATGTCGACCGTTTTGTCAGCATCGGAGCGAAGCGGGGGGAGATTGCCGTTGTTATCGAAATCGATGGCGTGTGCTACCGGGTGACACGGACGGTCGGGACCCCGGCAAAATGGCTGCTGGCCAGGGAGATGGCAGGCGCGTACGAGGTTGAGGAGCATAAGGATATCAAGGAGACCGAAGCGCGGCTGAAGGAGCTGCTGGGGCTGGATAACGGCCGCTCTTTGTCAGAACAGTTCGAGCTGGTCATCGGCCCCTTCCAGAACGAGTTTCTCGGTCCTTTTGTCGAAAAACGACCGACGACCCGGCGTAACAAGTTCGACGAAATTCTCGGAATCGATTCCTGGCGCAAAACGTTCAGCGAAACCAACGGACTGCTCAAGGCGATCAAAAACCGGATCGATGTTCTTGAAGGCGCAATCGGCCCGCTCAGGGATCAGGTGGCAGAGCTGCCGGAAAAGAAAGTGGCGTTTAAGCAGGCGCGGAGCGACCATGATCAGGCGCAGGCTACCCATGTTGCTCGTCAGCAGCAGTTACAGTCAGTTCAGTCAGCTCTTGTTACAGCGGATCAGCAGGAACAGGCTCTGAAAACGCTGGCAAATGAGGTCGCCGGCTTCGAAGAGCGGATTCGTAACGGTAACGAGATGATCGGTCAGCAGAAGCTGCGGATCAGCGAAGCGGAGAGTGCACAGAAGATTGTTGCAGAGACCCGCGCCGGGAAAGAAGCGTTTGAACAGGCCGAGGCCCGGCTCACCGCCCTGCGTGAGAAGCTCAAACAACAGCGGCAGATAGAAAAGGACGAGGGGGAGATTAGAACCCGGGTCGCCCGTTTGGCTGAACGTCTGCAGGCTGAGGAGCAGGCACTGAAAGCAACCGCTGAAGAGCTCGATCGTGACGAGGCGCAGCTGGTTGAAAAGCGTAAGACGCTGGTTGTCGATGAGCAGCTGTCGGCCCAAGCGGGACGGTTGCCCGAGGTTCGTCGCCAGATCGAGGCGCAGAGGACGCTGCTCGGTCAGCTTGAAGGGCGGCGTTCCGGGCTTGAGGAGGGGAGCGAAAAGCTGGCTGCAGGGCAGTGTCCGTTTTTTCAGGAGCCCTGTCTCAACCTTGCGTCAACCCCACCGGGGGATGTGTTCAGTGCCCGTTTCAAGATGCTGGATGAAGAGCGCCGGGGGCTTGAAAAGCAACTCGTCGAACTTACTCAGGACGAGAAGGGTGTCAACCAGGCCGCTGAGCAGATAAGGGACGTCGCTATTCACCTGAAAGGGGTGGATGAACAACTGGCCAGACTTGCTGATCGGCGTAAGGCCCTGGCAGAAAAAGTTACTGCCATAGAGGGGTTACGGGAAAGTCGAGCCAAGGAAGAAAAGCTCCTGGCGCAGAAGCAAGAAGAGCTCAAAGCGTTCAGCGGGGTGCAGGACGAGATCGAAAATTGCGAGCAGGAGAAAGCCGCTCATCAGCAGGCCAGGGACCTCCATGTTGCCAATCTGAAGCAGGCCGGGGAGCTGGAGAAACGTCGGGATGCCCTGGCGAAATTCGAAAAACACCTGGCGCAGCTGCAGCGTGATCTGGAAGAAAAAAAAGCGGCGCATGCCGGGGCCGAGAGGGACTACGATCCTGCGGCCCACGGTGAGCTGCGACAGCAGAAAGATGCCTTGACCGGCGAAGTCGGTGCGCTCGGCCAGCAGGTCAAGGGGTTGGAAGCCGAGGTCAAACGGCTGGTTGCCGAGATCGACAAGCTGAAAAAAATCGCCGAAGAGATCGCCGCGAAGCAGGAGCAGATCAAAAACCTGGGGGAGAAGGAGCAGCTGGTCAAGTTTCTTCGTAACCGGGTGTTCAACAAGGTGTCGGCCTCGCTCTCGGAACGCTTCCGCGAAGAGATCAGTCAGCGCGCCAACAGCATCTACCGCATTATCGCCGAAGTGGATGAAGAGCTGGCCTGGGGTGACAACTATCAGATCGTGTTGCGCGACATGCAGGATGGCGCGTTGCGCGAGCGGGTCGATGATCAACTCTCCGGCGGCCAGACCATGAGTGCCGTCGTCGCCCTGCGCCTGGCCATGCTGCAGACCATCGGCGCGCGTGTCGCCTTTTTCGACGAGCCGACCTCCAACCTCGATGCAACCCGGCGGGAGAATCTGGCCCACGCTTTCCGGGCCATCGACGTCGGTCGCGAGGAGGTGACCGAGCACTGGTACGATCAGTTGTTCCTGATCAGTCACGATGTCGCCTTCACCGAGGTGACGGATCAGATTATCAGCCTGGAACGGGAGTAGGACTTACTGTTAAGGCTTTTTGATCTCACCACTAAGGCACTAAGGACACCAAGAAAGGCAAAAGCTTTATTAGCCTCGAGATAAAGTCCTCGATAAGTTCGGATAACATCAGATAAACAACTGAATGTGATCAGGTTTTTAAAATTGGTCTTTATCCGGTTTTATCGCAAAAGTCATCGTGAAGAAAGATTTGGAAGAAAAATCTTTGAAGCGGTTTTAAACTTAGTGACCTTAGTGTCTTAGTGGTAAACATAAAAACCAATCTATCACCAACAAAGTAGTCAATCCTTCCGCTTTCCCCATCCTCATGCTAGAGTAATACTTCGTAAGTTGCTGATATCAGACGGGGGTGTTCTATGGCGATCAATTGTCCGTTCAAGGAGTCTGAGTCCGCTACTCTGGGGGTGGAGGTAGAACTCCAACTGGTGGACAGCAGGACGATGGTTCCGACCAGCCTGGTCGGGACCGAGCAACTTGCCGGCAACGAGTATTCCGGTTGCTTCAAGCCGGAACTTTTTCGCTCCATGGTAGAGATCGTTTCGCCGATGCTGCATCATGTCGAGCAGGTTGGCGCGTTCCTGAGCGATATCTTCCGTAGCGTTCAGGAGCACCTGGAACCGCTCGGGTTGACGGCCCTGGCCGCCGGGACCCACCCCTTCCTCAACCACCGCGATGCAGTGATTGTCAATGATCCCCGCTATCATGCTTTTCTTGATGAACTCCAGGTGGTCCTGCGGCGCTTCATCATTTGCGGCATGCATATTCATTCGAACGTGCGTAACGGTGAGATGGCGGTCAAAGCGAGCAACCTGGCGGCGGAATATCTGGCTGTTTTCCTGGCATTGACGGCGTCTTCCCCCTTTTTCGAAGGGGAGAACACCGGGCTGAAATCGTACCGCAGCATTATTTTCGGTTCCCTGCCACGGGCCGGGTTGCCGGGTTATTTCGAGAACTACGCGAAGTACGAGGAATTAATTACGGTTTTGCATCGTTGTGAGCTGATTTCCTCTTATAACGATGTCTGGTGGGATGTTCGTATCCGGCCGGATCTTGGGACCATTGAGTTGCGTGCCTGTGATGCAGTGAACGATACGTTGCGGATTCAGGCCGTTGCCGCATTGTTCCAGGCTCTGTGCCATGCTGCGGACCGCTTCAAGAGTGGCTACCTGTCCGGGCAGGTCAATTCCCAGAATAAATGGGCGGCTGTCCGCCATGGTCTCGACGGCCCCTTTGTTTCAGCCGGTGGCCGCCGGACCATCCGTGAAACCGGGCTGAAGTTGCTGGCCGATCTGGAAGCGCTGGGTATTTTTACCGAACTGGGGACGGAACGCTCGATCCCGCGGATTCGCCGGTTTCTGGAGCAGGCCTGCCCGGCGCGCAGGATGCTGGAAATTCATGCACAAACGCAATCACTGTCGGACGTCGCTGCCTACAGCCGGATCGGCTGTTGATGATTTGATTTGGGGAGTTTGAAGATGAAAGGTGTCGTCGCTGCCGGCGATGAAAGAACGGCCAAGGCCGGCTTGTGGGCCCTGGAACATGGTGGAAATGCCTATGATGCGGTCGTCGGGGCGCTGTTCGCGGCTCATCTCGCAGAGCCAGCCCTGACCAGTCCGGCCGGAGGCGGTTTTATCCTGTCGAGTGATGCCCGGGGGCAGAGTGAATTCTACGATTTCTTTGTCGATGTCCCTTCGGCTGATGGCGTGGAGCAGAAGGATTTCTTCCCTATCGAGGTCGATTTTGGTTCGGCGGTTCAGGTCTTTCATGTCGGTCATGCCTCGATCGCGGTGCCGGGGATTGTGCGTGGCCTGATCGATATCCACTCCGAGAAGGGGCGTTTGCCGCTGGCCGATGTGCTGCAGCCGGCGATCGATCTGGCCCGTAGCGGTTTCCACCTGAGTCCATTCCAGGCCTACACCCTGCGCCTGCTGGAGCCGATCTACCGTTCCGGTGAAGCCTCCCGGGCCCTGTACCTGCGCGATAATCGCCTGGTCAATGAATCCGATCTGTTCACCAATCCCGAGTATGGCGATTTTATAAGCGAATTGGGGCGTCAAGGGGGGGAGCTGTTCTATTCCGGCGAGGTTGCCGAACTTATCGATGCGATCAACCGTGTCAACGGTGGACTGCTGCGCCGCGAACACTTGCAGGGTTACCGGACCAATCGGGCCGAGCCGATCCGCTTCGCTTTCAAGGAGTACGAGGTCATCACCTCGCCGCCGCCGTCACTGGGGGGCTTCCTGCTCCGTTTTACCTTCAACCTGCTGAGCGGTCGGCTGAACGAAACCGAGTGGGGATCGCTGACACATATCGGTCATCTGGCCGAGGCGATGTGCATCACCCAGAAATTCCGCAAGGAGGGGTTGGGGCGTTATTTCGCGAAAGATAACGGCAGTTGCAGCGATCCCGATGCGGCGACCCTGGCACGTTACGCCGATCTTTACGGTAAGGCCATCAACCGCCTGGGGAATACGACCCATATCAGTATTACCGACGCTGACGGGAATGCCGTCTCATGCACCTCTTCCAACGGCGAAGGGGCAGGGGTGATCATCCCGGGAACCGGGGTCATGCTCAACAACATGCTCGGCGAGGAAGATCTGAACCCGAACGGTTTCTTCCAGTGGCCGGCCGGTATCCGGTTGCCGTCAATGATGGCACCGACCATCATCCTCAAGAACGGGGCGCCCCACCTGGTTCTCGGAAGTTCGGGGAGTAACCGTATTCGCAGCGCCATCCTCCAGACCGTCATCAATATGCTCTGTTTCGATCAGTCGATCGAACAGGCGGTGCAGAATCAGCGCGTCCATTTCGAGAATGACGTGATCTATCTGGAGCCGGGGTTTCATGAGGACGTGGTTGCAGCGGTAGAGCGGGAATGGACGGCGGTTCTGTTTGCTGAAAAGAACCTGTTCTTCGGCGGGGTGCATGCGGTCACGGGGGATTTGCAGGGGGCCGCCGACCGGCGTCGTGACGGCTTTGTCGCCACCACCGGGTGATGTGACGAGCTGAGAGGGCGAACGTTATTACCGGATCACATCCGTGTGTGCGTCTTGTTCTGGTTCTGTCGTGTTATGCGCGGGAGTGCTGCTGCCGGCTTCTGTCTGGGGTTTTTCTTTAACGACGTCACTTGTCAGTGTCTTCACATCCGGAGCGGATGTCACCGGACCGCTGGGGACAATCCCTTCTTGAGGTTCTTTGTCTGCTTCCGTCATTGTCTGCGGCGATCCTTTCTGACCAGTATCTGTCGGTTCCAGCCGTGAAATCACTTCAAAGTCAGTTTGTGGCGTCGCAGCTGGGAAAATATCCAGCAATTCCTGCGTGATGGGGAGAGGCTGTTCGGCTGCTGCCGATTCGCTGTTCTCTCCCACTGTCAGGGCCGGTAAAGAAATCAGGGCCGGTGGTTCCAGCGCCGGTGCTGCATTACCGCTTTCCGTAGCAGCGGTGACCGGAGCAACAGGACGGTCATCGTAGCGCCGGAACTTGTTGTAACGGATGATCTGGGCCAGTTCCTTGGCATATTTCTCACGAATCTCCGAATAATTGGTCAGCTTTTTGACCAACAGGTAAGGATCGTTCGTGGTCAGACGCAGGGTGCGAAACTCCTTGTATGCAGCCCCACGGGCCAGAATCCGGTAGTAGTCGCGAACGCAATCTTCGAGAGTTTCATATTTCTTCAGCCAGATGGTTTTCGTTCCCCGCTTGTCCGATGCGGCGATCCGCGGCTCGTTTTTGTTGAATGACCAGATGCCGTAGGCGTTATTGGCTTCCTTGAAGAAGCGCGAGGTGCCCCAGGAACTCTCGATCGCCGCCTGGGCGATGGCGATACTCTTCGGGTGTGGCTTCAGGGCCGCCAGCAGGTCTTCATTGGTCTTCGCTTTGAATCTCTGGCGCAAGGCATCCAGCTCATCACTCTCGGGGTCCTCGGCTACCACCAGCGCGACCTCTTCGTAGCGGGCCCGGAGCTCGGCATAAACGTGCTCGACGGCCGGGACGACCCGCTCCTTGAAACGGCGCTTCTTCTCGCGCACGCTGATCGGCGGAACAGCCGGTTCTTCACTGATCTGCTCCTGAACCGGCGGCGTCTCTTTCGGAACATTCAGTAACAGGACGAGCAGCAGCGCTGCCATGACCGAGAGTAGCAGAGTCAGTGTTATGAATGGGTTCTTACGCAAACGGATCGTCTCCTGAAACCTGGTGGAAAGGTTGGGTCAGTTACAGGACCGTCGGCAGCGGCCAGTCGGTTTCATAGCCGTCCGGGTAAAAGTTTTCCCGTGTTCGGTTGAAGTAGCCGAACTGGATGCGCGGAATTTCGCGCTTGAGGCGATCGAGCATCCGCTTCATGCCGATGCCGCCCCCCTCGGCTCCCATTTTGCTCCAGTATAGCAGGGGGTCGATGCTCAGGTTGCGCATCTGGATCAGGTCGATGCCAACCTCGTCGATCAGTTTGAGGAGCTGTTCAATCTCATCTTCGCGGTCGCTGATACCGGGGAAGACCAGGTAGTTCAGCATGGTGAACATCCCATTCCCCTTGGCCCGGCGGGCCGATTCCAGAACATCGGCGAACTTGTAATTCAGCGGGCGGTAATAGGCGTTGTAGAAGCGTTCCTGGACCGAGTTGAGCGAGATGCGGATCGAATCGACCCCGGCGGCGGCCAGTTTATCAATGGCGGCAGGGATCGAGGCGTTGGAGTTGAAGTTGATCGTGCCGCGCTGCGTCTGGCGGCGCATCTCGCGGACGGCATCGGTAACGCGGTCGGCCTGGAGGATCGGGTCCCCCTCGCACCCCTGGCCGAAGGAGACGATGGCGTTTTCGGCGTGGGACAGATGCGGAACGGCGACTTCGCACAGTTCCTGAACCGTCGGGACGAAGTTCAAGCGATCCTGGCTGGCCTGGCAGGCCTTGGGTTCATCCTGCAGGGAGATACAGCCGACGCACTGGGCGTTGCAGGCGGGCGAGCAGGGGAGCGGGGCTTCCCAGCGGCCGAAGAACATGTTCTTGGCGGCGAAGCAGTGATAGTCGAGGGCGCAGCGGGAGAGCTGCTCGACCAGGCGGTTTTCCGGCTGCTCGGCCACCCGTTTGCGTACCAGCGGTTCGAGAACGCGATCATCGAAATGGCGCGGCTCCCACTGTTGGTTGCGGTCTACGCGCACGGCGGCGACGTAGAAACGCTCTTCCTCGACACACCAGCCGACGGCGGTGTACGACCAGAGGGTCAGTTCGACAATCTTGCGCCCGTAATCGGCGGCCGGCAGCAGGGTGCGGGTGAAGGCCGGGGTGGTAAAAGCAGAAACCGCCTGAACCGCGCCACCGCCCCAGCTTTTGGGCAGGCGGTCGAGGGTGCGCTGCTGTCCGGTACGGCGATCGAAACCGATCGGCGGGGTGCCGGGGATGGTGAACAGGCGGCTCCCCTCGGGCAGCGGGATCAGTTCATCCATCTCGGGACGCCGAACGCTCATCCCGTTCATCCCGGCCATCAGCAGATCAGGGTGTTCAAAAACTTCGCCGGATGAATCGGCGACAACAGCAAGAATGGTTTTTTTTCGACTCATGCAATGACCTCTTCGAGAGAGCGGAGAATAGCACAAAAGAGGAAAAAGGATGAAGGCGAAAGGGCAGGGGAGCTTTCCTTTTGACAAGGGTGGATTGTCACGCTAGATTTGTCCGGTAAGAATTTTCATAGATATCTGAGATTCAGGGGGGATCGATGACACACACCAACAAGCCATCCGCTAGTAATTACGGATGGCTTGTTTTGTTTGCGAAAGGTGTAGATACGACCCCTATGTCTAATGTCCTATGTCCAGGTTTGCCCCCGATGCTGCTACACGAGGTTTAGAAGTTCTCTCTGGTGAGGGTTTTTCTACAGCCTCGTTAGGCAGCTAAATATTTACATACCATTCTATAATTGGAGCTCAAGTTGAAAAATACTATTATCCTCTCAACACTGATCTACTTACTCCTAATAAGCACTAGCTACTCATCACAAGAACCTAATTTTGTTGGCATGTGGAGCAATCAAAAGGGAAGTTTCTCAACTCTAAACCTCGGACTAAGAGGCGATGGCCGAGGGCTTCTCAGTACAGCAGTCTACTCACTCCTAGTTCGTTGGGTTAAAACAGAGGATGGAATTAGAATTCGCACAACATCACCAATGGAGGAATCTCTTGGGACCTTCACTACAACAGAACTTATTTTCGACAAAGAAAAAAACACGTTAATCATTGACAAGTCAGACAGTGACAAGGTGTTGTATAAAGTATCCGAAAAAGAGCCCGAAGACCACGAGAAAAAGCTAGTACAGCACCTACTGCAAAAGAGACAAGAAGAAAGAGAAGAAAGAGAAGAAAGAAAAAACAACGAAAAATTAAAGACAAACGAGCTAAGTTCAATAGATGAAATCATTATATCAATTAATGAATTATTGAGAAAAAAGAATAGGCACATTTTTATCACCAACAAAAAAGACAATTGGTACATTTATATATCTAGCAATTGGTTTAATGGCTTATATCAGGGCAATCTACAGATAAAAACACTTGTACTTTCTAATGGGGAAGACAACATATTAACCTCTAGAAAATGCAGAAAGTGCGAAGTTCCTGACCTACCAACAATATATCAACTAAGCAACTTAAAGATATCCAATCTCAAATCAAATTTTGAAAATAATGACCTAAGCTTTATTAAGTCAAAATACATATCAGTAAATATCTGGAATATAGTCAACTACAATGAAGCACTAGACATAGCAAATATAAAAGGAACAGATTTATTAACTTCAATGGTTGAATACCTACTAAAAGAAACTTACAAAGAGTCTTCAGGTCCATATGAGTTGAAATGTCATTAGACAAATCAAGCGATCTTTCAGGGAATAGTGGGACGCTCTTAAATAATTAAATAGGCCGCTGTATAACGTATTTTAATGGAAGCCATAAATGGGACAGGCTACTTTATAGATGAGGAAATTAGGGTGTAAAAGTAGCCTGTCACCTTTTGCGTTTCGCCGCGCATATCTTTTCTCCTGAAATATCCAATAGTTATGCGCCAATTATAGCAAAATGGAAACGTCGTCCCT
>PKUG01000007.1 GCA_002869665.1 Desulfuromonas sp. | reverse complement strand
TGTAGGGGCGTGATTCATCGCGCCCATCGTGTCCGCGGCATGTGCAAATCCGGGCGCGATGAATCACGCCCCTACGGAAAACACAAACCCCGTCGAAGCGAGCAAAACAAGAAAGCCCCGAATGTCTTCGGGGCTTTCGCAATTCCTGAAGCCTGAAACCTGCAGCCTGGCTCCCTTTTTTATCTCAACGACGAATTGACCAGGCCGTAACCGTTCTCACCGTGCAGCGCCTGGTCGAGACCTTCGACTTCGCTCTGGGCGTCGATACGGAAACCGACGGTCTTTTCGATGACCACGCAGAGAACATAGGTCACGATCCCCGCGAGGGCGATGGTGGCGCCCATGCCGACCAGCTGGACACCCAGCTGGTTGAAAGCGCTCCAGCTTCCGCCGGCCGCCTGGGCGGCATCCGCCATCCAGCTGTCACGAATAAAGAAGCTCAGCAACAGTACACCGAGACCACTGCCAACCCCGTGGATACCGAAGCAGTCGAGGCTGTCGTCGTACCCCAGCTTCATCTTCACCTGCAGCGCATAGTAGCAGATCATCGACGAAGCGGCGCCGAGGATCATCGCACCAACCGGTTGCACAACGGCAGCAGCCGGAGTGATGACAACCAGGCCGGCGAGGATACCGGAGACAAAACCGAGGGCGGTCGCCTTGCGGAAGGTGAAGGCTTCGATGATCAGCCAGGTCAGAGCGCCGGTTGCGGCGGAGACCTGGGTCATGGTCAGGGCACGGGCGGTATCAAGGCCGCTCTGCAGGGTGGAACCGGCGTTGAATCCGAACCAGCCGACCCACAGCAGGCCGGCGCCCATCATGGTCATGACCAGGTTGTTGGGGTGCATCGGCTTGTTGGGGAAACCCTGACGCGGGCCGAGGTAAATAGCGGCGACCAGGGCGCTGACACCGGCCGAAACGTGGATGACCAGACCGCCGGCCAGGTCGATGACGCCGTTGGCGCCGTAGTTGAAAAGCCAGCCGTCAGCAGCCCAGACCCAGTGACACAGGGGGCAGTAAACGAACAGGAACCAGAGCGCGATAAAAATGGAATAGCCGCGCAGGTAGACCCGTTCAGCAATGGCGCCGCTGATCAGGGCCGGGGTGATGATGGCGAATTTCCCCTGGAACATCGCCGTGATGTACTCAGGAATGCCGTCGGTGATCGTCGAGTCGATACCGCTGAGGAAGAAATAGTCGGGATTCCAGCCGATGAACCCACCGAGGATGCTTTTGCCGAAGGTGAGGGAGTAGCCGACAGCCACCCAGAGCACGCCGATGATGGCGAGAGCGACATAGCTGTGCATCATCGTCGACAGCACGTTTTTGGTCCGCACCAGGCCACCATAAAACATGGCCAGTCCGGGAATCATCAGCAGCACCAGCGCAACTGAAATCATCATCCATGCCGTGGTCCCCGAGTCAACCGTTGACTCGGCGGCGGCGGCGACACCCGGTACAAACAGTAATCCGGGCAACAACCAGTAGAAATAGCTTCGCATCTGCATCTCCTTTGATCAGTGTTTATCTATCTCTCGCTATTGCGGGTCTATTTTTAAAATCCCGTATAACCAGCAAAGATTGGGCCATAATTTTGTGCAGAAAAGACAACTAATTGAAATAAATAAATAAATAAATTTCTTCACAAAAACGTTCCGATAAAAAGTTGAAATAATGCTTAATAATGAAGCACTGCTGCCTAAAAAACGGTCACAGTCGGAACCAATCCAACAACACCTGCGGCCGTACCATCACCCCCCTGCAAACCACCTTTCCCTGCGATAAAATAGAGCTTTTAGCCCCGGTTCCCTGTATAATTGCCGTTTATTTCATGTTGCCGCCACCGACTTGCACAGCACACATCTTCCGGAGAGGTTTATCATGCCGATTCGTATCGCCTGTCAGCACGTGACCAGCTACAAATTCGATCGTCCGGTCTCCATGGCACCGCACATCCTGCGCCTGAGGCCCGCTCCGCACTGCCGGACCCCGATCCACGCCTACTCGCTGAAGGTCACCCCGGAAGAACATTTTCTCAACTGGCAGCAGGACCCCTTCGGCAACTACATGGCCCGACTGGTCTTCCCCGAAAAGAGCACGGAGCTGAAATTCGAGATCGAAGTCATCGCCGATATGACGGCTTACAACCCCTTCTATTTTTTTCTCGAAGAGCACGCGGAAAAATTCCCGTTTGACTATTCCAAACAGGAGCGCTCCGAACTGGCGCCCTATCTGCAGAAGGTTGTCGCCGGTCCGCTGCTGAAAGAATGGCTCGACCAGATCGACCTCTCCCCGGTGAATACCGTCGACTTCCTGGTCGACGTCAACCGCAGAGTCCAGGAAACGGTCAACTATTCAGTGCGCATGGAGCCGGGTGTTCAGACCTGCGAGACGACCCTTTCGCGCAAGATCGGCTCATGCCGCGATTCGGCCTGGCTGCTGGTCCAGATTTTCCGTCACCTGGGCCTGGCCGCGCGCTTCGTCAGCGGTTATCTGGTCCAGCTTTCCGCGGATGAAAAATCCCTCGACGGCCCGTCCGGCCCGGAAAATGACTTCACCGACCTGCACGCCTGGACCGAGGTTTACGTTCCGGGCGCCGGCTGGATCGGCCTCGATCCGACCTCGGGACTGCTGGCCAGCGAAGGACACATTCCTCTCGCCTGCACCCCGCACCCGTCGAGCGCCGCGCCGGTCACCGGCGCCATCGACCCCTGTGAAGTCGAATTCGAACACAGCAACAGGGTCAGCAGAATCCATGAAGATCCACGCGTCACCAAGCCCTACAGCGACGAGCAGTGGGCCATGATCGATGCCCTCGGTCAGCAGGTCGACGAGGTTCTCGCCGCCGAAGATGTGCGCCTGACCATGGGCGGAGAACCGACCTTTGTCTCCATCGACGACATGGAGAGCGCCCAGTGGAACACCAGCGCCGACGGCCCGCACAAGCGTCAGTTGGCCTACGACCTGACCCTGCGCCTGAGGAATGCATTCGCCCCCGGCGGCCTGCTCCATTTTGGCCAGGGGAAATGGTACCCCGGCGAACCGCTGCCGCGCTGGGCTTACAGTTGCTTCTGGCGCAAGGATGGTCTCCCCATCTGGCAGAACCCCGGGCTGCTCGCCGACATCAACAAGGATTACGGCCTGACCGATCGGGACGCCGCCGACTTCACCACCGAACTCGCCAAACAACTGGGAATCAATCCGGAGTATCAGGTTCCCGGCTACGAGGACACCCTCTACTGGTTGTGGAAGGAAGGATCGGTGCCTGTCAATCTCGATCCGCACAAGGCTGATCTCAAGGACGCGGCAGATCGGCGGGCCCTGGCAAAAACCCTGGAGCGCGGGCTGGACAATCCGGTCGGCTATGCCCTGCCGCTCAAGTGGGATCACGCTGCCGCGCGCTGGGTCAGCGGTCCCTGGGAGTTCCGCCGCGAACGGATGTTCCTGATTCCGGGAGATTCGGCCATGGGCTTGCGTCTGCCCCTTGATTCGCTCCCCTGGGTTGCCGCCGACAAGCGTGAACCTTTCTATGAGCAGAGTCAGTTCCAGCCCCTGCCGGAGTTGGAGGATTATCACGACCCGGACGCCCGGGAAACACAACCGGCGGCGGCACCTGAGCAAAAAGAACCCGCGGCAGACGCCGAGGAACGCTATGTCAGCGTGCCGCACACCGCGCTCTGTATCGAGGTCCGTGATGGACGGCTCTATATTTTCATGCCGCCACTCGGCGTTCTTGAGGAATATCTCAACCTCTGTGCCGCCCTCGAACGCACGGCTGAACAGCTTGACATCCCCGTCGTCATCGAGGGGTACGAGCCGCCGCACGACTGGCGCACCCAGCGCCTTTCCGTCACCCCCGATCCCGGGGTTATCGAGGTCAACATCCATCCGGCTCAAAGCTGGCGTGAGATTGTCGATAACACGGTGCGCCTCTACGAAGAAGCCCGCCAGTGTCGCCTCGGTACCGAGAAGTTCATGCTCGACGGTCGCCACACCGGCACCGGCGGCGGCAATCACATCACCCTCGGCGGCCCGACTCCCGCGGACAGCCCGATGCTCCGCCGCCCCGATCTGCTGCGCAGCCTGATCACCTACTGGCAGCATCACCCGGGCCTTTCCTACCTCTTTTCCGGGATGTTCATGGGGCCGACCAGCCAGGCACCCCGGATCGACGAAGCCCGTGATGACTCCCTCTACGAACTGGAGATCGCTTTCCGCAACATGCCGGAAGGGGAGGCCGCCGCGCCCTGGCTGGTTGACCGACTGCTGCGCAACCTGCTGATCGACGTCACCGGCAACACCCACCGGGCAGAGTTCTGCATCGACAAGCTCTACTCTCCGGACGGCCCCGCCGGCCGCCTCGGCCTGCTCGAGATGCGTGCCTTCGAGATGCCACCGCACGCGCGTATGAGCCTGGTCCAGAACCTGTTGCTGCGCACCCTGCTGGCCTGGTTCTGGAAAGAGCCCTACAAGCACGATCTGGTGCGCTGGGGAACGACGCTTCACGACCGTTTCCTGCTCCCCTATTTCGTCCGCCAGGACCTCAAAGAAGTCGTCGCCGATCTCAAGCGCGCGGGCTATCCGTTCCAGGAAGAGTGGTTCGACCCCTTCCACGAGTTCCGCTTTCCGCGTTACGGGACGGTTCAGATCGACGACATCAGCCTTGAGCTGCGCTTCGCCATCGAGCCCTGGCACGTCCTCGGCGAAGAGGTCACCAGTCAGGGGACGGCGCGCTTCGTCGACTCTTCCCTCGAACGGCTGCAACTGCTCGTCACCGGCCTGACCGAAGAGCGCCACGTGATCACCTGTAACGGCCGCCGCCTGCCGCTGCACAGCACCGGCCGCCGCGACCAGTTCGTCGCCGGCGTCCGCTACAAAGCCTGGCAGCCGCCGTCGGCGCTGCACCCGACCGTCGCTTCCCATTCACCGCTGGTCTTCGATGTTATCGACAGCTGGAACGGCCGCTCGATCGGCGGCTGCACCTACCATGTCGCCCACCCCGGTGGACGCAACTACGAGGTCTTTCCGGTTAACGCCATCACCGCGGAATCACGCCGGATCTCGCTGTTCCAGACCACGGAACACAGCCAGGGCTCACTGATGCCGAAACCGGAATTTGCCCAAATGGGCCGTTTCTTCGCCGAAGGGACTCCTCCCGGCCCGATGGAACCGCCCCAGGAAGAATTTAACGACGAGTTCCCCTACACCCTCGACCTGCGCCGTCCGAATTGATCTGACCTTAAGGAAGAGACGGGATAACCCCTTGAACTAAACGGCAGAAACAGCGTGAACGAAGAACCAACCACATCACTGGCAGGGCACAACCCCAACGACCCAACGCTCAGACTGCTGACCACCCTGGAGCAACTGGGGGAGCGCAAACTCGAGAGAAAACGCAAGGCAGCTGAACGCCTGCTGCGGGAGAACGGGGTCACCCATGACATTTTCAACCCCGACGGTGTCACCCGCCCCTGGACCTTCGATCCCGTCCCGCTGGTCATCAGCGGCCAGGACTGGTCGAATATCGAAGCCGGGCTCGTGCAGCGGGCCGAAATTTTCGAGCATCTGCTGAAAGATATCTATGGGCCCCAGCTTGTCCTGAAAGACGGCGTCCTCCCCCCGGACGTGGTCTTGAGTCACAAGAATTTCCTCTGGCCCTGCTGGCAGCAGCAACGCCCCGAAACCCGGCAAATGAACCTCTATTCGGCCGACATCGCCCGCGGGGCAAACGGCCAGTACTGGGTCCTCGCCGACCATGCGTTCCCGCCCCTCGGTTCGGGCTACGCCCTGGAAAACCGTATCGTCATGTCACGCAGCTTCCCCGAACTGTTTCACGGGGTCAAAGTCCACCGCCTGGCATTTTACTTCCGCGCCCTGAAAAACCTGCTTCACCGCCTCTCACCGCGACAGGACGAGGAGCCCAACATTGTCATCCTCACCAGCGGGCCGGAATATCCCCACTTCTTCGAGCATTCCTATCTCGCGGCCTACCTCGGCTTCCCCCTCGTCCAGGGTGCCGACCTCAGCGTCCGCGATGGCCATGTCTGGCTGAAGACCGTCGCCGGACTGCAGCGGATCGATGTCATCCTCTCGCGACTCGACGACGCGCTCTGCGATCCCCTGGAACTCAACGGCGACTCACTGCTCGGCGTCGCCGGACTGCTCGAAGTGGCCCGCCGCGGCAATGTTGCGACCACCAACATGATCGGCGCCAACGCCATTGAGAACCCCGGCCTGATGCCGTTCCTCCCGAGTCTGGCGGAGTACTTTCTCGGTGAAGAGCTGAAACTTCCTTCACAGCCGACCTGGTGGTGCGGCCAGGAGCGGGAACGCGATCATGTCCTCGCCAATCTGGACAAACTGGTCGTCAGACCGATCCACCCGCTCCCCGGCATCGCGGAAAGCCGGCCGGGACAACTTGATGGCACCGAGTTGGAGACCTTGAAGGAGGAAATTCTGCGCCGTCCGCATCTGTTCATTGGTCAGCAGGAGTTGGAACTGCTGCCGGTTCCGACCTTCAACGAGCAACGCCTCGATCAACGGCCGTGCCTGCTGAGTTCCTACCTGATTGCCAACGGCGAGTCCTATGTCGCCCTCTCCGGCGGCCTGGCGCGGGTCTCTCAGAATGGCGGCCCAACTCTGCCGACGCCGACAAACTGCTGCACCAAGGATCTCTGGATTCTCACCGATGAACGGGATAAGCAGGTCACGCTCTGGCGCCAGACGACGACCGACCAGTTCATCCAGCCGCGCATCGGCGCCCTGCCGAGCCGGGCTGCAGAGAACCTCTTCTGGGCCGGTCGCTACGTGGAACGCGCAGAGGCAACAGCCCGCCTGCTGCGCGCCATCCTGGTCAAATACGATGAGAGCAAGGGGTCGGAAGACCCCGACGAGCAGCGCAGCCTGCGTAATTTCCTCCAAGCCCTGACCCGGGTCACCGCGACCTACCCCGGCTTTATCGGCACCGAGGGGAAAACCAAACTACGCGATCCGAAAGCGGAGCTGATGTCCCTCGCGCGCGATGCCGGCCGCAGCGGCACCCTCAACTCGTCGCTGCGCCAACTCGCCCGCTGTGCCTACCTGGTCAGGGACATGCTCCCGGTCGACGCCTGGCGGATCATCGACGACATTCAAGCCAACTGGAAACCGCGCTTCTCCCATCATCTGGTCGGCAGCGGTCGGCTCTACAACAGCATCAACCGGCTGCTGCTGCAGCTTTCGGCCTTCAGCGGCCTGCTCAATGACAACATGGCCCGCGAACCGGACTGGCTGATGCTGAAGATGGGGCGCAGCCTCGAACGCGGCCTCAACCTGATTTCCCTCTTTGAGGAGACCCTGGTCCCCCGTTACCGGCCGGCGATGGAAGCACAGATGTGCGAATCGGTTTTGGCAACCTGCAACAGCCTGATCATCTATCGGCGACGCTATCGCTCCTTTATGCAGCTGCCGTCGCTTATCGAGCTGCTGGTCACGGATGAAAACTACCCGCGGGCGCTGGCTTATCAGCTCCTGCAACTGGAACGTATGACCCGGGAGATTCCGCTCGGCTCCCAGAACGCTCAGGAACGGGACGATCTGGAACTGCTGCAGCGCCTGAGTGCGGAAATCGCAGCCCTGGAACCGAAAAAGCTGATCCGCTTCGCCGAAGGAGATGAAAATTATTACCCGCTGCTGAGGAGCTTCCTGAACAGTCAGAAAGCCGGGCTCGAATGCCTTTCGGATATCTTCACCCAACGTTATTTCAGCCCGTCGAAACCGCAACACCGACTGGGCGGACTGGTACGGGACAAGGCTTCATGATCTATCGGGTCGTCCATTCAACGCGCTACCTCTACAGCGAGAAGGTCACCCTCTCGCGCAATGAGGCCCGGCTCCTGCCACGGACGACACCCTGGCAGGAGGTCATCACCAGCAATCTGGCCATCGCCCCGAGCCCGACCGACCGCGGTGAGCGCTGCGATTTTTTCGGCAACCACGTGAATCACTTCGCCGTTCAGGAGCCGCATGACGAGTTGATCATCAGCGCGACCAGCGAGATCAAGATTCTGCCGCGGGCTGACCAACTGGAGTTGGCCGACACCCTGAGCTGGGAAGAGGAACGGACTCGCCAACAGCTGGGCGGCAGCCCGGAGAACTTCGCCACGGTGCCGTTTCTCCATGAATCGCCGCTGTTACCGGAGTTGGCCGAGGTCAAGGCCTATGCCACCCCCTCGTTCACCCCCGACCGCCCCTTCGGAACGGCGGTTGCCGACCTGATGACGCGGATCTACACCGATTTCAGCTACAGTCCGGAGGCGACCACCATCGCCACCCCGCTGCGTGAGCTGTTGAAAAACCGCAGCGGCGTCTGCCAGGATTTCGCCCATGTCGGAATCGCCTGCCTGCGCGCCATGGGACTGGCCGGCCGCTACGTGAGCGGTTACATCGAAACCCTGCCGCCACCGGGGCAGGAACGCCTGGTTGGAGCCGATGCCTCGCACGCCTGGTTTGCCGCCTATTCGTCGGCCGCCGGCTGGCTCGACTTCGACCCGACCAATAACCAGCTGCCGAACACCCAGCACATAACCGCCGCCTGGGGGCGTGATTTTTCCGACGTCTCCCCGGTCAAGGGGATCGCCCTCGGCGGTGGACAGCACAATATTGAGGTCGCCGTCGACGTCCAGAGAATCGAAAAAAGTCTGATCTGAAAAGGACTTCGAAGCGTATAGTCAGTAGAGCGATGAACAAATTCACCGCTCTCGCCCCAGTCTCACCAAGGAGCTGATGATGAATTTCAAGAACTACGCAACCGACGGATTTTATGACGAACTGTTTGATGAGGAGGGCAAACCGCGTCCCGGTGCGGATCATTTCGTCGAACGAATCAACCAGCTGCCCGAGGAAGAACTGCAGCAGCGCCAGAAAGCCGCCGAGCATGCCCTGCTCAACCTGGGGATCACCTTCAACGTTTACAGCGACGAAGCCCAGACGGAAAAGATCTTCCCCTTCGACATCGTCCCGCGCATCGTTCAGGCCCAGGAATGGACAACTCTGGAAAAAGGGCTGAAGCAGCGCATCAAGGCCCTCAATACCTTCATCAACGATGTTTATAATGAGCAGAAGATCATCAAGGATGGGGTCATCCCGGCCGATCTGGTCTTTTCGGCCGACGGCTACCGTAAGCCCTGCGTTGGACTCAAGCCCCCCTGCGGCGTCTGGTGTCATATCACCGGCACTGACCTGGTGCGCGGCGGGGATGGCAAATTTTATGTCCTCGAAGACAACCTGCGTTGCCCATCCGGCGTCTCCTACGTTCTCGAAAACCGCCAGATCATGAAACGGACCTTCCCCAAGGTTTTCGAGGCCTGCAGCGTTCGCCCGGTGACCGATTATCCAAGCCGCCTGCTTGAAACCCTGCAGGAGATGGCTCCGTCGGGAGTCCGCTTCCCGACCGTCGTCGTCTGGACCCCGGGAATCTACAACTCGGCCTACTTCGAGCACAGCTTCCTCGCCCAGCAGATGGGTGTTCCCCTCGTTGAAGGGGGCGATCTCGTCGTTCACCGCGGTGAAGTGATGATGCGCACCACCCAGGGACTGGAGCGGGTCGATGTCATCTACCGCCGCATCGACGACGACTTCATGGACCCCAAGACCTTCCGCCCCGACTCGGTCCTCGGCGTCCCCGGCCTGATGGATGCTTACAAGGAAGGACGCGTCGCCCTCGCCAACGCACCGGGAACCGGCGTCGCCGACGACAAGGCCGTCTATGCCTATGTCCCCGAGATCATCAAGTACTACCTGGGCGAAGAGCCGATCATCAATAATGTCCCCACCTACGCCTGCTGGCGCGATGAGGACAAGCAGTACGTCCTCGAAAACCTCGACACGCTGGTGGTCAAGGCGGTCAACGAATCGGGCGGCTACGGCATGCTGATCGGTCCGCATTCAACCCAGGCGGAACGTGAAGAATTCGCCCGCCGGATCAAGGCCAAGCCGCGTACCTATATCGCCCAGCCGACCCTGGCGCTGTCGCGGGTACCGGTCCTGGTCGGCGATCATTTCGAGGGGCGCCACGTCGACCTGCGCCCCTACATTCTCTACGGTGACAGTTCGATCTACGTCAACCCCGGCGGTCTCACCCGGGTGGCACTGAAAAAAGGATCGCTGGTCGTCAACTCGTCCCAGGGGGGTGGCAGCAAGGACACATGGGTCCTCCGCGGGGAGAATGACGATAATCCTTCCGAATCCGGACAACAACAGGAGGCGTTCTGATGCTGAGTCGTGTTGCGAATTCAATCTACTGGCTGAACCGTTATATCGAACGCGCCGAAGACGTCGCCCGCTTCATCGATGTCAACTACCAGTTGACCCTGGACATTCCGGAGACCTCCGGCAACCAGTGGCAGCCGCTGATCAACACCACCGGCGACCACGAGCTGTTTGCCGACATGTTTGACGAAGCGTCTCAGGAGAATGCGATCGACTTCCTCACCTTTGAAACGCGCAATTACAATTCGATCTTCTCCTGTGTCAAGGCGGCGCGCGAAAACGCCCGCTCAATCCGCGAATACATCAGTTCGGAGATGTGGGAGCAGCTCAACGCCTTCTACCTGTTCATGAACAGTGCCTCCAAACAGAAATCTCTCGATTTGCCGCACGAGTTCTTCGTCAAAATCATGAACGCCAGCCAGACCTTCTACGGCATCACCGATGCGACCATGAACCACGGCGAAGGCTGGCACTTCGGTCGCCTGGGGCGGTTGCTCGAACGCGCCGACAAGACCTCGCGGATTCTCGACGTCAAGTATTACATCCTGCTGCCGTCCGTCGACTATGTCGGCTCTCCGTACGACGATATTCTCTGGGGCGCACTGCTGCGCTCGGCAAGCGCCTTCGAGATGTACCGCAAGCGCCACGGCCGCATCGATCCCAATCAGATCGTCAACTTCCTGCTCCTCGACCACCATTTTCCGCGGGCCGTGCGCTACTGCCTGGCAACCGCACTCTACTCGCTCAACCAGATCACCGGCAGCAACAGGGGCACCTTCGCCAACAAAGCCGAGCAGAAGCTCGGACGGCTGGTCGCCGAGTTCGAATACGGGTCCCTCGAAGACATCCTGGATTTCGGCCTGCACGAATATCTCGACCGCACCCAGAGCCGGATCAACGATGTCGGTGCGGAAATCCACAAGGCATTCTTCAGCCCCAAAGAAGCCTGAGCGCATTGAACTGACCTCCGCGGCTGTCGCCTCATGGCGACAGCTCGTCGGGGTCGGCTTCGGAGATGCCCGGGATGGAACACTTCATTCAACAATACGGCTATCTGGCGATCTTCATCGGGACCTTCCTTGAAGGGGAGACGATCCTCGTCCTCGCCGGCTTTGCCGCCCACCGGGGGTACCTGGGGCTGGCCGGGGTCATTATGGCCGCCTTTCTCGGCTCGCTGCTGGGTGACCAGCTCTTTTTTCAACTCGGTCGCCACCACAGCGCCACCCTGCTCAAACTGCGCCCGACCTGGCAACCACGCCTGGAACGCAGCCGCGACTTGATTCACAACCACCAGAACCTGATCATTCTCGGTTTTCGCTTTCTCTACGGCCTGCGCACCGTCACCCCCTTCGCCCTCGGCATCAGCAAAGTCGCATGGCAGCGTTTTGCGCTGCTCAACGGGCTTGGCGCGCTGGTCTGGGCCGCGGCCTTCGGCAGCGCCGGCTATATCTTCGGGCAGACGCTTGAACTGTGGCTGGGCGATCTGAGAAAATACGAGTACCTGTTGTTCGCCATCATTGCCGGAATTGGAGCCCTGGCCTGGGGGCTGCACCGAACCCGACAAAAAAGCAGCCGAAAGGACTCATAAGCGGTATGTTCGTCCAAATCCTGACAGTCTTTATGGGCTTTTTCGCCATCATGAATCCGATCGCCAACGTCCCCGTCTTCGTCGGCCTGACGGCTGACGAAGACGACAAAACCACGGCGGCCATCGCCCTGCGGGGGCTGCTGCTGGCGTTTATCATCGTCACCCTCTTCTCCGTTGCCGGCAAGGCGATCTTTCAGTTGTTCGGGCTCACCTTGCCCGCCTTCCGCATCACCGGCGGGCTGCTGGTCTTTCTTGTCGGCTTCCACATGCTGCAGGGCAACCACTCCAGTGTCCAGCACCCGCAAAGCAGGGAGAAGGAACGGGGAGAGGAAAAGAGCCTCAGCATCGCCGTGTCGCCGCTGGCAATGCCGATCCTCGCCGGGCCCGGGACCATCACCACGGCAATGAATTTTGCCTCGACCGGCGGCCTTCAGGAATTGTTGATGACCATCGCCACCTTCGCCGTTCTCTGCGTGATCACCTACCTGTTTTTCATCTTCGGAGAAAAGTTCGCCACCTACCTCGGAGCCAGCGCCATGGGTGTTATCACCCGGATGATGGGGCTGATTCTGGCATCAATCGGAACACAGATGGTTATCGAAGGGATTCGCGGAGCGTTTCAACTGGGGTAGGGAAGCGTTATCATTGTCCTGCCGGGCGAAAAGCCACCCGGCAGGGTTTCAATGTTATAACGTAAAAGACTGGTGCGTTGCGGGGAACTTGACGTTCTTCAGCCCGAGCTCACCGTGCAGCGCGGCTTTCAGGCTCTCGGCGGCTTCATCCTCGCCGTGGACAATGAAGGTCGTGTGCGGTTTTTTCTCCATCACCCGCACAAAATCGACCAGTCCGTTCTTATCGGCATGACCGGAGAGTGCGGTCATCACTTCGATACGGGCCTTGACCTCAAATTCCTCGCCGAAAATCCGTACCGTCTTCTCCTTGTTGACCAACCGCCGCCCCAGAGTGTTCGGCGCCTGCCACCCGGTGATCAGGATCGTCGTGCGCGGGTCGCTGATCCGGTTGCGCAGGTGATGAAGAATACGCCCCCCTTCGAGCATGCCGCTGGAGCTGATAATAATCGCCGGATACGCGAGGGTGTTGAGGGCTTTTGACTGTTCGACGCTACGGGTGTAGCGCAAGCGGCCGAAGCCAAAGGGGTTGTTATCATCATCGGTAAGCAGGAATTCGCGGATCTCCTCATCGTAAACTTCCGGATGATAACGAAAAATTTCGGTCACCTTGGTCGCCAGCGGGCTGTCGACAAAAATCGGCAGATCGGGGATCGTGCCGCTGGAATGGAGCTTATGCAGTTCATAGACGATCTGCTGGGTCCGCCCGACGGCAAAGGCCGGAATCAGCAGCGCCCCGCCCCGCTTGACCGTCTCGTTAACAACCCGCGCCAGCTCGTCGGCCGTCTCCTGGTCGGCTGGATGGAGGCGATCGCCGTAGGTACTTTCGATGAGCAGAATATCGGCGCCGGCGGTTAAGGGCACCGGATCGCGGATGATCGGAATTCCCGGCCGCCCGATATCGCCGCTGAACACCAGGCGGCTCTTCTTCCCGGTCTGGTGATCGTCGATGTCGAGAATAACGTGGGCGCTGCCGAGCATATGCCCGGCATCGACCAGGGTCAGCCTGACCCCGGGGGCGATCTCATGGGCGCGGTCATAACTGAGTCCGATAAACTGGCGCAGCGCCTTGGCCGTATCCCCCTGAGTGTAAAGGGGTTCGAACAGCCGCTGCCCCTTTTTCGCCCGCCGCCGATTGACATACTCGACATCCTTCTCCTGGATCGAGGCGCTGTCCATGAGCATCGCCGAGCAGAGGTCCCGGGTCGCAGAGGTGNAGAAGATATCCCCGCTGAAGCCGTTCTTCACCAGGCAGGGGATGCGCCCTGAATGGTCGATATGGGCGTGCGACAGCACCAGGCAATCGACCGCCGCCCCGTTACAGAACTCCTGGCGGTTGCGCTCGAAGGATTCCTTGCGCTTCCCCTGGAACATACCGCAGTCGAGCATGATCGTGTGGCCGTTGACTTCGAGCAGATGCTCCGAACCGGTCACCGTTTGCGCCGCACCGTAGAAGGTCAGTTTCATTCAATGCTCCCATTACAAAAAAACCTGTTATTCTATTGCTCCGGTGGATAAACACTTTAGGCAGGCTCAGCACCTGCAACCAAAGTCAACCATCGGTATCGCTATCAAGATCGGTATCGAGACATCTGTCTGAATAACCCGATTCCGATTCCGATTCCGATTCCGATTCCGATTCCGATTCCGATTCCGATTCCGATTCCGATTCCGATNATCCCGATTCCGATTCCGATTCCGATTCCGATTCCGATTCCGATTCCGATTCCGATTCCGATTCCGATTCCGATTCCGATTCCGATTCCGAGAACAGTATATAATCTTTTCGGGAATGAAGAGCCGGCATGCGTAACGGATCCACATAAAAAAATTTTCGCTGTTTAAGCACCGGAGTTCTATGAATAGGATCCCTCGCCCGCATCGTCCCGATGAATCTCGTAACAGTAACCGCCGCGTTCCTTGGCCCGGTACATGGCGGCGTCGGCAAGCTCGATCAGGCCTTCCATCTTGACCCCGTGTTCGGGGAACAGCGAGATGCCGATACTCGCACCGATGGCAACCTGGCGTTCGTCACCGATGGAAATTTCGCGGCGCAGGGTGGAGATCAGCTTCTCTGCCACGACTTGCACGTTCAACTGACGCCGACCGGCGTTGATGAGCAGGAGAAACTCGTCCCCTCCCCAGCGCACGATCAGATCTTCCTTGCGCACCGTGGCCCGCAGGCGGTCGGCCACCTCGACCAGGACCCGGTCGCCGATTTCATGTCCATAGGTATCGTTGATCGGCTTGAACTTGTCGAGATCGATCATCATCAGGGCGGAGGTCCACCCTTCTTTCCACCCCCGGTCCAGGTTTTCATGGATCATGCGCATCCCACCCCGGCGGTTCAGCAGCAGGGTCAAAGGATCACGATCCGCCTCGGAACGGGTCCGGCGCTCCTCGCGCACCTGGGCGGAGACATCATTGACGATACATTCATAGAGCATCTTCCCTTCATCGTCGCTGACCGCCGAGAACAGGCAGTGGAACCACCGCTCCTCTTCTCCGGCGACAGTTTTCAACGGAGCGATAATCGCCGTGGCGATGCCGCTGAGGCCGGTCTCCGCCAGGGCTCCGGTAATCCGGCTCGGCTCGGAGAACAGGGCGGGAAAACCCGCCTCCCTGGTCACCCCCAGCCCCTGGTCGCCAACCAGCTCGACGAACATCGGGTTATGCAACCGCACGCTCCCCTGACGATCGAGCAGAATGATCCCGCAACAGGCATTTTCGAAAATCAGGCGGAAACTGCGCCCGAGCGATTCAACCTCAGCCCGTAGCGCCCGCTCCCGTTCCAGGGTCGCGTGAATGGAACGCAGCAGTTCGTTACTGTCGGCAACCAGCTGACCGATCTCGTCGTCGTGATGACCGACCGGACAGCTCAGCTGCTGGTCGCTCCCCGGCTCAATATTATGCAGCTCACCGACAACGATGCGCAGCGGCCGGGTCAACAGCCGGTGCACCAGGAGCATGACAAAGACGACGATGGCCAGGGAATAGACCCCCATCGTCAGTACATGGACCTGGGCAATCTGGCGGGCGTTGCGTTCATTGTAGGCGCGATCCGCCTTGATCGCCAGCTCGCCGACCTGCTCAAGCGGGGGGAAGGGGGTCATCAGGGGGAAGACATGCGGTGGCATGGTACCGTCGAGTTCAAGGTCACCACTATGCTGATCCAGCCCGGTGCTGCTGGTCAGGGAAACCCCGGCAACGATGTCGTTGCGCATCAGCCCGCGAATGACTTCCAGGGCCAGCTCTTCGTTATCGAGGTAAGCGGCGATCGCCGCGCTATTCTCCACCGAAGCCGCCAGCTGAGCCAGGCTGCGTTCCGAGTTGATCAGCGCCTCGTTATAGGCGCGCAGGAAGAAGAAGATGGAGGAGAAGAAGACGACCACCAGGGCGGCGACCGCAATAATGATCCCGGAACGTGCAGGCAGACTTCTCCAGGGGCTATTCGACATAGGCGACAACCTTGACGGAGCTGTCAATTTCGGAGCTGTCGAGATAACCGATGGCGCTGGGATTTTCACTCACCGCCTTGAGCACGGCCCGGCTGTCGTCGAGCGGCCGCGGCGGGGTCGAGCGCCCGGTGAAGAGCAGGCGCGCCCAGTAAGCATTGACCTGGGCGAGGTTCTTGTCGACCAGGAGGTGATAGAAGTCGGCGCGAGCCTGGGAATTGGCCGCCTGGTCAAGAGTAAGCGCAGGTTCGCCGTTGGGAAAGTTCATGCTCCGCCCCATGTAAAGGTCAACCAACTGGCGCTGATTCATGCTCTCCGTCCCGTTTTTTGGATGGACGATGACAACCATCGCCGCCTCCACCCGGAACAAAGGCAGACCGACCAGCAGCGGGATCGCTATGCAGAACAGCAGCCGGCGCATCATCAGAACACAAAGCTCAGGTTCACCGTAAAGGTGTCCAGAATGCGGTTATCTTTCAGAGCTTCGCGCTGCAACCACAAGGCGCCACCATACGCATCGACCCAGGAATGATCCCACTGGGCCTTGAGAGCCAGATTCGCGTTGATATCCCAGCGCGCCCCGAAAGAGAGAGTTTTCTGGTCGATGGGCGCGGAATCGAAGAGCTCCTGTATATGGGCCTTCAGCGGCTGCAACAGCGCCAGGTACTCCGGGACCTCACCGATCACCTCGTGATCCCGGCTCTTCGCCAGGGCAGCGATTCCGTACAGGGTAACCGGTCCGACCCGACGGCCGAGGCTCAGATAGGTACCGAGCTGCGACGGGAACCCCTTGTAACCGGAATCGATGTAATGGATTTCCGTGGTCAGGGTCCAGAGCTGGGAATCGTAGGTCAGAAAGGCCGAACTGTAGAGCATCTTCCGCCCTTCGACCTCGAGATCCCGCGAGATACTCTCCGCCTCGGACCAACCCAGGTAGGCAGCCTGGTCGAGATAGCTGCGTATTTCGCTGACAACGGCGAGCGGAGAATCGAACCTGACCGAAGCCACCGCCAGCCCCAGCCGCCAGTTATCCGTCTCCCAGGCGAGATTGCCGCCGATCATCGGCTGCAGATCGAGGTCGATCACCCCTTCGCGCGAGGAGAAGGTGTTCTTCGCCCGGCCGCCGAAGAGTTTGGCGCTCAGGGTTCCGGAACCGAGACTGGTGGAAAGCGCGATATCCGCACCGTCGAAATGGTCGAAGGCGATGGAGCCGTAGAACTCCATCGGCGGGTTGGCCCACAGATAGGCGAAACCGACGTTGCGATACTCGGAGAGCATGAAGATGTCGACCCCGAGCCGCCCGACGCGAACGGTCAGATTGGGGTTGACCCGGTAGCGCAGGTAGGCCCATTCGATGCTGTCGAGCAAGGAATTTTCCGGCCGGTCCTTGGCTACCAGCTGCAGGGTCGCATCGAGATCGGCGGTCAGGAACAGATCCCCCTGCAACCCGAGCAGGCTGTGCGACTTGAGCGACCAGTCGCCGGAATAGACACCATCCTGGGAAATATCGCGCTGATAGCCGAGGGTGTCATCCCCCCCTTTAACCAGGCCGACGGTTCCGAAGCCGCTGAGCCGGAAGCGCTCGTTATCGATCAGGGCGGCAGAAGCAGGGAGAACAAAGGCAAGCAACAACAGCAGACAAAGAAAAGAGACTGCCCACGCGTGACCGTCGTTCTTGTATTTCTTGGAACCCTGCATGATCGAATACCCGTAAGAGAGAATAAACGGTACGACGTGCCGGAAAATCTACAACTTGATACGTGTAAATAAAGAAAAAGGAAGGTTATTCATTTCATCAAATAAGAAAAAATTACTCGCCTCAACCCGGCGTCGTCAAGTATTTTCCCCGTTTGTAAAGATTTCACCTGTCAGCTGAAACGATTTATCTTTCCAGCCCGGCAACAATGTTCATCGCAGAAAACAAACAGGGCAGTTATCACTCTCGTGGGAGGTACCAGTCAGCATGAACGGTCTGAGCGGAAAAGAGCGGCGGGACGAAATGCATTATCTGCTGGAAAAAATTGTTCCCAGTTGTTAGCCTATGGCCAACTATTCTCAGGGCGGGGTGAAATTCCCCACCGGCGGTAACTCAAGCGTGAGAAGCCCGCGAGCGCCTTCATCAACGGGATGAAGGGTCAGCAGATCTGGTGAGATTCCAGAGCCGACGGTTAAAGTCCGGATGAAAGAGGATAGGCCGAAACGCTGCATCTCTTCGTTCGTCGTTCCTGCCTGTCGTCACGCCCTGATTCATGATTCTTCAAAGGAGCACACTCATGAATCAGCCGATCTCCACCCTTTTCGGTACCCCTATTGAGCGCGTCGAACGCGCCTTACAGGCCCTGCGCAACGGCAACGGCGTCCTCGTCACCGACGATGAAGACCGCGAAAACGAAGGGGACATCATCTTCTCTGCCGAGCACCTGACCAAAGAACAGATGGCGTTGCTCATCCGCGAGTGCAGCGGCATCGTCTGCCTCTGCCTGACCGAAGAGAAGATCGCCCAGCTGCAACTGCCGATGATGGTCGAAAAGAACAACAGCCAGTACGGCACCGCCTTCACCGTCAGCATCGAGGCTGCGAACGACGTCACCACCGGCGTCTCCGCCGCGGACCGGCTCACCACGGTCAAGGCCGCCAGCGCACCGGATGCCCAACCGACCGATCTGCACAGCCCGGGGCATGTCTTCCCCTTACGCGCCCGCTCCGGCGGTGTCCTTGAACGCCGTGGACACACCGAAGCGACCGTTGACCTGATGCGCCTGGCCGGCCTGCAACCCTGCGGTGTCCTCTGCGAAGTCACCCTCCCCAACGGCGAGATGGCCCGCCTGCCCGATCTCATCCAGTTTTCAGAAGCCCACTACATGCCGCTGGTCACTATCGAAGATATCGTCCAGTACCGCCTGGCCCGGGAGGAACAGCGCCGGGCGAGCTGAGCAGACCACCAGCAACGGGCTCAATGGGTGCGGCCACAGCAATCTTTGCTAAAAATTCAGGTGCAGGCTGCACCCCTCGTCCAACCCGAGCATGATGTTCATGTTCTGAACGGCGGCACCCGAAGCGCCCTTGCCGAGATTGTCGAGACGCGAGATGACGACCAGATATAATTCGTTTTCGTAGACCGAGAGCTCAATCCGGTTAGTATTGTTACAGCTCATCGCATCGAGGAAGCCCTCATCGAGATAGGCGACATTGTCCTCGATAACCCGGACGAAGGCCTCGCCCCGGTAGACGTCACGATAGAGTTCCAACAACCTGTCGCGCGTAGGCGTGCCGATCAGATCTGCCTTGACCAGATAGGACATCACCAGCATCCCCTGGGCGAAGTTGCCAACGCTGGGCGTGAACAGCGGCGGGAAATCGAGCCCGAGCACGTACTTCATCTCCGGCAGGTGCTTGTGCTGCAGCCCCAGGGCGTAAGGCCGCTGACTTTTGAAGCGCTCACTATTCTCGGGCGCGTTGTAGGCATCGATCATTGCCCGGCCACCACCACTGTAACCGGTGATGGAGTGGCAGATGAGCTTCTGGCTCCGCGGTACAATCCCCTGCTCCAGCAACGGATTCATCGCCATGATCAGGCCGCTGGCGTGACAGCCAGGAACGCAGACCCGCTTGCTCCGGCGGATTTTCTCGCGCTGCACCGGATTCAGTTCGGGAACGCCGTAGGTCCAGTCGGGGTGCGTCCGGTGGGCAGTGCTGGCATCAATGACCCTGGTCGTCGGGCTCGTAATCAGTTGCACCGATTCCCTGGCCGCCGCATCGGGCAGGCAGAGGAAAACCAGATCGGCGCTGTTCAGCAATGCCTGTTTCGCCTGCTGGTCTTTTTTGCTCTCCGGCGAAATGTCCAGCAATTCCAGGTCGTCCCGGCCACGCAGAATCTCATGGATCTTCAGCCCCGTTGTCCCGTACTGCCCATCGACGAAAATCTTGTGTTTCATTTTTTCGCAACCTTATATGTCAGAGTGTATTCACCCATTTACCCTACCGCGCATCCCCGGCCTGGCGAAGAAACCCATTATCGAAGGACAAACGGGCTTCAGATTCTTTCCACGTGGTCAAGGGTGCGCTCGTTTCTCTGGTCTCCGGTATTCACAACCGTTTTTGGCTCAAAAAGCAACACCTCGACCTCCTCTTCGGCAACCGGAAGATGCTCAACCCCCCGCGGAATGATAAAGAACTCCCCTTCTTCCAGCAGAATGTCCTCAGCGCGCAGGCGAATTGTCAGCCTGCCCCTGACCACCATGAACAATTCATCTTCGTCTGCATGTTGATGCCAGATGAATTCACCCTTCAGCTTGGCCAGTTTGACATACTGGCCGTTCAGTTCGCCAACAATTTTCGGTTGCCAGTGTTCATTGAACTGGGAAAATTTTTCTCTCAGATCGACTTTTTTCATTTCGCTCTCCATTGTCTGTTTGTAGAAACCTACACCTGTTTCGGCTGTTTACTGAACTCTTTTCCACCACATTCCAGCGAACATGGCGTTGCGCCAGGACGCTGCATCAGCGGCAGGAATACGGGCAGACGTCAAAAGCTGCTGCGGCAGGAATTTTCGTTGCTCGCTCCGCCAGCAGACAGGTGAATGAAGCGAGAAAAAGCGCCCCGCTCGCCAGCCCCAGCGCCCAGTCAAAACTCCCCGTCGCTCTGGCGACCAGACCGGCGAAGGACGGGCCCAGCACCATCGCCACCCCGAATATGATGGTCGCGAACCCGGCGATTTCATCTTTCCGGCTTCCTGCCAGCCGGCCGAGGCGGCTTAGAACCAGGCCGGGGATCGCTAGAAAAGTGCTGCCGAACGTCCCGGCCGCGATCAGAACCCCCAACCTGGCCGACCAGAATACCGCCGTCAGATTAGCCACGGCGAGCAGGAACATCAGCACAGCCGTGATCCTTACCTCGCCGACTCGCGCCGCAACCAGAGGCCAGACAACACAGGACGGGATAACCATCGCGCCGACGAGCACCCAGCCCAGATGAGCCTGGCCGGAGACGCCGGGCAAAGCGGCGAGCATGGCGACCATGAAGGTCCCGCCGATCGTATAGCTGAACCCATGCAGGGCATAAGCGATGAGGAGCAGGTGAATGGAGCGCCGGGCTCCGGGAATCTCCCGCCCTGATGCGTGTGCACGGCGGTCGCGCTTCTGTCGCTGCCCCGGCAGCAGGAGAAAAAAACAAACAAGCGCCCCGGTTGCCGCCGTTACCGAGACGAAACGCCAGGCACTCTGCCAACCGGACTCCGCCCCAAGTTCCGGGACGACGAGGCCAAGCAGAACAATTGCCGCACCGATCCCGACATAGAGAAAAGCCGTCAACCAGCCGGCTCCGTAGTCGAGGAACACGCCGAGCACCAACGACAGGGCGGCAAGAAAAATTGCCGCCGAGGCCGCACCGATCGTAAACATCACCAGCGCCCAGAATGGAAACGTATTGCCGAATGTCATCGTCCAGGTTCCCAGCACCAGGATGAGCAGCCCGCAGCTAAGCGCCCGTACCGCCCCGCAGCGGGCGAGAATTTTTGTCACCAGCACGGAACCACTCAGGTAGCCCAGATACATCAGCGACGCAAGATATCCGGCCTGGTCAAGCGCCAGCCCGGCCTGGTCGCGCATCAGCGGCAGCAGCGGAGTATACGCAAAACGCCCCACTCCGAAGGCGAGAAACATCGCCACGAGCCCACCACCAACGGCGCGCCAGGGGAAAGCGTCTCTGTTCTGTATCGTTCTGTTCATCATAGCACCGCCTTTGCCCGAGTCGTCATCTGTTGCCACGAATACTTGTAAGCTAGGCTGATTCTGAGTAGGATAACAGTTACAGTTTTTAAAAATTATATAGATAACAGTTTGGAGCAGAGAGATGGAACATCCGCCCGAAACGCAGCGGGACGAGGGCTATAAATACGAATGGATCAAACAAAGTATCGGCGACGCGATTGACAGTGGTGCGCTCTCTGCCGGCGATCGGGTACCGTCGCTGCGAGTCATGAGCAGAAAGAGCCAGCTCAGTATCACCACCGTCATGCGCGCCTACCTCGATCTGGAGCAGGAAGGGCGCATCGAATCGCGCCCCCAGTCCGGCTTCTACGTCCGGCGAAAACAGCGTGAGCTGGCGGCTCCGCGGACCAGCAACCCCGACCTGAAACCAACCCGGCTCGACTCCCTCGACTTTCATTTCGAGATTATGAACGCCATGGTCGACACCGCCATCGTCCCGCTCGGAGCAGCCACCCCCGCAGCAGAACTACTGCCGCTGGCGGAGCTGACAAAGCGGCTGCGTCAGGTGGGCGCGCTCCATAAGGACGCCTACGGTTACGAGGAACTCGTCGGCAACCGCAAGCTGCGCGCGCAGATCGCCTATCACATGCTCGAAACGGGGATGAATGTTCACATGGACGACATCATCATCACCAACGGCGCCTCTGAAGCCCTCTACCTGGCCCTGGCGGTTCTGGCCGGTCCTGGCTCCACCGTGGCCGTGGAATCCCCCTGCTATTTCGGCTACCTGCACATCCTGGAAACGCTCGGCATCGCGACTCTGGAGATTCCGACCGATCCGGAAACAGGGGTCGATATCGATGCACTGGAGCAGGCTTTCGATCTCTATGACGTCAAGGCCTGCATCCTCCAGCCGAACTATAACAACCCTTTCGGCTCCCTTACCCCCGACGCAAAAAAGCAGCGCCTGGCGGACCTGTTTGCCGCCCGCGGGGTTACGTTGATCGAAGACGACATCGTCGGCGACCTGCCATTCGCCGGTCCGCGCCCCCGGACCATCGCCTCCTTCAAGCCGGAACTGGAGGCGATCTATATCTCTTCCTTCTCAAAAACCCTTTCTCCCGGCCTTCGCATCGGCTGGATTTACAGCAAGGCTTTACACTCCGATCTGCACCGCAGAAAGATGGCCATCTCGATGAATACCAATCGCCCGGCGCAACTGGCGCTGGCCGATTACCTGGCCGGGGGGCGTTATGCCAAACACCTGAAGAACTATCGCGCCCATTGTCGACGACAGGTCAACCAGATCGCCGCTGCCGTGGAAAAATTCTTCCCGGAAAAGACCCGGCTGAGCGATCCCAAAGGCGGCTTCCTGCTCTGGACCGTATTGCCGGAGAGGATCGACAGCGACCGCCTTTACCGCGCAGCGCTCGCGGAAGGGATCGGCATCGCCCCCGGTTCGATCTTCACCTCGCAGAACCGCTATCGCAACTGCATCCGCCTGTCATGCGGTCACCCCTATTCCGCATCCATCGAGGCCGCACTGAAACGCCTGGGAGAACTGGCAACAGCATCAGTTGGAGATTAAGTTTCCAGCCGAGTCCAAACCGTGCGATCACGATATCCCCCCGGCCCGCCTGTGGAGCTGTTGCTGTTCGGACAATTTTTCATCACAGTTTTTGTCACCTTAGCGAGGCTCTTGCACTGCCGATCAGTCGACAGGAAAGAGAGCCTCTTGTCCTTGCCGTTTTCGACAGCACCGAACGGCGGCCGTCATGTAGACTCAGCAGCTCAAGGACACTGACGGCACCCCTCTGCTCCATCCCGATCTCTTGCACCCGAGTTGTCTCGATTCCGATTAAACCACGTGTGTGTCGGCACGCCATGAGTGTCCGATCGCAATCGCTTTCCTTTTTATGATCATGCTCATTTTATTCTTGCTTCCACCCAAACCCCTCCCATAATATGAGCACGTTCACTTTACGGGAGAATCTCGATGCGTATCAGCCAACAAGCCAAAGAAGAAACCCGAACCCGGATTCAGAAAACTGCCGCAGAGCTCTTTCTGTCCCAGGGTTTCGAAACCACCACCACCCGTGATATCGCTGGAGCGGCAAAACTGGCGACCGGAACCCTCTTCAACTATTTCCCGAGCAAAGAGACCCTCGCCATGTCGATGGTCACCGAGGCATTTCGTCTGGGGATTGCGGATTATCAGAAGAGACGCAACGACACGGAAAATCTGGAGGAGGAACTGTTTCTGTTCGTCAGCGCCAACCTGCGCCGCTTGCGCCCGCTACGCCCGTTTCTCGGTCCGGTACTTGAACGTTCTTTAAGCCCCTTCCCGCGTAAAACCATCTGTCCGGAAGGGGAAACCACCCGGACTGAGCATCTCGACAGCATCGGCAAAATCCTTGTCCGGCACGGATTTATTGCCACGCCAGAGCATGTTGCCATCACCATCTACTGGTCGCTGTTTCTCGGCATCCTTGCTTTCTGGACCAACGACGAATCCCCCCACCAGCAGGCGAGTCAGGCGCTGATCGACTATTCGCTGCAGATGTTCGTCCAGACCATTTCCGGGACCCATGCCGATGCAGGAGCCGACCATGCAGAGTGACAACGTCAACAGCTCTGATTCTCCGACACTGGAACGGCTGCGCCAGGTTCTTCCTAAAGACCGGCAGCACGATCCAAACGGCGAGCGCCTGGCCCAGCTGCTCGAGCAGATTTCCCGACAAAAAGTCCCGGTCGGTTCCTTTTCCCGCATCTGGCTGCTCGGTTCGCTACAGGCCAAGGTGACCGGCGGTTATCTCGCTTACTGGCTGCGCAGTCGTTTCGCCAGTGCCAAACAGAAGGTTGTCCTGAAAAACGAAGCCCGCCTGACGGCGGCACTGCAACTGTTCGGCACCATGGGCTATTTACGCGGAGCGGTGATGAAGGTCGGACAGATGCTCGCCGGCCTGCCGGAGGTGCTGCCCGAAGAGTTCGCCGAGGTGCTCGCCGCGCTGCATTTTCAGGCACCGCCCATGCATTACAGCTTGATCCGCGAAGTGTTCCTTGACGAATTCGGCTGTGAACCGGAGGTGCTGTTTGCCTCCTTCGAGCGCCAGGCTTTTGCTGCCGCGTCTCTCGGCCAGGTGCATCGTGCCCGGCTCCATTCCGGTCAGCAGGTGGCCGTTAAAATTCAATACCCCGACATCTCCCGGACCATCCGTTCCGACCTGCGCAACCTGCGGTTGCTGCTACAGCCGATGTGCATGACCAAGGACTGGAGGTATCAGCTGGAAAAGCTGGTGGATCTTGAGCAGATGTTGAATATGGAAACCGACTACCGCCAGGAAGCCCGCTTTACCCGGGACATCCGGGCTCTGTTTGCGCCAACCGAACAGATTGTCATTCCCGAAGTATTCGAGGCCTATTCAACCGGCCGGGTGCTGACCACCGAGTATCTCCCCGGTCGCCACCTGGACGATTTTCTTGCCGGCGAACCGGACCAGGCCCTGCGCGACCATTTCACCGAGCTGATGACCACGGCAACCATGCGCCCCCTGTATCACAAACGCCTGTTGCTGGCCGATCCCAATCCCGGCAACTATATCTTCATGGATGACGGTCGTCTGGGGCTGATCGATTTCGGCTGTACCCGCGTGCTGACCGAGGAGGAAGAGCAGCTGCAGCATGAATTCGAACTGGCGGTCATGGCGGGTGACGACACAAAAATCGACCAGATGCTGGCCCAAACCTGTTATTTCGACACGGTGGAGGAGATGGAGCCGGAGCGACTGCGCGTTGTCGGGCAGGGTGCGCGCTGGCAGATGGAACCCTGGGCCAAAGAAGGGGTGTTCGATTTCGGCGACCGGGAGTTTTTCCACCGTGGCATTCAGGCGACCATGGAGCTCTGTCGCAAGGGGTATTCGCGCGGGGCGCCGACCTGGATCTGGGCCAACCGCTTCATTCTCGGTGCACGAGGTGTGGTTTACCGCCTGCGCGGACGTTGCGATTTCCACAAACTCTACGCCCGGGAGATGGAGCTACTGCAAACCGGGGAGCGTCTCCCTGACAGAAAAATCCATACCGAGTCATAAATGGCAGAGGTCAACAGATGAAAAACATCCGTTTGCACATCGAAAACATGTTTGCCGACTGGGGCCGGCTGGTCTGCCGCCATCGGCTCAAAGCCCTGTTGTTTATGCTGTTGTTCAGCCTGGCCCTGATGTCCCAGCTGCCGCAGCTGCGGGTTGACACCAATTCCGAATCCTATTTCAAAAAGGGGGATCAGGCGCTGCTCGATTACAACGCCTTTCGCGATCAGTTCGGCATGGATGACCTGCTGATCGTCGGCGTCGAGCCGCCGGACGTGTTCGACCACGCCTTTCTTGAAAAACTGCGTCGCCTGCATCGGGAGCTGGAGGACAAGGTTCCCTATCTGGCCGACATCACCAGCCTGATCAACGCCCGCAACACGCGCGGTGAAGGAGACACCCTCAGCGTCGAGGATCTGTTGGCTCAATGGCCGCAGAACATCGACGACTTAACTACCCTGCGCCAAAGGGTTCTCTCCAACCCCCTTTACGTCGATCTGCTGATCTCCCGCGATGGCAGTTTCACGACCCTGGTGCTCAAAGGGCGGGCCCGGCTGGACGGTGCCGAGGAGGATGTGCTGGCCGGCTTCGACGAATCGGAGTCGATTCCGAAGGAGCAGAAACGTTACCTCGATTCGAGCCAAAAAGCGGAAATGGTGCGGGCCGTTGAAAAAATCGTCGAACCGTACCGGGCCGCCGATTTCCAAATTCATCTGGGCGGTATGCCGGTAGTCGACGTAGCGCTGCAATCAAGCATCAAACAGGATCTGGACCGCCTGACCCCACTGAGCATGCTGGTGACAGCAATTTTCCTGTTGCTGTTGTTCCGCCGCGTTTCCGGTGTCATCTATCCGATGTTGACCGTGATCCTGTCGCTGTTGTCGACCTTCGGCGCCATGGCGGCCCTCGATATCCCGATGACCGACGTGGGGCACATTCTGCCGACCTTCCTGCTGGTCGTCGGGGTCGGCGATTCGGTCCACATCCTGACGATTTTCTATCGGCAACTCAACCGAAGCGGCGATAAGGTCGAGGCAATCGCCTTTGCCCTCGGACACTCGGCCCTCGCGGTGCTGATGACCAGCCTGACAACCGCCGGCGGTCTCGCCTCCTTTGTGATTGCCGACGCCGCCCCCATTGCCGATCTGGGAATCATCGCCCCACTGGGGGTGATTCTGGCGCTGATCTACACCCTGGTTCTGCTACCGGCGCTGATCGGTCTGCTGCCGGTACGGCGCGGTCGGATCAAAGAACAAGGGCCGGCCATCGACCATCTGTTTACCGCCATCGCCCGGATCGCCTGTCGCCATTCCGGCAAAATCCTGCTGGTCGGCAGTACGGTGTTGGTTCTGTCCCTGATCGGCATGAGTCAGGTCAGGTTCTATCATAATGCCCTGACCTGGCTACCGGCCGATTCGGCGGCGCGCGGTGCCACGGCACTGATGGATCAAAAACTGCGCGGCACCGTCACCCTGGAAGCGGTGATCGATACCAAGCACCCCGGCGGACTTTACGAACCGCAGTTCCTCCACCAGCTGGAAGCCTCGAATCTCCATGCTCTCGATCTTTCCGTCGGGGACATCACGATCGGCAAGTCCTGGAGCGTCGACACCATCCTCAAGGAGATTCACCGCGCCCTCAACGAGAACCGCCCCGAATTCTACGCCATTCCCGATGACCGCAAACTCGTCGCCCAGGAATTCCTGCTGTTTGAAGGAAGCGGTTCCGACGATCTGGAAGAGCTGGTCAATCGCGATTTCAGCAAAGTGCGCCTGACCATGAAGGCCCCGTTCGGCGACCTGTTCAAATATCGTCGCCTGTTCGAGGAGGTCAAAGACTACTTCGCCACGACCTACCCGGAGGCCGACGTGCAGGTGACCGGGGTGGTGGGCCTGTTCGCCCGCATGGTCGAAACCGCCATCACCAGCATGGTCGAGAGCTATCTGCTGTCGCTGGCGGTGATCACCCTGCTGATGATGGTATTGATCGGTCGGGTACGCATCGGCATGTTAAGCATGATCCCCAACCTGTTGCCGCTGATCACCCTGGTCGGGCTGATGGGCTGGGTCGGCATCCCCTTTGATCTCTCCAACACCATTATCGGCAGTGTCGCCATCGGTCTGGTAGTCGACGACACCATCCACTTCATGCATAATTTCAGGCGTTACTTCGAACAGCGCGGCGAAGTTCTCTGGGCGGTCGAACAGACCCTGCTCACCACCGGCCGGGCCATGGCCATCACCAGCGTGGTGCTGGCGAGCGGCTTTTTCACCTGCCTGTGGTCGAGCATGCTCAACACCCAGACCTTCGGGCTGCTGATGGGGCTGGCCGTGATTTTCGCCCTGATCTCCGACTTTTTCCTGACCCCGGCCCTGATGGTCATGGTCCACCGGAATAAGACGACCACTCCAACCGAAGCGACACCGTCCTGAAATCGAGGAGTCGACAGATGACATATCGATCCATCCTGCTCGCCGGCCTGTTACTGGCCCTGAGTCTTCCCTTTCCGGCAGTCGCCCAGGACGCGCCGGACCCGCGCGCCATCATGCAGCGGGTCCACGACCGCGACGATGGCGATAACCTGACCTGCACCATGGAGATGATTCTCATCGACCGCGACGGCGGCAAGCGGGTCCGCCGCCTGAGCCAGTTCGGCAAGGACAAGGGCGTAGACACTCTCGGCCTGTTGTTCTTTCTCTATCCAGCCGATGTGGCGGGCACCGGATTTCTTTCCTGGGATTACGACGATTCGGCGCGGGACGATGACCAGTGGCTCTATCTGCCGGCCCTGCACAAAACCAAACGGATCGCCTCCAGCGACAAGAGCGGCAGTTTTATGGGTTCGGATCTTTCCTACGCCGATTTGACCAAAGCCAACCCGAATGACTACAACTACAGCCTGAAAAAGGAGATGGACGTTGACGGACACAAGGTCTGGGTTATCGAGTCGGTTCCGAAAACCGAAAAAACCCGCGACGAAACCGGCTACCTGAAATCGCTGCTGCTGGTCCGCCAGGACAACGATGTAGTCGTGCGCAGCGTCAGCTGGCTGAAGAATGGCGATCTGAAATATGTCGACATGACCAAACTGGAACTGATCGACGGGATCTGGGTCGGCACCGAACTGCACGTCACGACCAAGCGGAACAAGGAGATCCGCCACCAGACCCTGCTGCGCCTCTCCGACGTCACGTTCAACCAGCCATTGAGCGAGGATTTCTTCTCCGTGCGTCAATTGGAAAAGGGACTCTAAGCGGAGCGGCAGCACATGACGATGAATCGGTTGCGAACAACTGTGCTCCTCTTTGCGCTTCTCGCCCTGCTCGGCAACAGCCGACCGGTAATCGCTGTTGCCGATGACGGACTGGATGTATTGGAAGGATTTGAGAGCACACCGGTGGTTGCGCCCCTCACTGACCTGCCTGACGAGTCCGACTCGCCGTTCAGGCTCAGCGGCTGGTTCAAGCTGGGCACAACCTGGAATTTTGCTCATCAGGCGCCGGAAACGGATCAGACCGACTGGCGTGGGCTGTCCCGACTGCGACCGGAACTGCTGCTCGAAGGGGACCTGCGTCTCTCCAACGACTGGCGGCTGTTTGCCAGCGTCAAGGGGTTCTACGATTTCGCCTACGGCCTCAACGACCGAGACAACTACAGCAGCGAAGTGCTTGACGAATATGAAAAGGAACTGGAACTGCGCGAAGCATATATTACCGGTGCGCTCTCCTCAGCCGTCGACCTCAAGGTCGGGCGCCAGATCGTGGTTTGGGGGCGCTCCGACAACCTGCGGGTCACCGACATTCTCAACCCCCTCGACCAGCGCGAACCGGGACTGACCGATATTGAGGATCTGCGCCTGCCGGTCACCATGGTTCGGCTGGATGCCCATACTGGGCCCTGGACTCTGACCGGCCTGGTCATCCCGGAAATCCGCTTCGACAAACAACCGGTCTACGGTCACGACATCTACCCCTACACTCAGCCGCTGCCGCCGGAACACATTCCGGCGGACGGACTCCACAACGCCGAATACGCTGCTGCTCTCAACGGGATCTTTTCCGGTTGGGACATTTCATTTTACTTTGCCTACGGTTACGCCGACGAAAGCCACGTCGAACCGGACCGTAGCGGCTCGCCCCTTCTCAAACACAGTCGTCTCACCATGCTCGGGCTCGCCGGAGAGCGGGCCTGGGGCAATGTCCTGTTTTACGCCGAGGCCGCCTGGCTCGACGGTCTCGAATTCTTCAACTCCGACAAAAACTATTCCCGCACCGACCTGCTGGGTGGAATCGAATATTCGGGGTTCCGCAACACCACCCTCAGCTTCGAAATGGTCCGCCGCCACCTGAACGGCTACCATGATCAATTGGCGCTGTCTCCCGACCAGATCCGCAAAAACAGCGACCAGTCGGTGCTGCGCCTGTCACGCACGTTCCTGCATGAGCGACTCATCCTCACCGCACTGGCCAGCTACTTCGGCAGCCACGGCCAGAATGGTGCCCTGCAACGACTGGAAGGCGAATATGAATTGGCCGCCGCGATTCATACCACCGTCGGCGTCGTCCTCTTCCAGTCGGGCAACCTGCCCGCATTTCAAGACATCGGCGATAGTGATCGCTTTTTTGCTGAGGTAAAGTGGGAGTTTTGATCTGAGGTGCGATGTTGCTTACTCAAAGTCAATTTTTCCGAACCGCCGACGGGTCCGAAAGAATACGCACCGAGCAGATCAAAGGAACGAGACTTTCCTTTGTCTATCGGAAAAGATCCTGGGAACAAAGCGGAAGATTTGCCTTATAAGCTCGCATCTCCCCGCACACGCAGATAGCTCGGAAATTTCGGGATACCGGATTGGTAGTAGCCGTAATACTTGTAGGTGATAATGGAACCGATGGGTGGCGGATTGTCGCGCTCCGCATCGCTCAAGCCACTGCCGAGTTTGAAGCGCGTACCGTCCGCCAGTTCGACCAGCAGGGAACCGAGCCGTCCTTCATTGCGGCCGGAGCCGGGCAGGTGGGCGACAACAACCGCTTCAGCATCTTCGTAGCTTTTGACCTTGAGGATATCCGGGCTGCGACCGGCCGTGTAGAGGGCATCCGGCCGGCGGACGATAAGTCCTTCGCCGCCGAGCTGCTCGACTCGCGCCAGTTCCGCCAGCAGTTGCTCACGGTTATGGACTTCGGTCTGGGGAATGACATAGGCATAGCGCGAAGGGTGAGCGGAAAACCAGTTGCTGGCCCGCTCGATCCGGGCGGTAAAGCCTCCGGGAGCCGCGGGGACATCGAAAATGGCAAAGCGGAGTGCCAACCACCCCTCATGCGGCAGCAACTGACTGACCGTCGAAACGGTCTGTTCAAAGGTATCGCGTCCGCCCCAGAGCTCCCCTTCAAGCGGAAAAGGCGGCAGATCGCGGGTAAAGTCCTCCGGCGGATACAGCCGTCCTCCGGTTTTGGAGTACAGGTGCCAACCATCCCAGTAACCACGAACGCCGTCCAGCTTTTCACTCATCAGCCAGCCACTGACATCGACCTGCTCATCATAAACCTGCGGCAGCATCGGCTCGGTAGCCATGACCGCCTGGCAGGTGACGCCCGCCATCAGCAGCAGGCCGATCAATAGTCGCACGACAACTCTGAACTGTTTCATTTACCCCTCCGATAAACTATCCCTGTTCCGTTCCGCCAACCCAGGGACTGGCTACTTTTTGCTTTTTAAAAGTTGCCTGTCCCTCTCCCAGCACTGCGAAAAAAACAGGAACTGTCGGACAAGCCCGACCTACTCTTGATGTTGCTGTTACCCCTGAATTTCCCTTTTCCGAATTGTTCTGTATCCAGTAGTTATTGAAACTTATACTCTTATGTCCCGCTGACTTTCCCACAGACTTTCCCCGTTTAATCTCCTATAGGTTTTCCGCTCTCTATCTTTTGATATGGATAAATTTCAAGCTTTTCCATTTTTCTTAACCTAACTTCTAAATCTATTGGATTAGTCGATATTATACTTCCAAATATTGTTGTATATATCCAAAACCCATCATCAAATGTATAAGGGTTAGTATAATGAAAAAGCCATGATAATTTTCTTTCAAATGGTTCTACTGTAATTTCTACACTTTCTATCAGGACATAATCTAATGATTTTCCTACAATTTTTTCAGTAGAAATTTTAGACGACCAGTAGGAATAAAAAACTAAAATACCTATTGAAAAAATAAAAAATATTAATATTTTAAAAAAACGCATTCAATATCTACTTTCTAAGCCAATGAACTACCCCGCAGTAAGCTACGGTGTATCGAAAATTTATGTTTTCACCCGTGAGCAAAGCTCACGACTTACAACACCAACTTCAACGAAGCAAGCTTCGGGAAATTAGACCCGGCCTTCGATTAAACACTCTTCCGATCCAGCCCACGATACTGAATCGCTTCGCTCAGATGCTGCGTGGTGATCTGCTCGGCTTCGGCGAGGTCGGCGATGGTTCGAGCCAGTTTGAGAATGCGGGTGAAGCTGCGTGCTGAGAGACCGAGCCGATCGGTGACCTGCTCCAGCAGGGTATCCCCCTGCGGATCGAGCTTGCAGAAACGGCGGATGTGACGGGCCTGCATCTGGCTGTTGGCGTGCAGGCCATAGGGCGCCAGGCGTTCGCGCTGAACCGCCCGGGCGCGATTGACGCGGATGCGGATCTCGGCGCTGGTCTCGGCCGGGCGCTCGTCGGTCAGATCTTTATGGGGGACGCGCGGCACCTCGATATGCAGATCGATACGATCAAGCAAGGGTCCGGAGAGGCGGCTGCGGTAACGCTGGATCAGCGCCGGGGTACAGGTGCAGTCGTGCTGAACATCCCCGAGGAAACCACAGGGGCAGGGATTCATCGCCGCGACAAGCATGAAGTTGGCCGGATAGGTGAGGCTCAGGGCCGCCCGACTGATGGAGACCTGGCCGTCTTCGAGCGGCTGGCGCAGCATCTCCAGCACGTTCTTTTTGAACTCGGGAAATTCGTCAAGAAAAAGGATGCCACGATGAGCCAGGGACACCTCGCCGGGGCGTGGATAGCTGCCCCCGCCGATCAGGCCGGCATCGGAGATGGTGTGGTGCGGCGAGCGGAAGGGGCGCTGACGAACCAGGGCATTGCTGCGCGACAGCAGCCCGGCGACGGAATGAATCTTGGTTGTTTCCAGCGCTTCTTCAAAGGAAAAATCGGGCAGAATGGTCGGCAGGCGGCGCGCCAGCATCGTCTTACCGCTGCCGGGCGGACCGGACATCAGAATATTGTGCGACCCCGCCGCTGCGACCTCCAGCGCCCGCTTGACATGCTCCTGACCGCGCACTTCGGCAAAGTCTTCGCCATCGCTGGCCACATCACGGGCTTCCGGCTGCAGCGGTGCAACAAAAGGAATGAACTCCCGTTCGCCGTTGATCAGGGCGACCGCCTCGCCAAGATCGTTGACCGCGTAGATCTCCGGGCCGGCGACCACCGCCCCCTCTTCAGCGTTATCCGCCGGCAGGATCAGCGCGTAATCCCCCCAACTGCGCGCAGCGACGGCAACCGGCAAAACACCGCGCACCGGCTTGATCCGGCCGTCGAGGGACAGCTCCCCGAGCAGAATAAATTTTTTCAGCCGTTCGGGATCAACGACACCGGTCGCGCACAGCAGACCGACGGCGATCGGCAGATCGAAGGCGGCACCGTCCTTGCGAATATCGGCGGGAGCGAGATTGATGGTGATCCGGCGAGCGGGAAAATCGTAGCCGGAATTTTTGATGGCCGATTTGACGCGGTCCTTGCTTTCCTTGACCGCACCCTCAGGCAGACCGACAGTGGAGAACTGCGGCAACCCCTGGGCGATGTCGACCTCGACTTCGACAGGATAGGCATCGATTCCGATCAATGCCCCGGAAATGACTTTTGCAAGCATGCCCCCTCCTAACAAGCTTGCAGGGGGCGCGTGGCGCCCCCCGATTGATTTCAGTTCAACTTAACCCTGATGGGCCAGTTCGTCGACAAAGCGCTCCGACATGATCGCGGCCACGGCACCATCGCCGACGGCAGTCGAAACCTGGCGCAGAATGGTCGTCCGGCAGTCACCGACGGCGAAGATCCCCGGACACGAGGTATTGGTGTCCTCACCAGCCTTGATGTAACCGGACGCATCCAGTTCGACCAGATCGCCGAGAAAGCCGGTGGTCGGCGTGACGCCGACAGCAACAAACATCCCCTGGATCTCAATGGTGCGTTTCTCGCCGGTCTTGAGGTTATTGAGCACTGCACCGGTGAGACCGCTGTTATCCGATTCGAGCTTTTCGACCGTGGAATCCCAGACCGGCTCAATCTTCTCATTGGCCGCCACCCGCTCACGCAGGATCTTGGTGGCCCGCAGTTCGTCACGCCGGTGGACCAGATAGACCTTGCTGGCGAACCGGGTCAGGAACAGCGCCTCTTCAACAGCGGTGTCGCCGCCGCCGATAACGGCGATCGGCACATTACGGAAAAAGGCTCCGTCACAGGTGGCGCAGTAGGACACGCCGCGCCCGGTGAGGGCCTCTTCATCAGCAACCCCCAGCTTGCGGGCAACGACGCCGGTGGCGACAATCACGGTCCGCGTGGTCATCTCCTTGCCATCGACAATCAGTACCTTGTGGTCACCGTTGTCGATGATCTTTTCGACCGAACCGTAACCGGTTTCGAGGCCGAATTCAACACAGTGCTCCTGGAACTTCATCATCAGTTCAGGACCATTGATGCCACCCGGGTATCCGGGCCAGTTTTCAACGAGAGTGGTGGTCATCATCTGACCGCCCATGATCATTTTTTCCAGCAACAACGCCTTGAGCTGCGCCCGCGACGCATAAAGACCGGCGGTCATCCCCCCCGGGCCGCCGCCGACAATAATGACATCATAATCGACTTGCTTCATATATTCCGACACTCCTTGTAAATCGTGGTGTTTCAGCAAACATGCATCTTTACATATCTATAGGCAAAAGAAAACCCTTCCGGCAACAATTTCCAACCGATTTTCCGGACAAAGTAACGCGGAGCAAAAGTGTCTACATCCTACCGCGATATTCTTCTTTTGCCCACCGAGCCATTCGGGTTAAACTGTGAAAAACAGACTGTAAATGGAAAGAAACATCACCGGATTCCGGCCCAAAGGATTCTCTTCATGCTGAAAATGTTTTCTTATTTTCTGTGGGCGATCTTTCTCTTTGCCCTCATCTTCGGCTTCGATCTGTGGATGATGAACATCCCGNCTCCGGGGCTGAAGCAGACCCAGGCATTTTACGTCGACTTCCGCAAGCGCCTGTTCGGCCTTTTTGACGGAGAGCAGGAAGCGCCGAAAAAAGACGCCATCGAGCAGGTGATCGAAAACTCCACCGCGCCGCCGGCCTCTCAGGCCAACACCGCAAACCGCTACCTCTATGTCGACGAGAACGGCGCCCTGCAGTTCGCCGACAGCCTGGAGCAGGTGCCGCAGAAATTTCGCAAGGACGCTAAACCTCTCGCCGAATAAAGTCCCATGTCAGAACTCAGAACATACCTGCGCGACATCCTCAGTGGTGACGACAACCTCGATCGCGCGTGCAAGACCATCCCCCCCGAATCCTGCCGCGAAGTGCGCTGGAACTTTACCAGCAACGTCGCCAACGGCGCGGCCTCGAAACTGGCCGAGCAGATCGCCGGTCCGAACCTGATCCTTCCCTGGCTGTTCCAGCTGATCGGCGCGCCGACCTGGATGTTCGGGTTCCTGATGCCGATCAAACAGAGCTTTTCGCTGCTGCCGCAGATGGTGGTTGCCGGCCGCATTCGCCAGTTGCCGAAGCGTAAGTGGGTCTGGACCGGAGCCGGAGTGCTGCAGGCCCTCTGCCTGCTGCTGATGATCCCCGCCGCACTGTGGCTGCCGCCGCTGGCGGCCGGCCTGTTGCTGTTGCTGCTGCTGATCGTTTTCAGCTCGGCCAGCGGGACCGCCTCCGTCGCCTTTCAGGATGTCCTCGGCAAGACCATCGACAAGGGGCAGCGCGGCAAGCTGCTCGCCCGTCGGGCGCTGATCGGCGGCATCCTGACCACCATCGCTGGACTGCTCCTCAACCGTTCGCAGCTGACCGACCAGGGGCTTGCCCCGGCCCTGATCCTGATCTGCGTCGCCGCCGGGCTCTGGGGGCTGGCGGCCCTCTTCTTTGCTCTGATCCGTGAATTTCCCGGTGCTGTCAAAGGGGGACGCAACGCCATCGGCGAGAGCCGCGCCGGGCTCGAATTCTTCCGCCGCGAGCGCGGCTTCCGGCGTTTTATCCTTGCCCGCGGGCTGCTCCTTGCCGTCGAACTGGCAACCCCCTTTTACGTTCTTCACGCCGGCAAGCTGCTCGAGCTGAAGATTCAGGAGCTCGGCTCACTGATCATCGCCATCGGCGCCGCGCAGATCATCAGCAGCCCCTTCTGGGGGCGCCTGGCCGACCAGACCAGCCGTAAGGTCATGGCTTATGGCGCGCTGCTCGGCTGCGCTTCGGCGCTGCTGGCCCTGGTCCTCAACCTGATCCTGGACCAGTCACTGCGCTACGCGGGGTATTTGCTGGTTTTCATTCTCATCGGTCTGGCTGAAGCGGGGGTCCGGCTCGGGCGCAAGACCTACCTGGTCGACGCCACACCGCAAGACGAGCGGCCGACCTACACCGCCTTCAGCAACAGCGCGGTCGGCGTGCTGGCCATGCTCAGCGGGGTGAGTGGTTTTCTGACCCAATGGTGGGGAGCGACGGCGATGATGCTGATCATCGCGTTAACCATGCTCGGCGCCTTTTTCGCCTGCCTGAAGATGCCGGAGGCGGAGAGGATGCTGGAGAGTACCGAGGATTAGCTACGGGGTTCCGTAGATATCGTCGCGGCGGTCGGCGAGAATATTGATCTGCTCACGGTATTTGACCATCTCGTTAAAATCGAGGGGAGCAACCAGCTCGGTGTCCTCCTCGGCAGCCATCTGCAGCACGTTACCGAGCGGCGAAATGATCTGGCTGAGACCGAAAAAATCGAGCCGCCCCTGCACGCCGCAGCAGTTGGCAGCAACAACGAAGAGCTGGTTTTCGATCGCCCGGGCGCGGAGCAGGGTTTTCCAGTGTTCCATGCGCGGCTTCGGCCATTCGGCCGGAATACAGATGACCTCGGCCCCGGCGAGGGCGAGCTTGCGGAACAGTTCGGGGAAGCGCAGGTCGTAGCAGATGACCGTCCCCAGGCGACCAATCGAGGTCTCGGCAACCAGCACCTGATCACCGGCGCTGAGGTAGCGATCTTCCGACATGGTCGAAAAGAGGTGCAGCTTGCGGTAGCTGCCGACGATCTCTCCCTTGTCGATGACATAGGCGGTGTTGTAGATCTTGTCACCCTCCGGCTCGGGCAGGCTGCCGACAGTCACCAGACCGAGTTCCCGCCCAAGTTCCTGCATCCGCTCCAGAACCCGCGGGGTCTCCAGTGCCAGTTCCGCCAGGTTGCGGTAATCGTAGCCGCTGCTCCACATCTCCGGCAGCACGGCAAGCTGTGCCCCCTGGTCCGCAACCCGGCGCAGGGCGGCCGTCGCCTTGTCGAGGTTGGCATCGATATACCCGAGGGCGATATTGAACTGGATCGCGGCAGCGGTCAGCTGTTTCATCGTCGGCTCCTGTCGGCTGAAGAAATGGTCCGTCAATTTTTCCCGCAAGCGGGGTTCGTGTCAAAGAAAAACAAACCGCAGCCCGGCAAAGAAAAATCAACGCCGGTGGAATTTACTTGCGGCGGTCGCTTGCGGCACAATGAACATCTGGACAACTCACACCCGCAGAGTAAACCACAGGAGACAGGATGCTCGCCACCCTCGCTGTTATTTTCCTGATCGCCTACACGGCCATCGTTTTCGAACACCCCCTGAAGATCAACAAGGCCGCCTCGGCCCTGGTCGGCGCCGGCCTGCTCTGGACCATTTACGCCCTGGCCTGTGAAGACCATCTGCTACTCTCGCAGCAGCTCGCCAAGACCCTGTCCGACACCGCCCAGATTATCTTCTTCCTGATGGGGGCGATGACCATCGTCGAACTGATCGACGAGCATAACGGCTTCATCGTCATCACCGAGCGGATCAGAACCTCGAGCCAGAGCAAACTGCTCTGGCTGGTCGGGATCGTGACCTTTTTCCTCAGTGCCATGCTCGACAACCTGACGACGACCATCGTCATGATCTCGCTGATGAAAAAGCTGCTCGACAACACCCGCGACCGCCTCTTTTTCGCCGGCATTATCGTCGTTGCCGCCAACGCCGGAGGGGCCTGGTCGCCGATCGGCGATGTAACGACGACGATGCTCTGGATCGGCGGTCAGGTCACAGCGCTGAACATCGTCCAGCAGGTTTTCCTCGCTTCGTTGGCCAACCTGCTCGTCCCCCTGGCCGTGACCGCCTACCTGCTGCGCGGCAAAACCCTCCCCGCGCTCCCCCCCGCCGACAGATCCAGGGAGACCCGGGCGGACCGCGTCACCCGCAGGCTGATCTTCACCCTCGGCATCGGCGTACTGGTCATGATCCCGGTGTTCAAGACCGTAACCCATCTCCCCCCCTTCATGGGGATGCTCTTCGGCCTCGGCGGGCTCTGGCTGGTCAGCGAACTGCTGCTGCGCAACCGCTCGCCGCAGGAGCGGGAAAACCTGACTCTGAGCCACGCCCTGTCGCGTATCGACATGAGCTCGGTCATCTTCTTCATCGGTATCCTGCTGGCGATCGCCACTCTTGAGCACAGCGAGCTCCTCGCCGGTATCGCCGGCTGGCTCGACAAAACCGTCGGCCGCCAGGAGCTGATCGTCTCCTTCATCGGCGTCATCAGCTCGATCGTCGACAATGTCCCCCTGGTCGCCGCCTCGATGGGGATGTACGACCTCGCCCAGTACCCGCCCGACAGCTTCCTCTGGGAGTTCATGGCCTACTGCGCCGGAACCGGCGGCTCAATCCTGATCATCGGCTCGGCAGCCGGCATCGCCGCCATGGGACTGGAAAAGATCCACTTTTTCTGGTACGTAAAAAAGATCTCCGGGCTGGCGCTGCTCGGTTACCTCAGCGGCGTCGGCGTTTTTATCCTGCAATCCCGGCTGCTCCACGGCTGAGCCTTTGAATACGGGCTTTAGCGACGGACACAGCGAACTGGTGGTTAAACCGATGGCAAGTCTCTACCTGCATATCCCCTTCTGCAGCAACAAGTGCCCCTACTGCGACTTCTATTCCCAGGTTGCCACAGCGGGGGAGATCGACCGCTACGCCGAACTCCTCTGTCGAGACATTTCCCAGCTGAAGCGCTGCCGGCCACTGACCCCTCCGCTGGAAACCATCTATTTCGGCGGCGGCACGCCATCGCTGCTCTCCCCCCCACAGATTGAAGCGATCCTTGCCAGTTGCGCGACCGCATTCGGCCTTGCACCGGGCTGCGAGATCACCCTTGAGGCCAACCCGGGCACCCTGGCAGACGGTCAGCTCGAAGCCTGCCGGGCGGCGGGAATCAACCGCCTCTCCCTCGGGATTCAATCCCTGGATGAAAAGAACCTGCGCCAGCTCGGACGGATTCACAACGTCGGGCAGGCTCGGGAGAGTGTGAACGCAGCCCGACGCACCGGATTCAGCAACCTGAGTCTTGACCTGATGTTCGCCCTGCCGGAGCAGTCTCTTTCAGATCTCGACCGCGAACTGGTACAGCTGCTCGAACTGGATCCGGAACACATCTCCATCTATGGACTCAGCTTTGAGGACGGAACGGAGTTTGCCGCCCGCCTCGCACGCGGCGAACTGATGGCCTGCGACGAGAGTCTGTACGCCGAGCAGTACCGCCTGATCAACGAACGCCTTAGGGCCGCCGGGTTCGAACATTACGAAATCTCAAACTTCGCCCGTCCGGGGCGGCGCTGCCGCCACAACCAGACCTACTGGCAACGCAACAGTTGCCTGGCGGCCGGCGCCGGTGCCCACGGTTTCGACGCTTCGAGTTGGGGCGAACGCTGGCATATCCCGCCCGACCTGAAACGTTACGCCGAGCGCATTGAAGCCGGGGCGAATCCGGCCGAGTTCCTCGAAAGCTTCACCCACCACAGCGCTATGGCCGAATACCTCTACCTCAGCCTGCGCACCGCCGACGGGCTCGACCTGGAGCGCTTTGCCGAGCGCTTCGGCTGCCGCGCCGAGCAGGTCTTTGCTACCGCCCGGGAAAAGGCCACCCCCTACCTCCAGATCAACGCCGAACACTGGTTTTTCACCCCTGAGGGCTGGCTGCTCTACGATCATCTGATCAGCCATTTTCTCTGATCTCCAGCCCGGACTTTCCCACAGAATTCCGCGGGGAAACCTCCTGAAAATCCACCCCCATAAAGCTTGACAAACCACGGGGGCGTTGCTAATCTCCACAATTAGCACTCGCCTCGACAGAGTGCTAACATCGATTCGCAGAGCTCAAGCACTGTCTTTGTTTGTGGAGTTTTCGAAATGGCTGAGACACTGAACGAACGCAGCCAAAACATTCTCGAAGCGATCGTCGAAGATTACATCGCTTCGGCCGAACCGGTCGGCAGTCGGGCGATCACCCGCAGGCACAGCTTTAACCTGTCGCCGGCGTCGATCCGCAACGTCATGGCCGACCTCGAAGACATGGGCCTCCTCTGCTCGCCCCATACCTCCGCGGGGCGCATCCCCACGGCCAAAGGGTTCCAGTACTACATCGACTCGCTGCTCGAAATCCGCGATCTCAGTTCCAGGGAAAGAGAAACCCTGCAAAGCAGTTACCGCTTTCAGGGGATGAAGATGGAAGACATCATGCAGGAGGTCGGACGGGTCATGTCCGGGCTCTCGCAATATACCGGCCTGGTCATGGCGCCGAAATTCTCCTCGACCGTCTTTCGCCAGATTGAATTCATCCGTCTTTCCGAAGGGCGGGTTCTGGTCATTTACGTTTCGGAGAGCGGCCTGGTCCAGAACAAGATCATTACCGCTGATGCCGGGTTGACGAATCAGCAGCTTGAACAGATCAGCAACTACCTGAACAAGGAACTCAACGGTCTCTCGATCCAGGAGGTCCGGGCCAAGCTGAGCAGCGAACTGCAGGAAGAGCGGGTCCGCTTCGACCAGTTGAAGAAGCAGGCGCTGAGCCTCTCCCATGCCGCCCTGCAGGACGAGGTCGAAAACCAGATCTACGTTTCGGGGGCCTCGCTGATGCTTGAGCAACCCGAATTCTCCTCCCCCCAGCAGATGAAGAAGCTGATACAGACCCTGGAAAGTAAATCGCTGCTGATCGAGCTGCTCGACCGCAGCCAGTCGGCCCAGGGGGTGCAGATCTTTATCGGCAGCGAAAGCAGCCAGATCGATCTCGACGGCTGCAGCCTGATCACCTCGAACTTTTCCAACCAGAAGGGGGCGATCGGTACCCTGGGCGTCATCGGCCCGGTGCGGATGAATTACTCGAAAGTTATCCCGATTGTTGACTTTACCGCCCAGCTCGTCAGCCGGGTTCTCGGGCGGGAAATCGAATAGCACGCTAAAGGAGCAAGACACGTGGCAAAAAAGAAGGAACAACAGGACACCGAACAAGAGCTGGAAACCGCGGAATCGGCTGAGCAGCCGGAAGCCGCCGCCGAACCGGAAATCTCCGTCGAAGACCAGCTGCGCGCTGAAAACAAGGCGTTCCAGGAACAATACCTGAGAACCCTGGCCGATATGGAAAACCTGCGCAAGCGCACCCAGCGGGAGAAGGAAGATCTCTCCAAGTTCGCCAACGAGAGCATCCTGCGCGAGATCCTGCCGGTCATCGACAACCTTGAACGCGCCGTCGAACACGCCCAGCAGGCGGAAAACAGCAACGGCCTGCTGGAAGGGGTGCAGATGACCCTGATCCAGTTCAACCAGGTTCTCGAACGCTTCGGCGTCGAAGCCATCGAAGCCATGGGGCAACCGTTCGATTCGGCGGTCCATCAGGCGATGGGGCAGCTGGAATCGGCCGACCACCCGAGCAATACCGTCATCCAGCAGATGCAGAAAGGCTACCTGCTCAACAAACGCCTGCTGCGCCCGGCGATGGTCATGGTCTCCAAGGCCCCGGCCGCACCGGCTCCGGCAGAGAACGACAACAGCAAAGACGCCCCCACAGCGGACGAATAAAATAACAACACGTTCATAAAACACAATAGAACCAGAAGGAGGATATACATCATGGGTAAAGTTATAGGCATTGACCTCGGCACCACCAACTCGTGCGTTGCCATCATGGAAGGTGGCGAGCCGGTTGTTATCGCCAACGCGGAAGGCTCGCGGACCACGCCGTCGATGGTCGCTTTCGCCGAAAGCGGTGAGCGCCTTGTCGGCCAGCAGGCCAAGCGTCAGGCGGTCACCAATCCGGAGAACACCCTGTTCGCCATCAAGCGCCTGATCGGCCGCAAGTTCACCTCTGAAGCGGTCCAGAAGGATATCAAAATCAGCCCCTTCAAGATCGTCGAAGCCGACAACGGCGACGCTTGGGTCCAGGCCCGCGACAAGAAATACAGCGCGCCGGAAATCTCCGCCATGATCCTGCAGAAGATGAAGCAGACCGCCGAAGACTACCTCGGCGAAAGCGTCACCGACGCGGTCGTCACCGTCCCGGCCTACTTCAACGACTCGCAGCGTCAGGCCACCAAGGACGCCGGCAAGATCGCCGGTCTCAACGTCCTGCGCATCATTAACGAGCCGACCGCAGCGTCGCTGGCCTACGGCCTCGACAAGAAGGACGAGATGACCATCGCCGTCTTCGACCTCGGCGGCGGCACCTTCGACATCTCGATTCTCGACCTCGGCGACGGCGTCTTCGAAGTCAAGTCGACCAACGGCGACACCTTCCTCGGTGGCGAGGACTTCGACCAGCGGATCATCGATTACGTCGCCGACGAGTTCAAGAAGGAGCAGGGGATCGACCTGCGTGGCGACAAGATGGCCCTGCAGCGCCTTAAAGAAGCGGCGGAAAAAGCCAAGTGCGAGCTCTCCTCGTCGATGGAGACCGACATCAACCTGCCGTTCATCACCGCCGACCAGAGCGGTCCGAAACACCTTAACATCAAGCTCTCCCGCGCCAAGCTGGAAAGCATCTGCAGTGACCTGCTGGCCAAACTGGTCGGTCCCTGCCAGACCGCCATCAGAGACGCCGGCCTGAGCGCCAACGAGATCACCGAAGTCATCCTCGTCGGCGGTATGACCCGCATGCCCGCGGTCCAGGAGCGCGTCAAGGAGATCTTCGGCAAGACCCCGAATCGCGGCGTCAACCCGGACGAAGTCGTCGCCATCGGCGCCGCCATCCAGGGCGGGGTCCTCACCGGCACCGTCAAGGACGTCCTGCTGCTCGACGTCACCCCGCTCTCCCTCGGTATCGAAACCCTCGGCGGGGTCATGACCAAGCTGATTGAAAAGAACACCACCGTCCCCTGCAAGAAGAGCCAGGTCTTCTCGACCGCGGCCGACAACCAGCCGGCGGTCTCCGTTCACGTCATCCAGGGCGAGCGCGAAATGGCGGCCGACAACAAGACCATCGGTAATTTCGAGCTGGTCGGCATTCCACCGGCACCGCGCGGTGTACCGCAGATCGAGGTCACCTTCGACATCGACGCCAACGGCATCCTCCATGTCTCTGCCAAAGACCTCGGCACCGGCAAGGAGCAGTCGATCCAGATCACCGCATCGAGCGGCCTTTCTGATGAAGAGATCAGCCGCATGGTTCAGGACGCCGAAAGCCACGCCTCCGAGGACAAGCAGAAGCGTGAGCTGATCGAAGCCCGTAACCAGGCTGACGGCCTCGCTTACACCACGGAAAAATCGCTCAAGGAGCACGGCGAGAAGCTCGACAGCGCCACCAAGGAGCAGATCCAGACCGCCCTCGACGAACTGAAGAAAGCGATCGAAGGGGACAACGCGGAAGAGATCAAGAAGAAGAGCGAAGCCCTTGCCCAGGCCTCTCACAAGCTGGCGGAAATGATGTACGCTCAGGCCCAGCAGGGCGCTGAAGGCGGCGACGCCGACCAGGCAGCCCAGGGTGGCGGCGATGACGTCGTCGATGCCGAATTCGAAGACGTCGACGACAACAAGAAATAAACCCTGAACCAGCAACGCCGACACGTCCATTCGGGGTGTCGGCGTTGCTTTTGTTTTTCGGGCCAAATAAAAACACAATGTTCACCACAGAGCTACAGCAAACACTGAGATAATCCCTGGAATGTTTTTTCTCTGTGACCCAGTGTCTCTGTGGTTGATCTACAGCTTTTAATTCTTTGAGCTTTAGAACCGTTTTTACGTTTCAGTTCACTGCAGACAGATCAGGATAGCGACCTTGTCCAAGCGAGATTATTATGAAATTCTGGGGGTCAACCGCAACGCCAGCGAGACCGAGATCAAGAAGGCGTACCGCAAACTGGCCATCCAGTATCACCCCGATAAAAACCCCGGCGACAAAGCGGCGGAAGAGAAGTTCAAGGAACTGACCGAAGCCTACGCCGTCCTTTCCGACTCGCAGAAGCGAGCCAACTACGACCAGTTCGGCCATGCCGGGGTCAACGGCGGCGGCTTCTCCGGCGGCGGCTTCAACTTCGGGGGCGGCGGCTTCGAAGATATCTTCGGCGACATCTTCGGCGACATCTTCGGCGGTGGTTCACGTCGCGGCAGTCGCGGCCAGCGCGGCGACGATCTACGCTACAACCTGACCATCAGCTTTGAAGAGGCGGCTTTCGGCACCGAAAAGAAACTTCAGCTGCCGCGCAAGCAGACCTGCGAAACCTGCCAGGGGAGCGGCGCCCGCCCGGGCACCGAAGCTCAGACCTGTTCAACCTGTCGCGGTGCCGGCCAGGTCCGCTATCAGCAGGGCTTCTTCACCATGACCCGCCCTTGCCCCGACTGTCGCGGCGAAGGGAAGATCATCACCGACCCCTGCCCCGATTGTCGTGGCACCGGCCAGGTCAAGAGCAAGCGCACCCTTAACCTCAAGGTCCCCGCCGGGGTGGAAAACGGCACCCGGCTCAAGCTGAACAATGAAGGTGAAGCCGGCATGCACGGCGGCCCACCGGGGGATCTTTATGTCGTCATCAGCGTCGAAGAGCACCCGATCTTCTCGCGCGACGGTCAGGATATCATCTGCGAGGTTCCGATCTCCTTTGTCCAGGCGGCCCTCGGCTGCGACCTTGAAGTCCCAACCCTGGAAGGACGGGTCAACCTCAAGGTGCCGGCCGGAACCCAGAGCGGCAAGATTTTCAAACTCTCGGGAAAAGGGATCGCCTCGCTGCGCGGTTACGGCCGCGGCGACCAGCTCGTTCTGCTCAAGGTCGAGGTGCCGACCAAGCTCAACAGTCGTCAGCGCGAGTTACTGCAGGAGTTCGCCAAGGAGAGCGGCGAAGATATTCATCCCCAGGGGAAGGGATTTTTTGATAAAGTCAAGGAGTTGTTCGATTAGCGGCGGAAGGATCCTCTGCTAACAACGCCTCACCCCCTGTCATTTTATTCACTGAGCTGGAGTGCGCATGAAGCGGATCATCTGCCTGATTCTGTTCTGGACCCTGACCGCAACCCTGGTGACCGGACTTCCGACCGGTGCCGCAGCTGCCGGGAATCCGGCTATCGACCTGGGGCGCCAACTCTACCAGGCAGGTGAACTCAAACAGGCCCTGTCCGTCCTGCGCAATGTCATCCAGCATAACCCGGGCGGCAACGACTCTTTCCAGGCCTCCATTCTCATCGGCCGGATCCTGACCGATCAGCAACAGTATGCCGACGCCCTTCTCTACCTCGAACGGATTCCGCGCGGGCTGCGTACCCCGGAAGCAAAATTCCTGCTCGGCAATGCCCTGATCCACAGCGAACAGGACAGCGAGGCTCTGGAACTGCTCCGCCCGCTGCTCGACGAATCCTTCAGCAATAATGACCGGGCCCTCCTCTACCGCGACCTGGCAACCGCCTCGGCCCGCACCGGGGCATACCTTCAGGCCCTCTTCTTCCTGAACCGCCAACTGTCATTCAGTGCCCAACCGGCAACCCTGCTCGCCGAAGCCCACGACATTCTGCAAAACCGGATCGGCGACAGCGATCTGGCCGAAGCCGCGTTCATGTGGCAGGGGACCGAGATTGGTCAGGACGCCCGCCTGCAGCTCGCCCGCCGGGCACTGGTGCGTCAGCAGCCCGAACTGGCCCGCCAGCACCTGAACGAACTTTTCGCCTCGCCGGTCGGCTTCCCCTACTGGGAAGAGGCCGAACTCCTGCAGCAGCGGACAGCGGCCGACTCCTGGCTCAGCCGTGACAGCATCGGCGTCATGCTGCCGCTCAGCGGCCCCTATGCATCCTATGGTGAGCTGGTAAAGAAGGGGCTGGAACTGGCCCTCGGCGAGCACAACAAGACCCGCCTGCCGTTGCGTTTCGCCTACCGCGACACGGCGGTCGAGGGGGTCTCTCCGGCAGCCTTGGTCAGCAGCCTGAGCGATGATGAAAAGGTTATGGCGATCATCGGTCCCCTGTTGGCGGCCTCGGCCGAGAATGCGGCGCAGCGCGCCCAGCAGGAGATGGTGCCGATGCTGGCCCTGACCCAGGCCGACCGCCTGCCCGACACGGGGAACTTCATCTTCCGCGATACCATGACTGCCCGTCAGCAGGTCAAGACACTCATCGACTACGCCATCGCCAACGACAACATCAGCTTCTCCGTGCTCTACCCGGAGAACCGCTTCGGCCGGCGCATGACCGAGCTGTTCATCGCCGAGCTGGAAAAAGCCGGTGGCGAACTGGTCGATGTCGTCAGTTATCCTGAAGATAACAACGACTTCAAAAAGCAGACCTACCAGCTGCTGTGGGAACGGGACGGTGAAAGAAGAGATGCGGAGCCCGATCCCGACATGCCGGAACTCGAATACCCGCTGGCGCCCTTCCACGCCCTCTTCATTCCCGATTACGCCGAGCGTATCAACCAGGTCGCTCCGCAGCTGATGTTCTACGGCTTGAAGGATGTCACCCTGCTCGGGATCAGCGGCTGGAATTCGGCGGAACTCGCCGAGCGCTCGGGCCGTTTCCTCAAAGACGCCGTCTTTGTCGATGCCTTCTTCGCCGAGAGCAGCAAACCCGAAGTCAAACGTTTCATCGAACTCTTCCGCCAGACCTACCACGAAGAGCCGACCATTCTCGAGGCCCAGGCGTTCGACGCCGCGACCCTGCTATTGAACATGCTCGACGACCCCACCGTTACCAACCGCGAGGATCTCCGCCGCAAGCTGGCGAGCCTGGATGATTTCCGTGGCATCACCGGAACAACCGGCTTCTCAGCCACGGGCGAAGCGCTCAAGGACCTCGAGCTGTTGACCTTCAAGCGCGGACGGATCGTCGAAGTCCGTTAGCAGGATTCCGGTCTTTTTACAGACCGGCATATTCGAGAAAGGTCACCGGCGGCGTGTAAACCTGCTGGGCATCCAGCAGTTCCGTCACCTCGGCCGGCCCGTAGTAGCGCGCCTCCAGCGCCCGCCCCTGCTCCATCCAGAAACCGAACTGCGGCACAACCCGGTTATGGCGAATGCTGTGATCAATGGTCAGCCCGGCAATCACAAAGACATTCTTGTCACTGCCGTCGAAGGCGTCGGTGATGAAAGAGGCAATACGGTGAAACTGACGCCAGGTGTTGATGTTTCCCAGGCGTCGGTGGGGGAAGGGGGAAGAGACGATCTCCGGCAGGAAATCGAAGACCGAGACTTCGAGCATGGTCTTCGGTTCGTGGCTCTCGGGATCAAGCTTCTTGCGGAAGCTGAACAACTCCTTGGTTAACAGGCTGCCGAACGGCTGCGGCTGGTCGGTAACAGTCGCCACCAGCGCCTCCCGCCCGCCGATGACCGCGGGGTTCAGGGGATAAATTTTCCCCTGGGTGCCTTCGCGCAGCGCATCACCGGCGACCAGGTCCGCCAGTTTGAGAACCATGCGGGCGCTGTTGTCGCGCGATTTTTCGAACAGGTATTTGTAGGGGATCTCGATCAGGAAACGGTTGTTTTCACGGGAAATCTTGATCAGCTGGGTGGCCCGTCGATAGACCTTGAGATATTCGTCGAGCACCCGCCCGAGCATTCCGCAACAGGGGACCCGCTGGCCGCTGACCCGCTGGATGAAGCCGAAACCGTCGGCTTCCTCGGCACCGATATGGCTGCCACCGAAAATCACCATATCCTTGCCGTGGTGCGCCGCCGTCGCCAGCCGGGTCGGATCGAGGAGTCCGCCGACCCGCCCGAGGTTGAAACTCGGGCAGTTGTAAACGTAGCCGAACAGGGCCTTCTTGATCGACTGACTCTCGTCCGAGCACTGCCAGATCGCCGGCAGGGTGCCGCTGAAACCGGCGCAATCGGTCAGACTGCGCATGCGGCCGTACAATTCCATGAGATCCATCGGGTCCCGGTCGAGCAGGTTATCGGCGGGCGGGGCAATCGGCATGGCTCCTCCTTCTTCTATCCTGCAGATCTCATATCCGGTGTGTGCGGTTCAGCCTTCTTCGGACTCCATCTGCTGCATTTGCCCGTCGCTGTAGGGCGCGACGAGAATTTCATATTCACCGGTCAACTGATTGTAATAACGCAGTTGGCCGGTGCTGATATTGTAATACCAGCCGTGCAGGCTCAGCTTCCCCTTGGCGACGCGCTCCCTGACCCAGGGGAAGGTCATCAGGTTGCGCAGCGAGACCAGAATCGCTTCCTTCTCACACGCACGGGCCTGCTTCTCCGGAGCCTCATTCGGCATCTCGCGCAACACCTTGTCGCGCGCCGAAGCGACAATACTGACCCAATTGCCGATAAACTCGCCGGACGGTATCCCCTCTCCGCTATCGAGCAACGCCTTGATCCCGCCGCAATTGGAGTGACCGAGAACAATGATATCGGTCACCTCGAGAATACAGACGGCATACTCGATGGAAGAACTGACCCCGTGGTAGTCATCGTTTTTCAGGTAGGGGGGGACCAGGTTGGCGATGTTGCGCAGGATGAAAAGATCCCCTTGGTCGCAACCGGTCAACAAAGCGGGATCGACACGGGAATCACAACAGCCGATCAACAGGGCCTGGGGCTTCTGTCCGGAGACCAGGTTACTGGCGAGTTCACGGTTTTCCCCGAAATGCCGCTGCTGGAATTCCTCGATACCGGAAATGAATTTTGTTACGTCTGCCACGCCCAGATACCTCCGAACATAAAAAGAGCATGGGAAGATGCTCCTGTTAACTTCTTTTTGTTCAGTGAGGTTATAACAGAGTTTTAGCGAGAATGTAAATTCTCTGCACACGGATCGGAGAAAAACCTCTCAGAGGACGGGTCTGGAGGACTGTCAGCAACACATATTTCGGCCACTCAACCCGCTGATGTAACAGCACCCCTGCTACTTGCGTTCGCTGCAGGCGTGCTCCCGGGCGTGGGCGACCGCTTCGTCAAAAGAGAGGAGGATATGATTCTCGTGCAGGATTGAAGTTATTCCAAGTCTGAGCATCTTGGCCCGGAGTTCTTCGCTGACGACGATAAAGGGGACGATGCCGTTCCCTTTCAGCTTGAGGATGATTTCACCCAGGGCAAAGAACGCCGACAGATCGATGAAGGGAACGGCCAGGCAGTTGAAAACCACCGCCCTGGTGCCGAGCATCGCCCCGACCTGCCCAACCAGTTGGGAAGTCGAACCGAAGAAGAAGGGGCCGTCAATATTGACGACACGGATGAGGAAACTGTTTCTCCCCTCAAGATCTGAGCAGTCGGCGATGTGGGCGACGTCAACTTCCATGTCGCTGACCGTCGATTTGACCTGACTGGTCACTCGTACGGTCAAGAGGATGGAGGCCAGGACGACACCGACGCCGACCGCCATGATCAGGTCGACGAACACGGTCAGCAGCAGCACTGTCGCCATGACGACCAGGTCGTGCTTCGGCGCCTGGCGGATGATCTTGAAGAAACGGTAATCGACGATATCGATACCGACCTTGATCAGGATCGCGGCGAGAACCGCCAGCGGAACCAGCGCGGCATAGGTGCCGAGACCGAGCAGAATCGCCAGCAGAATCAGCGCGTGCAGCATTCCCGACAAGCGGGTACGCCCTCCCGATTTGACGTTGACCACGGTGCGCATGGTCGCCCCGGCCCCCGGTATCCCGCCAAAGAACGCCGTCAGTGTATTGCCGAGCCCCTGGCCGATCAGTTCGCGGTTGGAGTTGTGCTCGGTCTTGGTGATCGAATCGGCCACCAACGACGTCAGCAAACTGTCGATCGAACCGAGTACCGCCAGACTCAAACCGGCCGAGACGATCGCGGTCAGATGCTCGGCGCTGAAAGTCGGCAGCCTGAAATCGGGCAGCCCGGAGGGGATATCGCCGATGGTCGGCACCTCGAAGCCGACGAGGCGGGTCAACACCGTCACGGCAACCAGGGCCAGCAGCGGTGTGGGTACGATCCGGGCGAGTTTTTTCGGGGTGAAAAAGACGATCAACAGGGCCAGGATACCGACATAAACCGCATCGACCTGATAGCTTGACGACAGGCCCGTGAGAGCCTTCACCGCCGCAAGCGGAGAATTGACCCCGGCAATTCCGACCAGCGGGTTGATCTGCAGCAGGATGATGATCACCCCGATGCCGCTCATGAAACCGGAAATAACCGGATAGGGAACGAACTTGACGAACTTGCCGACCTTCAGCAAACCAAGGGCGATCTGGAACAGGCCGGTCAGCAACACCGCCGCCATCAGCAGCGAGATGTCGCCTTTGAACATGACCAGGGTCGCTGCCGCGACGACCGTCATCGGCCCGGTCGGGCCGGAGATCTGAACTTTGGTGCCCCCGGCGAGGGCGGCAACGAAACCGAGGATGATCGCTCCGTAGAGCCCGGCCTGCGCCCCGGCACCACTGGCGACACCGAAGGCCAGCGCCAACGGCAGAGCGATGACGCTCGCGGTTATCCCTCCGAAAAGATCCCCCACGATTGTTTTCTGCGCCGCCTTGCTCATCAATACCACCTGTGTCCGTCCACTTTTCGGAGTTAAATTATTCAGCCCAACAGTTCTGTTTCCATCCGTTCAACCCCCTCGATCAGCTCACGCCGGTTCGGTTGTTCCTTGAGCATCGCGACAAAATCGTTCTCCATGAACAGGCGCGCCAGCCGGGTCTTGAGGATCAGGCGCTCGGTCTTGTTGGCCGCCAGCAATACCAGCACAGCCTCCGTCTGGACTCCGTCCACGGCGCCGAGGTTCATCGGCTGCTCCAGGAACGCCAGCAGCAGCAGACTCCTGTCGATATAGCTGCAGGCGCCGAAATCGGGCATCATGAAACAGACCCCTTTGAGCGATGACGAAATGATCGATTCGCGATAGAGGATCTGACGTTTGATGGCAACGATCTCATCCTCAGCCAGGGTTCCGACCATGGTGAGAACTTCGTCGAGGACCTCGTCGCGATTTCCCCCATGAGCGCGGTAGATGATCAACCCCCCGTTCAAGGCCTCGGCGACCTTGATTGCGGTGTTTGTCTTCTGTCTCTCGTCACCATTCCGGGATTCGAGAATCCACTTTTCGATCTTGTCGGCATTGAAGCGCCACTGCCCGCCGATCTTGATGGCGAAAGGGATCGAGCCCGATGTCGTCATGCGATAAACCGTCTTCTCGGAGACCCCGAGTTTGCTTGACAGTTCTTTCACGGTCAGAAATGTTTTGTCCATTTTTGATCCTTTTTGTCCAAACATGTCCAAAATGAGACATCGTTCTGTTTATGTCAATCTTTTTCCGTCCGTTCCCGACGCGGGAAACGTAAATAGCCTCTATGCGCGTTTTCTGTTATGCTCAGCGCAATTTTCAGCTATGATTCGCCGCTGCCCGGGGGCAGTGTTGAGCAAACCAGGATCAGATTAAGTCCCGAGTAGAACGCGGAGAGATAAGATGTCGAGCAGTTTCGGTCGTTTTTTCAGAATCAGTACCTTTGGTGAATCCCATTGTCCGGGAGTCGGTGTCGTTGTCGACGGCGTCCCGCCGCGCATGCCCCTGACGGCAGATGATGTGCAGATCCAGCTCGACCGCCGGCGACCGGGGGGGAACAAGCTCGGCACCGAACGTAATGAAGCCGACCGCGTCGAGATCCTCTCCGGCACCGAAAACGGGCTGACCCTCGGCACCCCCATCGGCATGCTGGTGCGCAACAAGGACCAACGCCCCGGCGACTACGGCTCGATGAGCGCCATCCCGCGCCCCTCGCACGCCGATTACACCTATCGCGCCAAGTACGGCATCCACGCCTCCAGCGGCGGTGGCCGCTCCAGCGCCCGTGAGACCATCGGCCGGGTCGCGGCCGGGGCGATCGCCGAGAAGTTCCTGAAAGAAGAATACGGGATTGAGATCGTTGCCTGGGTCAGCGGCGTCGGCCCACATCTCAGCGCTGACATCGACATGCTGACGATCAACCGCGAACTGGTCGATGAGACCGCCATCCGCTGCCCCGATCCGGTCGCTGCGGAATTGATGAGTGCCGAGATCGTCGCCGCCCGTGAAGCCCAGGATTCGGTCGGCGGGGTCGTCAGCTGCGTCTGCCGCAACCTCCCCGCCGGACTCGGCGAACCGGTCTTCGACCGCCTCGAAGCGCTGCTGGCCCACGCCATGCTCTCGCTGCCGGCCACCAAGGGGTTTGAAATCGGCTCCGGCTTCGCCGGCGCCACCATGCGCGGTTCGGTCCATAACGACCCCTTCGTCAAGAAAGGGGACCGCCTCGGTACCACCACCAACTTCAGTGGCGGCGTCCAGGGGGGGATCTCCAACGGCGAGCCGGTCTATTTCCGCACCGCCTTCAAGCCGCCGGCAACCATCGGCCAGGAGCAACCGACCGTCGATTACGACGGCAACGATGCGATCCTTAAGGCCAAGGGGCGCCACGACCCCTGCGTCGTCCCGCGCGCCGTCCCGATCGTCGAAACCATGACCGCGTTGGTCATCGCCGACCTGATCATGATTCAAAGGATGCGTGGATAAACGAAATGATTTGAACCACAGCGGCACTGAGTCACAGAGGGAACCCTCTTGTCAGCTCGGTATCGAAATCGCCATCCGGATTGCTATCGGAGTTGTGTTTTAGTCATTTTTAACGTAAACCTTCGATACCGATGACGATAGCGATCCCGATGTGCACTCCGCATGTCACTGATAAACGGAAAATTTTCTTAAAGTAAACGGTTAGACAGATATGATTATCGACTGGTATCCGGGACATATGAAAAAGGCCCGGGCGCAGATCGTTGAAATCCTGCCGAAGATCGATCTGGTCATCGAGGTACTCGACGCTCGCCTGCCCGCGAGCAGCGCCAATCCGCTGCTCGCCCGGTTGCGCAAAGACAAGCCCTGCCTCAAGGTCCTCAACAAGAGCGACCTGGCCGACCCGGTGGCCACCAAAGCCTGGGTCAAAGCCCTGGAGCAGGAGCAGAACGTCAAGGCCCTCCCCCTCGAGGCCAAGAACCGCCGCGACGCCGGGCTGTTGCCGAAGCTCTGTCGCCAGATGCTCGCCAGCCGCGTCAAGGCCGGCAAGCCGTTGCGGGTGATCGTCGTCGGTATCCCCAACGTCGGCAAGTCGACCCTGATCAACACCCTGGCGGGAAAAAAGATCGCCCGCGTCGGCGACAAGCCGGCGATCACCACCTGTCCGCAACAGATCGATCTGCGCAACGGCATTCTTCTCTCCGACACACCGGGGCTGCTCTGGCCGGTCCTCGACAACCTCCCCGGGGCCTGCCGTCTCGCCGCCAGCGGCGCCATCGGCGACAACGCCTTCGACACCACCGAGGTCGGAATGGTCAGCGCCGAATACCTCGCGGAACGCTACCCCGCGCAGCTGAAAGAGCGTTACAACCTGCAGGAACTCCCCACCGGTCAGCTGCCCCTGATCGAAGCGATCGGCCGCAAGCGCGGTTGCCTGATTGCCGGCGGTGATGTCGACCTGCACCGCGCGGCGGAAACTCTGTTGCGGGAACTGAGAGCCGGGAAACTGGGGCGGGTCAGCCTGGAGCGCCCCGCCGATGACAATGATGCCTACTCCCGTGTTCAGGAGGTGAAATGATGGGAAAAAGAGCCGAGCGCGATATCTTTGTCGCCGACATCCCGTTCGAAACGACAGAAGCGGAACTGCAGCAGCTTTTCGAACTCTGCGGCCGCGTGCGCATGGTCAGGATACTGACCGACGATCAGGGGAAATCCAAAGGGCTCGCCTTTGTCCGCATGGACAACGACAAGGAGACGCGTGAGGCCGTCAACATGCTCGACGGCACTCACCTCGGCGAGCGCTACCTGCGCGTCAGCATCGCCCGCACCAAGGACGAGCGGGCAGCCTCCACGGCGGCCACGGCTGAGCAGCAGGAGCAAAAGAAGAAAGGCAAACCGGGCAAAGGGAGAAAATAAAGCGAGCGGCGTTCAGAAAGCCACCTGCTCGCCGTTCTCAAGCACCCAGCGCCAGTGATCCCTGTCCGAGGTCGTCATCAGGAGCACGCGAGCCGTGCTCCCACCAACCGTAATGTCCCGCCGCTCATTCAACGCCTGGCTGATCTTCAGGCCGAAAAGTCCATATATACTGAATTCGAATTTGCTCTGTGCAAATGAAATCGTTGTCCGTCTCCCCTTCACCCGTGCTTCAAAGCGCGGTGACGTCCCGGCAAAGTCGATAACCGCCTGCGGTTCACCACCAACCTCGGGATGTTCGTTCCCGGCCGCATCAAACTGGTAAAGCCGCACGCTACGGACGGACTCCGCGTCATCATCCTCAACCGCGATCACCCGATAAACCGGGCGATCCTCGTTGACAGCCGCCCGAATGAGCAGAAGTGAAGCATACCCCTCCTCCGGCTGGCAGAAGCGCTCCCGCACCAGCGGCGGGAAAAGCCGTACTCCCGCTCCGTTATCGGTCGGCAAGTCACAAGCACCGGTGTTGGTTACACTGAGGACAAACAGTATGAAAGTGATGAAATAGCGCGGAAGTGAGAACATCCGTTGACCAACCAGCTGAGATTTTTAGGGGAATTGAAATCAGGACTCCGAACGACACTGTTGTTTATTGTCAGGTTTAAGCTGGAGTGCAGACATGAGGTGATGCGATTTGGGCGAAGATAGCAAAGTCGTGTTCAGACAGCATGAGCACGCATTAGCCCATGATTAAATCTGAGCCGCTATCTTCAACCGAGAAGTCTGGTCAAAGTTTTATTGACCGCTTTGACCTTGAATTTGTTCTCGTAGAGATGAATCTTCTTGGCCCTTTGATTCTGGACATAAGACATCCTGGTTAGGTTGAGATGTCTACTTTAGCGGGGGAAGGTCCGGTGTCCTGTGCAAGCGGTTGTTGGCGGAATTTTTGATAATTCATATTCGCATCAATTACCTTTAACTCAGTTTTTCATGATTCATAGCGACTTATTCTTCGACTGGAAAACGCTGAAATTTTTTTACTGTTTCTAATGCTTCATCCCAATTCGCTTTGTTCGAAATGAATATATGCCCATCTGGCTTCTTTTCCAATTTACAATCAAGGCTTCCCGCCGGAACAGCCAGAAACTTGCCGTCCATTTGTACATTGGGTAGAGCAGACCCACATGTTACGCAGAATGCTTTTACATGACTGGATTTCTTCACTTGAAATACTCGTACATTGTTTTCGCCTTTAATCCATACAAGTTTGGCTGATGACGAAAACAAATTTGCTGCATGTGCCGATCCTGTATCCTTCTGGCAGTAGCGACAATGACACAAAAAGAAACTCTCAAATTCACCGATAACTTTATACTTAACAGTTCTGCATAAACATGATCCCAAATATTCCATTTAACCAAATCTCCAAAATACAATCAAAACTCTAAAACGTGGAAAGAGGGACGCTCTTAAGAAATTAACTTAAAACAGGTCATTTCAAAAATCGGCGCTGACCAGCCAGTCTGCCGTGAAATGAATGTTATGCCTTCCTCTTCTGTATAATGGAAATTACCGATACAAAAACGATAGCGAAAACGATCAAACTACCGTAAATAAACAAAATTATATCCGAATTAGGGTTTTGCGCATTCATTCCTGAATGTAGCCAATTATTATACTCATTCATTATTCCGGTTGTTTGAATTAAAAAACCAAAAATAATTCCAGAAAATCCTATAACCAGAGTCAATCTATAACCCAATGACTGCTTATTCTTTGTCAACCCCAATATTCCAGTGATAATGATCGGTATAAAAAAGACAGATCCCAATAATGGTGAAAAACCAGAATGCCCGGAATTATTACCCATGCAATATAAAATTCCTAAAAGTAATGAAAGGAATCCAATGCTAAAAGTAAACCACGATATCATTTTTATATTAATCATATCCCGTGGCATAACGGTTGAGATAAGCGGCGGCGACGCGACCTGCGAGAACCACCGAAATTTTGCCTTTCGGGGAACACACAGCTATTTTCCGTCCGCTTGATTGCATTGCTAGGGCGCTTTTGATATTATGTACCTCATATCCGTACATGATAGGAGGTTTTTCTATGGATACCATTAGCGTCAACAGATTTAGAGATAATTTAAAAAACTTTGTAGAGCAAGTTGTTAGCCAGCACTTACCGCTCAAAGTGACCCGTCGGAGTGGAGCGGACTTCGTGGTTATCAGTGCCGAGGACTGGGAACGAGAGCAAGAAACTCTTTATGTTCTACAAAACACCAGTCTTATGAAACAAATTTCTGATTCCGCACAAACACATTCAAAACGTTCCGGTTATTCCCCAACGAACGAGGAAACAAATGAGATCCTTGGTCTTTGAAGGTACTACATGGTCTACTTACGAAGACCTCAGAACGAAAGATAAACGACTGCATAAAACACTCTGTACAATTTTGAAAGAGATGCTCCGTGGTGACCCAGCTGTCGGTACTGGTAAACCCGAAGCGCTTCGACATAACCTTTCAGGGTTTTGGTCGCGTCGATTAAGTCAAAAAGACCGAGTCATTTATAAATTTGACGACAACTACATTTACATTTTCGCAATTGGCGGACATTACGATCAATTCTGAGCCCTAACGAAATAATGGAAAGAGGGACGCGCTTAAGGAATTAACTTAAAGCCATTGCCCTTGACCAGTTTCTCCCCTCTTGTCACCGCGTAGCTTATTCCAGGAACACTCATTGAAAAAATTCGAGCCAGTTCAGGCAAGGAAAGACCAAGCTCTCTGACCGACCAGAAGCAAACCAGGCTTTTTGCATTAACCTTGAGGCTTTGACGTCCAGGGCTGAAAATTTCGTCTGTACTCATTTGATAAAGTTCGGCGACCCGCTCGGCAACACGATGTACATCATATCCGAGGGACTTGAGCTTATAGTGCCGGTTCAGATTTTCGTCGGCCTGGGAAAGTATGGAATCAACAAAGTCCGCATCACCCAATATCCGCTCATCGCTCATCCCGTGGCCTTGGCCTTTCTTGACTTCAGACCAGCCACCGAGACTGCGCACCAGACCACCGCCGACCAGATCTTCCCGGCGCCCTTGATCGATCCCTTGCTCCATGAAACGACGATAGGCTTCTCTGGCGACCTGGACGTTTTTGCCAAAGACCATCAGCACATCATCTGTTTTCTGCCAGTCACGCTCGACATTGCCCATTAAAGCACTGTGTCCGCAATAGGGATATCTATCCAGCTTTTCAAGATCGGGAACCAAACCGGCACGGAGGGGATTTAAATGGATATAGCGTACCAGTTCCTTGAGATAGAGATCTTCCTGGCAGACAATGGATTTAAAACGATTTTGAAACAACTGACCGTGGCGTTTGTGGCGTCGATTAAAACCGACAACATAGCCCGTCAGCAATCTGCGCATCAGGATCGACAGGGGGACGTCCGCGGTTCTGAAAAGAAAATGAGCGTGATTGGAAAGAAAAGCCCAGCCGTAGCAGAAGGTCCCCGTTTCCGGAAGCAGGTTACCGAGACGTTCCAGAAAATCTTCCCGGTCTTTCTTGTTCCTGAATATGTT
>PKUG01000177.1 GCA_002869665.1 Desulfuromonas sp. | reverse complement strand
GGCCTTTTCCGATTCCGATTCCGATTCCGATTCCGATTCCGATTCCGATTCCGATTCCGATTCCGATTCCGACAGGAGCCTAGCCGATACTCCCGAGGCTGGCCAGGGCGATCACGCCGTTCAACAACGGCGGTTCCGAACTGCTGCACATCAGCAGGTTCTCGCCACCACGAACGAAGCCGGCCTTCTGCAAGACCAGGGCGAGTTCCGCCGAGGCGAGCACATCACAGACCAGCGGACGGTCGGCCGGAACGGCATGCAGGGCCTGATCGAGAAGTGTGCGGCAGGTCGCCGAGGTGCTCTCCTCCGCCAGCCAGGGCCCCAGCTGACAAAAATTGACACCGACCTGCAACTGGGCAATCATCTTTCCTGCCGCAAAGGTGCAACCATCCTGGGCCAACAGGCGCAGCAGGGTACTGCGATCTTCCCCCCAGCACGCCTTATCCAGTTCCAGCAGTCGGGTCAGGTCGGGAACCGCCACCGAAAAACGTTCACCCAGGCCGGTCGCGCTCCAGCGTTCAACACGATCGATCTCGACAAAACCATGTTTACGGTAAAGAGGGGCGCCCTGTTCCGAAGCGGTCAGCCAGACCCGCTCGACACGCTCATCCGACTCAATCTCCTCCATTGCATGCTCAAACAGACGCGAGCCGTAACCGCGACGGCGCAGCTCCGGATCGATCAGCAGATTGCCGATCCAACCGCTGGTCTTGTAAAGCACGGCAGAAACGAAGCCGCAACAACGCCCCTGGTGCCAGAGCGCATGGAAGTGCGGCCGCCACAAACTTTGGAACAGGCGCTGCTCCTGAAACGAAATTTTCCAACCTTCGGCAGCGGCGAGGGCATGAAAATGCTCCCAGTCGCCCGCCGCCAGGGGCTTGATCGTCATCAATTCCCCCTTCGTTCAGATTCGGCTGCAGAGTTCAAGCAGCTGGCAGTCGTTGATCGCCCCCTTGGTGCGACTCGACAGGCTACGAACCTGAGTGAGCATCGCTTCGAGATCGAGATTTGTCGTTTCAACGGCGAGATCCTTCAGGCGCTGTTCAAGTCCGTGACGCCCCGAGTGCTTGCCGAGCACGAAATGGCGCTTCAAACCGACATCCTCCGGTTTAAAGCCTTCATAGTTTCCCGGGTTTTTCAGTACACCATCGGCAGGCAGCCCCGCTTCATCAGAAAAAACCTGCGCGCCGACAACGGCTTTCCAGGGGGAGATCGGCCGCCGACTGGCGCTGGCGACATAATCCGAAAGGGCAGCAAAATCAGCGGTCATGATCCCCGTCTCCTGCCCACAACTGCAGTGCAGGGCCATCACCACCTCTTCGAGAGCGGCGTTCCCGGCGCGTTCGCCGAGACCGTTCACCGTGGTGCTGACGAAGGACGCACCGGCCTTGACCCCGGCCAGAGCGTTGGCTGTCGCCATGCCGAGATCGTTGTGGGTGTGAACTTCGATGGCCAGTGAGCTGGCGTTGACCAACTCCGCGACCTGCTCATACATGCTAAAGGGGTTGAGGATGCCGAGGGTGTCGCAGAAACGGAAACGCTCCGCCCCCTCTTCTGCAGCGATCTGCAGCAACTCTTTGAGAAACCCGAGATCAGCGCGACTCGAATCCTCACCACCGACGGACACGTAGAGGTCGTTCTTCTTGGCGAAGCGCAGGGCGCGGACCAGTTGTTCCTTGACCCAGGCGCGCGACTTCCTGATCTTGTTTTCGATCTGAATATCGGAAACGGAGAGCGACACATCGACCGCCGTCACGCCACTGTCGATGGAGGCCTTGATATCGCTTTCGAGTGCCCGGTTCCAGGTGATCAGCCGGGTGTTCAGCCCCAGCTCCACCAGGCTGCGAACACACTCCTGCTCCACCCGCCCCATGGCCGGGATCCCACATTCCAGTTCCTGTACGCCGATTCTGTCAAGCCAGCCGGCGATATGTAATTTTTCTTCCGGGGAAAAAACGACGCCGGCGGCCTGTTCGCCGTCGCGCAGGGTCGTATCGGTAACTATGACTGCCTGTTGCCTGGTCGCATCCATAATCAGCTCCAAAAAAAAATAGCCCTGATGCCGGAGAGAGGGTGGCGATCAGGGCGTCATTGCCATGTCCGGTGTCATACCGGACTATCTGGTGGCTTTACCTAGCAAAGGGTGTGCCCAACTGCAAAAGCCCGTTTAGCAGCATTCTGCCAGAGAAAACGCCACAGGCCTGCCCGTCGATTGAGCACAATGGCTATTTTTTAACCATGAGCCCCCGATTTTGCTGCCGCAAACCAGCCAAAATCGGGGCTTTCAAATTCTGGCTGACATTTTGCAGTCATACCCGACCAGCAAGAATCAACGCAAATAATCCCCCTTCTCAACGGCGCGACGGGTGGTCATGAACCTGAACCCGGTGACTGGCTCGAACAGCACACACACCGATTCAGGCTTTAACCACGAAAAGTAAAGGATCGCGCATGTCATCCAAACCCAATATTCGTGAGCTGCTGACGGAAAGCGCCTGCGAGCACAACAAACAGAAGAAACCCTCCTGTAATGCTCCGAAGCCCGGCGCCACGACCGGCGGATGTGCTTTCGAAGGCGCCCAGATCTCCCTCTTCCCCTATGCCGACGCCGTCCACCTGGTTCACGGACCGGCCACCTGCCTCGGTGCGAGCTGGGAGACACGGGCCACGGGGACCAGCTGGGAAGGGCGCGACTTCACCCAGATGGGCTTCACCACCGACGTCAGCACCAACGATGTCATTTTCAGCGGCGAAAAGAAACTGAGCGGGGCGATCAAATACATCGTCGAGCTCTACGCCCCCGAGGCAGTCTTCGTCTACTCGACCTGCGTCACGGCACTGATCGGCGACGACATCGACCAGGTCTGTAAAGAAGCCTCGGCAAGCTACGGCCTGCCGGTGGTCCCGGTTCATGCCCCCGGTTTTGCCGGCAGCAAGAACCTCGGCAGCCGCCTCGGCGGCGAAGCGGTCCTGCGCCACCTGATCGGCACCAAGGAACCGGAAACATCCACCCCCTACGACATCAACCTCATCGGCGAATATAACGTCACCGGCGACATGTGGCAGTACTCGTATCTGCTCGACGAGCTCGGCATCCGCGTCCTCTCGACCCTCAGCGGTGACGGCCGCATCTCTGCCATCCGCACCGCCCACCGGGCCAGGCTCAACGTCATCGTCTGCGCCAAGTCTTTGGTCTCGTTAACGCGCAAGATGCAGGAACGTTTCGGAATCCCCTGGCTCTCGCTCTCATTCTACGGCAAGCGTGACACCTCCGACGGCCTGATGGCGATCGCCAACGCCCTCGGCGATGCGGATTTGATCGAGCGAACCGCGGATCTGATCAGACGCGAGGAGGAAAGGCTCGAACAGGAGCTGATCCCTTACCGCGAGCTGTTCAAAGGAAAAAAAGCAATCCTCAACACCGGCGGCAACAAGTCCTGGTCAATTGCCGCCGCCCTGCAGGATCTGGGGATCGAGGTGGTCGCGACCTCAGTGCGCAAGGCCACCGAAGACGACCGCGCCAAAGCCGCCGAGTATCTGGGCAAGGACGGCGTGCTGATGCTGAATCCCGGCCAGGAACAGCCGGGACTGATCGACGAGAAAGGCGCCCACATTCTCCTTGCCGGTGGCCGTTCACTCTACACTGCGATCAAAAAACGGATCGCTTTCATCGACGTCAACCAGGAAAAGAAAAAGAGCTACGGTGCCTACCGCGGCCTGCTGACCCTGGCTGAAGATATCAGAAACGCCCTCGAAAACCCGGTCTTCAAGACCGTTGGAGCGGAGGCCCCATGGGAGAAGTAATTCAGATGCCATCCAAACCACTTCAGGTCAACCCGGTCAAGCTGTCGCAGCCGATGGGCGCCACCCTCGCCTTTCTCGGCGTCGACCGCTGCATGCCACTGATGCACGGCGGCCAGGGCTGCGCGAGCTTTACCAAGGTCTATTTTACCCGCCATTTCAGCGAGCCGATCGCCCTGCAGACGACCGCCGTCACCGATGTGACCGCGGTCCTCGATGGCGGTGATTACAGTATCGTTGAAGCGGTCAAAAATATCCGCAGCAAGATCACCCCCGCCCTGATCGGCCTCTACACCACCGGCATGCCGGAAACCAAGGGGGACGATATCCGCGGCGTCGCCAGCAAGATCGACTCCCCGTTGGTGCATGTCAACACCACCGACTACGAAGGGGGACTTGAGAGCGGCTGGGCATTGACCGCCAAGGCGTTGATCGAGCAGTTGACCTGCGAGACCGAAACGATCGATGACGAAAAAGTCGTTATCCTCCCCCATGTCAGCCTGCAACCGGTCGAGGTCGAGAAGATCAAGGATCTGGTCGCCTCCTTCGGCTATAAGGTCTTCGCCATCCCCGATCTTTCGACCTCGCTCGACGGCCATCTCGGCGAAAAGCAGGCGGCCCTGAGCAGTGGCGGCATCGGGATCGAAGAGATCCGGGATTTGGCCGACGCCACCCTGGTGATCAGTATCGGAGAATCGATGAACCCGGTCGCCACGGCACTGATGAAAAAGAACCCCTTCATCCGCCGGCTGCATCTCCCCCACCTCGGAGGGCTGATCGCCAGCGACTGGCTGGTCGAAAAGTTACTTGAAGAGAGTGAGCTGAAAACGCCGCCCGCAGCCGTCATCCGTTGGCGCAAGCGGCTCCAGGATGCCATGCTCGACAGCCACTTTTCCCTCGGCCAGACCCGCATCCTGGTTGTCGGTGAGCCGGACCAACTGGCGGGGATATGTGCCTCACTTTATGAGGCCGGTGGCCGGGTTTCCCTGGCGATTGCGACGACCAAGTCGCCGCAGCTGAAAAACCTCAAGGCCGACTGTGTCATCGTCGGCGACCTCGAGGACGCAGAAAAAGCCGCGGCTGACTATGATCTCATCGTCGGCAACTTCCACTGCGAGACAATGGCCAGAAGGCTCGGCAAAGCAATTGTCGTGCGCGGCTTTCCCAACTGGGAGCAGGTCGGCAACCAGCTGAAGAATGATGTTTTTTACGAAGGGGGCGCCTACTTCCTCTTTGAATGTGCCAATGCGGCGACCGAACACCGGGAGCTTCATGCCCACGGTTCATTCAGCTAGCAGGCACCGGGAAACGATGTGATCGGCTACAGCGAAACACTGATCAAATATGCCTCCGACACCCGTTATGTCGGCCGTCTCGACGCTCCGGCCGGGACCGGAGAAGCTGGCCTGACAGGGCCGGATGTCGGCTCGCGCCTCGCGGTACGCTTCACTCTGGGAACGGACGGCACGAATCTGAGCACGGTAAAATTTCAGGTCTTCGGCTGCGGCTACACCATCGCCGCCTGCGCCGCCGCCGCCGAACTCGCCGAGGGGCAATCTCTGGTGCAGGTTTCCCGCCTGCGTGCGATCGATATCGAAAAAGTCCTGGAGAATGACCTGCCCGCCGAGCGCGCCTACTGCGCAGAGCTGGCCTGCGCTGCGCTGCAGGCAGCACTCACCAGTCTTAAAAATGGCGGGACCAGTGTCAGCGTCGAACAATCCCCGACGGCACAGATCGCCGCTGATCAGGGACCGCGTCTCGCCGCTTCCGATCCCCTGCTGCGACGTCTGCTGGCTGCGGCCAAGACAACGAATCATGAGCCGGCCGACTGTCGCCTGTTCGCCGGGCTGCTGACCGTTGCCAGCCGCGAAACCTCGGGAGTTCTGACCGGCCTCGGCTTGAATGAAGAGGCACTTGACGCGCTGCTCGAACTCTATTTTCCCGGCATCACGAGCAGCGAACTGTTGAACCAGGACGTGGAGCAGGACAGTCCGGCGACACCCGAATACGATACCGAATTGTTGTCGCTGCTGGAAAGTTACCTGTCGGCTGCGGATCGGGTCACAACCGCACAACCAGCCGGCTGGCTGACCCGGATCATTGCGGCCCGCTGCGGTCAACCGGGGCATCTTTGGGTCGCCATGGGATTGCCGAAGCGCGACGAACTGAGCGCCGCGATCAGCCGTCACCTGCCACGCCTCGCGGCAGCCAATGACCGCGGCATGCGCTGGAAACGTTTTCTCTTCAAACGACTCTGCGACCTGCAGGGGGGTGTGCTCTGCAAAGCGCCGACCTGTGGTGAGTGCAGCGACTACAACCTCTGTTTCGTTGTTGAATAACGGCTGAATTTATCAGGAGTCATCACCATGGCACAGGTCATTTTCTGGGAAAAACCGGGCTGTAAAGGGAACAGTCGGCAGAAGGAGATCCTTCTCGCTTCAGGGCATGAGCTGATCGTCCGCGATCTGCTCAGCGAACCCTGGACCACCGCAGAACTGGCCCTGTTCTTCGGTGAGCGCCCGGTCGCCGAGTGGTTCAATATCACCAATCCTCAGGTCAAAGCCGGTGAGATCGTTCCCGAGGAGATCGCGCCGGAGCAGGCACTGGAGATGATGGTCGCCGAGCCGTTGTTGATCGGCCGCCCGCTGATGCAGGTCGGCAACCAGCGTCTGGCTGGATTTGAGGTCGCGGAAGTGCATAACTGGATTGGTCTGAAACTCGATTCCGTCGGTGAACGCGATCCGAAAAACTGCCCTTGCGTCACCAGCGGTTGAGAAAATAATTTTTCGCACCCCCGTTTTCCCGCGCAGGAGGTATACTTATGTCTTGCCCGCACTGGAGTAAACCTCTCCCCTACCGACATCAGTCCTCCTCTTGGGCTCTATTTTCAATTGCCTATGGTCATTTCAGCGAACAGGAGGGAGCCTGATGCAGATCTCAGCTATCGGTACCATCGAATCACCGTTTATCGAACTCTCTGACATGCCGATTCAGCCGGGCGGCGCTACGGGAATGCGCGGCCGGATTGTCCTCGAACCTGAACTGGCCGAAGGTCTGGCTGACCTGGGGGGATTCTCACATATCATCGTCCTCTATCATTTTCATCGTGCCGGGGAGGCCAAACTGACCGTTGTCCCCTTTCTCGATCCCGCACCGCACGGTGTCTTTGCGACTCGCGCTCCAACCCGGCCGAACAAGATCGGGCTGTCGATCCTCAAGCTGATACGTGTCAACGACAACTGCATCGATGTTGATAACATCGATATCCTCAACGGTACTCCACTGCTCGACGTTAAACCCTATGTCCCGGAATTCGACCAACCCGGCGGCTGTATCCGCACCGGCTGGTTGGAAGATAACGACAACAGTTCCCTCGCGACCCGTTCCGATCGGCGTTTTGCCTGATTTTATCCGAACTACAGAGGTACTGAGCCACAGAGAAAGAGCCAAAAGGGAAGAAACAAACGGGGGCAGACACCTTTGGAGCCCGTCCTCGTCCGTTTCTGCCCATCGCTATCGGTATCCTTCTTTCGAAATATCGATATTCGATGTCGATACCGATAGCGATACCGATAGCGATACCGATAGCGATAGCGATACCGATTATTACCTGTGCTGGGCCATCCTCCCTACCCCTGCCGTGACCGACGCATTTTCCACAGCAATACTTCATTCCCCATCAGCATCAGGTAGGAAATAACGATCGACACCAGGCACAGGGCCAGGGCGCCGCTTTCCCCACCCGGAACGTTGCTGTAATCGTAAATCGCCAGCGGGATCGTCTGGGTCAGACCGGGGATATTGCCGGCGAGGAGGATGGTCGCGCCGAACTCACCGAGACTGCGGGCGAAGGTGAGCGTCCCCCCGGTCACCAGGGCCGGGGCGCAGAGCGGCAGAACCACGGTGAACAGGGCGTCGCGGCGCGAGGCGCCGAGGGTCCGCGCCGCGTGAACCAGTTGCGGGTCGATCTGTTCCATCCCCAGGCGGATTGAGCGCACCATCAACGGCAGGCCGATGACAACACAGGCAATGACCGCCGCCTTCCAGGTGAAGATGAGTTCAATCCCCAACCGGTCAAGCCACCGCCCGATCACTCCCCGCCGACCGAGCATCAGCAACAGGAGGTAACCGATGACGACCGGGGGGAGGACCAGGGGCAGGTTGATCAGGCCGTCCAGCAGCGCTTTGCCGCGCAAGCGCGAAAAGACCAGCACCCAGGCCAGGAGGAAACCGAGCGGCAGGGCGATAAGGGTTGCCACCGTGGCAACCCGCGCCGACAGCCAGACGGCCTGAAGATCGGTGGGGGAAAGAAAATCCATCGTTTACTCCGCGATCAGAAAACCGTAGCGCACCAGCACGGAGCGTGCTTCCGGTGAGAACAAATAGGAGAAAAATGCCGCTGCCGCAGCGTTTTCCGCTGCACTTTTCGTCAGCGCCGCGGGATAGGTCACCTGCGGATAAAACTCCTGCGGCACGCTGAAAAGGATCTGCGCGTCCTGCGCGAGCAGGGCATCAGTGCGATAGACAAAGGCGCCATCCACCTCGCCGCGGTCAGCGTAAAGCAGCGCCTGGCGGACATCCTTGGCCAGAACCAGTTTGTTTCCGGCTTCCAGGTCGGCATAAATTCCGGCGGCCTGCATAGCCTGTTCAGCATACTGACCGGCCGGAACCGAGGCCGGGCTCCCCAAAGCGATACGTGTCAACTGTGCCAGATCCTCCAGCCCGTGGACATCGTCCCGAGCATGTCCGGTAAAGACCAGGCTGTTGTGAACCAGAATTTTTTCAGATTCTCCGACCATCAGCCCCTGCTCCAGCAGAAACCCCATCCATTTGGGATTAGCGGAAATAAAGAGGTCAGCCGGAGCCCCGGCACTAATCTGCTTGGCCAGCGCGCCGGACGAAGCAAAGTTCGCCAGAACCTGCACTTCCGGATGGCTCTGCTGGTATACGGCAATCACCTCCTTGACCGCGTCGGTCAGACTCGCGGCGACCGAAATGCGCACTTCGGCTGCAGCGACGGGTCCGCAAAGAAGCATCAGGATCAGGCCGGCAAACAAACAGTAACGGATCGATTTCATTTACATAGTCCCTTCTTGAAAGAATGAATGTTACATGAGGCGCCGGAACGCCGACGCCTTAATAGCCAGATAGATGGTTCTACCGGCCGTCAGTTCCAGTTCGGCCGCCGCTTCGCGAACGACCTCGGCGATCAGGTTTTCTCCCTGGCAGTCGAGCTTGACCGCCACCCCGCCACGATGGGTCATCAGTTCCGTTACCGTCCCGGGGATCAGGTTACGCGCCGAAAGCGCCTGGGGATGTTTGCGGAACAACAGGATGTCTTTGCTCGACAGGGCGAAGTATCCACTCTCCGGTTTTTCCTGAACTTTAAGCAGCAGCTCATTACGCCCCCAGCGATAGCCGAGCAGGCTGCCGACCTCGCGTGGATCACTCAATTGCAGATGGTTGATATAGCCATCACGATCCTGCCCCAGGCGCTCCAGGGCCAGGCTCTCGGCATCGGTCAGCACCTGCAACCGTCCGCCACCGAAGTGCAGAACCTGATCAGTCAGCAGACGCATTTCGGCGAGGGAATGAGAGACATAGAGATAAGGGATCTCGAACCGCCGCAACGAGCGATCGAGAAAAGGGATGATCTGTTCCTTGAGCCGCCGGTCGAGAGCACTTAATGGCTCATCCAGAATCAACAGATCGGGGCAGGCGAGCAACGCCCGCCCCAGGGCGACACGCTGCTTTTCGCCACCGGAGAGCTGATTGACGCTGCGCTCGAGAAGTGGCGTAATCTCCAGCGCAGCGGCCACGGCATCCAGATCCAGCGTACGCCTCTTTGTCGGTGTGCGCCGCTGACCGTAAAGCAGGTTGCGCCGGACATCCAGATGGGGGAAGAGGTGCGCATGCTGAAAAACCACAGCGACCCGCCGTTTGTCGGGGCTGAGGTTGGTCCTTCTGCGGCTGTCGAACAGACAGTGGCCGTCCAGTTCGATCCTGCCGTTATCGGCGCTGAGAAAACCGGTCAACAGGTTGCCGAGGGTCGATTTTCCGCTGCCCGAAGGGCCGAATACGCCGATCCGCTGACCGGTGACGGAGAATTGCGCGGTAAAGGAGAAATCGCCCAGTTTCTTATCAAGATTTACATCAAGCTGCATGCTGCTCTCCTTACACCACGGCCAGGAGAACGCTGGACGCCTTGATCAGGGCACAGGCCTGCGCCCCTTCCTGTAACTCCAGTGCTTCGGCACTCTCCCGCGTTACTGTCGCCGTCACCGTAGTGCCCCCTGAGAGGCCGATGGTTACTTCGCTGGAAACAGGCCCGTCTACGAGCCGGAGGATATTCCCGCAAAGCAGGTTGCGGGTGCTGATCTTGGCCGTGCCTAAATTGCAGGCAATGACCACTGCCGAAGACTTGACCAGTGCCAGAGCGTTGCAGCCTACGGCCAGCACGAGATACTCGAAACTTTCACGGGTCACAGTGGCAGACAACTGCTCACCACCGGCCAGTTGCAGGGTAACCAGGGCGTTGACCGCCCCATCGCTGATAGCAACGATTTTTCCATTCCAGACATTACGCGCGCTGACTTTCATTTCCATTCTCCTGAGAACCCCCGACAAACGAGCAGCGTCAGACACATCCTCACTGACCTGAGCGATGAATCTCCGGTATTCGCGTTCGATCCTCTGGTAATCACGGACCAGCTGTCGTCCAGCCGCCGTGAGCTCTGTACCGCCACCGCCGCGCCCGCCGACGGCACGCTTGAGCAACGGTGCATCGGCCAGGTTATTGAGCAGGTCGACCTGTTCCCAGGCCGCTTTGTAGCTCATTCCGAGTTGCTTGGCCGCGCTGTTGATCGAGCCGCAGCTATCGATCGCCTCAAGCAGCGCCACCCCCCGGCTACTCCGGGAATCGAAGCCGGCAGCACCGATCAGATGTTGAACCGTGGTATTCATCACTCTATCCAGCTGGGCGTTATTCCATTTCAGAATAACGCTATACAAGAAAAAGCACCCGTCGCAAAACGAACGGGTGCGATTTTTCACTCGGCTGTTAGCCGACCATACGTTTTCCTTCCAGCGCTTCCAGGTCGATATCCTGACCGACAACCCCAGCGGCATCCGCGCGGCACTGTTTGCAATGACGCGCCTGAGAGAGAATCAGTTCAGCCTGGTTACGGACCATCTCCATGGTGAACTCGGACGGCGCTTCGACATCCTTGAACTTGCCGACCGGAATGACCGGCATGATGTTCATCATATCGGCGCCCAGGTCACGGACCTTGACCGCCAGATCGAGGGTTTCATGATCATTTACCCCAGGGATGTAGACATGGTTGACCTTGACCATCAGTCCGGCCTTGGCGGCCAGTTCCAGCCCCTTGAGCTGTTTCATCAGCAGGATCTCCGCCCCTTCCTTGCCATGCAGGCGGGTTCCGGCAAAGTGGATCCACTCGTAAACCTTGGCCCCGGTCTCCGGGGTCAGGGCGTTGATGGTAACAGTCAGGCTGTGAACGTCGCTGTCGATGATCTGATCGATCTTGTCCGGCAGACGCAGGCCGTTGGTCGACAGACAGAGCGACATCTCCGGGTAGGCTTCACGAACCATCTTGAAGGTTTCGAAGGTCTTCTCGTTGGCCAGCGGATCGCCGGGGCCGGCAATGCCGACAACTTTGAGCTGGGCCCCGCCCTGCATTTCCATATGGCGCTTGACCAGTTCGACACGCCGGATTGCCTGCTCCGGGGTCAGAACCTTGCTGGTCACACCGGGACGACTTTCGTTGACACAATCGTATTTGCGTTCACAGAAACCGCACTTGATGTTGCAACCGGGGGCTACGGGCAAATGCAGTCGCCCCGTTTTATTGTGATCGCCGCCGAAACAGGGGTGTTCGGTCTCGCGCTTCATTTTCATCATCGGGCAGGTACTTGCCATTGGTCTATCTCCCATTCTTGATTGGTTGTGGAGTTCCAAGCACCTTTGCTTAAGTTGTTATTTTAATTACGCGCTACGTTCTGCGACACCTTTGCATCGCGGCGCCGTCACATCGTCGTTTGAGCGCGTCAGAAAAAATTGGAGCAACCCGCGGCCCTCAGGAAACGCGGGCTGCCCTGCCAGAGGCGATTGCAAGAAGATGATACTGTTTGCAGGGTGTTGAAAAACGTTTTCGAGGCAGCGGATGCAAGGCGAAAGTTGCCGAAAAAGCGCAGCTTACAGAGAGAGTAAATGAGCATTTTGAGGCGACTTTCAACGCCGCAGGCGCAACGCAGATCGTTTTTCAACAGCCTGTTAGTGGTGCGGACAGCTCCGTCCGCCTTTTTCTTTTGCGCAGGGTCCGGCACAGACGGTGTCGTGAGCCTTTTTCAGCGCTTCGGCAATCGGTCCCGTGGCGATCACGGGAACGATGCCGACTTTTTCCAGTTCGGTTTTCGGCAGTTCGCCGATCATCTCGGTGACCACCGCCCGGCAACCGTCCAGTTGCGCGGTAATCGCTGCGAAGCAACTATCGTGAAACGTATGATTCGGATCGGACGAGCAATATTTTTCGGTTGTCACTACTGCGACCGGCTCCGTAACGGAGGTCGCGTACTCGTACACCAGGAAACGTTCGGCTTTACCGAAGTGCTGGTCGACATCGCGACCGTTCCGGGAGGTAACAGCGATACGCATGACGACCTCCTAGATTTCCATCGGCTTGAAAGTGAAGCATTTTTTCGGGCAGGCAACCCCGCAACCGGCGCAGCCGATACAGGCATCACCGTTGACAACGCTCATCTTCATGTTGATGGTATCGGTCTCTTCATCTTCGATTTCGATCGGGCCGAGGACCTTGCGCGAGCAGGACTTGAAACAACGCCCACAGCCGATGCACTTTTCCGGGTCGATTGACTCGACAAAGGTCGGAGTCCAGCTATCTCCCCCCTTGGTGGTACCAGTCAAAAAAGCCATTTTCTTTTCTCCTGTGTGAGTTCAAAGGTTAAAGGTTGAAGGAAAAAGGACAGTCGAAAGCAAAGCTTTTAACCTTTGTCCTTTTGCCTTTTTCCTTTGGTTTAATTTTTCAACATAGCCTTACGCAACCATGGCGGCGGGTTCCCTTTGAGCACTTCCTGCAGCTTGCTCACCACTTCGGTGATCGGCTCCCGGGTCTTGCTCTTGAGCGGATGGATCTTTTTGGCCACCAACCGGGCCGCCGCCGGGCCGCCGATTTCTCCGACATAAACCAGAGCACATTCTGCGAGCGCCGCGCCACGGGCCTCGATCCGGTCTGCCGCATCGCCGTTCTCATCCTTCACCTGGATGACACCGGAAAATTCGGCCGAATCAGGGCCGATGTTCCAGACGTAAAACTCTTCTGCATGGCCAAAATGTTCGTCAATATGGACCTTATCGGTGCTGGCAAATGCGACTTTCATGCTCAGTCCTTCACTCTCTTTCGCGGAAATAATTTCAAATCGGCGGGTGCGGATCATTTTTCACCCCTGCCCCTCCCTGTTTAAGAGGGAGGGGCTAAGTAATCTAAATTTTTTCGGATTGGGAGCGAGCAATTTCGCACCAGATCAAGGCAGCCAAGGAAGCGCGCGGAGGCGTAGTGCTTTACGCCGCACAAGTGCTTCCGCAGGCTAACGCCGAGCTGGCGCGAAAGGGCCGCTTCCAGCCGAAAAATTAGCGCATCATCTCAAACCACTGGTTCTCGTCCGTCTCATCCCGAATATCCAGGAACTTGTTGACGATCATCGTCAGCAGGTTGATGGCGCCGTTGTAGCCGACAACCGGAATCCGGTGAAGATTGACGCGGTCCATCATCGGGAAGCCGACACGGAACAGCGGAATTCCAGCATCACGGGCAGCCCACTTGCCGTGGGTATCGCCGATCATGCCATCAACCGGATCGGTCATGATCAGGCTGCGCAGGTGCCAGAGGTCCTTGTTGATGTAACAGGTGCAACCTTTGCCGTACATGGAGCTCTCAAGCAGGGCATCGATCTCTTTCTTGATCTTTTTGGTCGCCCGGGAAACAACGACGTACCAGGGATGAGCACCCATTTCGAGCAGGAAACTGATGATCCCTAGGACATAGTCCGGGTCACCGTATACGGCGAATTTCTTACCGTGAATATACTGGTGAGCGTCGGTCATCGCGTCAACGGCGCGGGCACGCTCAGCCTTGAGTTCATCAGGAACCTCGTGGCCAAACAGTTCAGCCAGCCTGAGAATAAACTCGTCGGTCTTCTTGACACCGAACGGCATGGGCATGACTTCCGAAACGCCGGCATAATTCGAGCTGATCATCTTCATGGTGCTGGCGGTGGCGTACTTCTGCAGGGAGATGGTCGCCTTGCCGTTGATCGACTCGGCTGCTTCCTCGATGTCGGTCCCGCCGGAGTAGAGGTTATAGGTTCCGGTACAGCCGGAATCGAAGACCTCGGAGGTGTCGGCGAGCATGGTGTAGGGGATCCCCATCAGTTCGCAGATCCGCTTGTACTCACGCAGGTTACCGACGTTGCCGTCGAAACCGGGGATGATGTTCAGCTTGCCGGTACACTTGTCCTCAATGCGCCGCCCCTCGGTCAGGTATTTAAGGATGCTGTTGAGCATCGCATCGTAACCGTGGATGTGGGTGCCGTTGAAGCTCGGGGTGTTGGCATACGGAGTCGGCAGATCTTCCGGAACCAGTTCCTTCTGCTTGGCGTTACGGATGAAGGAGGTCAGGTCGTCACCGATAACCTCGGGCATACAGGTGGTGAACACCGGCATCATCTTCGGCTTGTACAGGGTGTAGGCGTTCTCGAAGGCCTCGAACAGGTTGGCCTGGCCACCGAAAACCGCGCCGTCCTCGGTCATCGCATCACAAGTCGCGGCGGAGGGCTCGCGATAGTGACGGCTGAAGGTCGAACGGAAGTAGGATGCGCACCCCTGGGAACCGTGTACGAACGGCAGGGAGCCTTCAAACGCGGTGGCGACCATCAGGGCGCCGAGCGGCTGACAGGCGTGGGCCGGGTTGACGACCAAGGCTTCGCGGGCAAAGTTTTTCTCTTTATATTCTTCAGTATTGATCCAGTTTTTAACCTTTTCGATTTCTTCCGGTGTGTGCACCGTCAAAGGTCTAACTTCAACTGCTGCTTCACTCATTGTTGTAGCTCCTTAGATAAAAACCCCCCGTAGTCCCCCTTTTTGTAATGGGGGATAATATGTTCGCGGGGAAACTTTATTGTTGGGCGACCTGTTACCCCCTAGAGAAGGGGGGCCAGGGGGGATTTTCTAGAACGGTGATTTCACCAGACCCCATGTCGGACTGTTAATCGCCATGTCGATATCGCGGGCAAAGATTTTGAAACCTTCGTAGCCGTGATAAGGACCGGAATAGTCCCAACTGTGCATCTGGCGGAAGGGGATACCGGCTTTCTGGAAGACGTATTTTTCCTTGATCCCACTACCGACAAGGTCAGGCTTGAGTTCTTCAACGTATTTCTCCAGTTCGAATTCGGAAACGTCATCGTAGATGAGCGTGCCCTTGGCCATTTCCGGAGCGGTCCGGTCGTAGTCGTCCTGGTGGGCGAACTCGTAACCGGTACCAGTGATCTCGATGCCGAGGTCTTCGTAAGCGCCGACGGTGTGACGGGGGCGCAGGCCGCCGACGAACAGCATGGCAGTCTTGCCTTCCAGGCGCGGTTTGTATTCGGCGATAACGGCTTCCATCATCGGCGTATACTTGGCGATGATCTTTTCGGCGTTCTCCTGGATGGTTTCATCGAAGAAGGCCGCGATCTTGCGAAGACTTTCAGCAATCTTGGTCGGACCGAAGAAGTTGTACTCGATCCACGGAATACCCCACTTCTCTTCCATGACCTTGCACATGTAGTTCATGGAGCGGTAACAGTGGATGACATTCAATTTGACCTGGTGGGTGGCCGCGATCTTTTCGATCTCACCGTCGCCGGTCCAGATCGACTTGATATTCAGACCCATCTCCTCAAGAATCGGGGTGACCGCCCAGATGTCGCCACCGATGTTGTAGTCGCCGATGATGGCGATATCGTAGGGACCGGGCTCCTCGGTAAACTCACGTTTGCCGATGACGAAGTCACGGATCGAGTCGTTGGAGATGTGGTGACCGAGGGACTGGGAAACACCGCGGAATCCTTCGCAGTTACAGGGGATAACCATCTTCCCGAGTTCCGCTTCCATACGCTTGGCAACGGCGTTGATGTCGTCACCGATGAGGCCTACCGGACACTCGGAAAGAACCGAGAGGCCTTTGTTCAACGGGAAGAGCTCGTCCGCTTCACGCAGCAGGGTCTCAAGCTTCTTGTCACCACCGTAGACGATGTCGCGCTCCTGGAAGTCGGAGGTGAAGTCCATCGGGAAGGAGGTAACGCCGGGAATCCCCTGAACCAGGTTACGCCGGGTACCCCAGCTGTAGACGCCGCAGCCGATTGGGCCGTGAGAGACGTGAACAACGTCACGAATCGGGCCCCAGACAACCCCTTTGGCGCCGGCATAAGCGCAGCCGCGCTGGCTCATGACACCGGGGACAACTTTACGGTTTGATTTGACTGCGCAAGTCTCGGACTCGGGTTCGTTGGCGCCGACGTGCGGAGCACGTTTCTTGCGCGCCTTCTCCGGCATGAACGCCAGAGTCTCTTCGATCAGCGCTTCAGTTCTTTCAGTTGTAATACCCTCAATGGGTTTTCTTTCCGCCATCTGTAACTCCTGTCTGGGCTATTTCCTATTGCCACTATGTGGCATAAATTTAGTCGGGAAATAAGGCAGAGGTGGACGGAAACCGTTCCGTCCACCGTGTCGCAATTAACGATCAGGCGTTTTCGGCCTTACCGATGTTCTCCTCGTCATCCACTTCCATGATGCCGAATTCCATCAGCAGATCTTCCAGGTCATCCATCTCCAGCGGAGTCGGGACAACGAACTTGGTGTTGTCGGCGATCTTCTGGGCCAGAGTACGATACTCGTTGGCCTGCTTGTGCTCCGGAGAGTACTCGATGACGGTCATGCGACGCAGCTCAGCACGTTGAACCTGGTTATCGCGGGGAACGAAGTGGATCATCTGGGTACCCAGGCGCTCGGCGAGGGCAGTGATCAGATCGGCTTCGCGGTCGGTGTTACGGCTGTTACAGATCAGACCGGCAAGGCGGACGTTGCCGGAGGAGGAATACTTGAGAATACCTTTGGAGATGTTGTTGGCGGCGTACATGGCCATCATCTCGCCCGAGACGACGATGTAGATCTCTTCGGCCTTGTTTTCGCGGATCGGCATGGCAAAACCACCGCAGACAACGTCACCGAGGACGTCGTAGAAAACGAAGTCGAGGTCGTCAGTGTAGGCACCCTCTTCTTCCAGGAAGTTGATGGCGGTGATAACGCCACGGCCAGCACAACCGACGCCCGGCTCGGGACCACCCGACTCGACGCATTTGACGCCGCCGTAGCCGTACTTCATGACATCTTCGAGTTCCAGGTCTTCAACGGTGCCCAGTTCGCGAACCTTATCCATAACCGTTTCCTGTGCCTTGGCGTGCAGGATCAAACGGGTTGAATCCGCCTTCGGATCGCAACCAATAATCATGACTTTTTTGCCCAGCGACGCCAGTCCGGCCACGGTGTTTTGCGTAGTCGTGGATTTACCGATGCCGCCCTTGCCGTAGATAGCAATCTGTCTCATTTTTTTAGACTTTTCCATTATTCTGTTCCTCCTGTTTCGGTTTTGGCAGAGTATCTCCGCCTCTGTTATGGCTGCTAAAGGAAATCATTTTGGCGGCATCACCATTGATGATCATGATCGCCCATTCGCGGCCCGATAATTCAGTTCGGCGGGAATAAAAAAACCCGGGAAACATGTAACAGGTTTCCCGGGCTCCTTTACCCGTTTGTGACCACGCCATGGGCCACGTTTAATTGTTCGGTGATTTTTTAATTAGAAAGCCCGCAAGAGCAGCTGCCAATAAGGACAGTCTTTTGCGGGCGTCGTTGCCTGGTTCCGGGGAGGGACTCACATCTGCGTAAATCATCCGCGGTAAATTTTCCTCTATCTTTAGCAGGAGCCGTGCCAACTCTGAAAATTTTTATCATCTCCGCAGTTCAGGGGCTTTAGCGAATCTGCTGAATAAATTTGCAGCAGGGGACAGGAATGAATGCCGTTAAATTGAACGACCACTGCTCAGAAAATATGCATTCACAGCAAATGCTATTGCCAATGCCCTTTTGAGTAGCTGAACAGGTGGCGGTTGGGAACAACCTGAACCAGGTTGAAATCGCATTCCTTGAGTTGTTTCTGCGTTTCAGCCGTGGCTTCAAAGATATTCTCCCGGTAGGAGAGGACACCGACGAAAGGAACGGTTCTGGAACTTGAGCGGCGGACATTGACCGTCAGAGAAGATTCGTCGATCTGGTGGTAGAGCCCATGGTAGGCACCATCGGCCTGTTGCGTGATCTGCATGCGTGAACGGGAGAGGTGATGCAGTCTGTTGAGGTCCTTGACCTTCTGGACAGCGAAATGCTCGAAGCGCCGGGTCATCTGATCCAGTTCCTGAATTTCAGCCCGCGCTTGTTCTTTGATCGGAGTCACACGGACAACCTGAACCGGTCGTTCATCGACAGCCAGTGCAAAACCGGCCAGACCGAACAGAATGCCCCCCATGAAGAATAAAATCACTGTATTTTTCATGCGTCACCTCGTGAGATCATTATAATGATCTCCAAAATGAATACAAGCGCTCTAACAGAACGCTGATCTATCTGGATAAACAGCTTTTTTTCATAAGCTTTTTCTCATCTTGGCAGATAAAAAACGCCGCCGGACTGTTTGGGCCCGGCGGCGTTTTAGTATTCAGGAGTTATCAATTCACGCGGCGGTTCCACGCCCGTTCATGACAGATCCCGGAGAGATTACTTGACGATGGTCGGCGAACTGACCAATTCAACACGCCTGTTGAGGCGACGCCCTTCCTTGGTGTTGTTGTCATACTTCGGGCTGGTCTCGCCGTAACCAACAACACTCAGCCGATCGGCGGGGATGCCGTTTCCAACCAGCCAGTTTCTGACCGAGGTCGCGCGCCGCTCGGACAGCCCCTGGTTGTATACTTCGGGACCGGTCCAGTCGGTATGACCGGCAACGTTGAAGGTGGCCGCCGGGTCCTCTTCAAGGATCATCTTGGCGTTTTCAAGGATCGGTACCATTTCGTCAGTGATGGCCGACTTGTCAAAACCGAAGAGCAGGTTGAAGGTGATGACTTCTTTCTGAACAACCGGTGCAGGCTGGACGACCGGCTTCGGTTCCGGTTTCGGAGCCGGCTTCGGTTTCGGCATCACGTCGTCGTAGAGCACGGCCTTGGCAAACGCCGCCAAGGCAGCATCATCGCCCAGTGCCTGAATATCGGTCGCGACACTGCAATCGGACAGGGCACGGATATCGGCGATTACCCGCTCACCATTCGGCGTATCGGCGAAGCTGACAACATGGATACAGAGTTTACCCGGATGGGCCTGGTACAAGCTCTTGGCCTCGGCAACAGCATCGGTCCCGGTGTTCGAATCACCGTCGGTAAAGATAATCAGCGCGGTTTTTCCGGAGAGGCCGTCAACCATGCCACCGATGGAGCCAATGCCCTCACCCATGGGGGTCCACTGGTTGAACCCAGGGGTCACGGCATAAAAAGCCGGAGAAAGAGACCCGTTTTTGTAGACAGCCGGTTCACTGACCGTCTTATATTTCGCAAAAACGGCTCCGGCCCCGTTGTATCCCAGTTCAGGAATGATCTGGTCAAGACGCTCGATCGTCGCCAGAGCCTGTTTGTTCTTGCTCAGCGTGACTCCGGGCAGCGCATGGTGAACCATGGAGCCGGACTGATCGAGGAAGAGAATGAAGTTATCGACTTTTTTGACCATTTCAGCAGAAGCGGTCAACGGCAGCGCCAACAGCAAGGCAGCAGCCATCAGGACGAAAAATGACATCAGCCTTTTTTTGTTCAACATGTTCGAAAATCCTTTCTGTAATAGTTGTAGTGGATTTAATAGCTGACCTGAAAGGTCAAGCATACCAAAGTCACCTAAGACGTCAATCTTTATTTATAAATATAATGAAATCATAGTTTCCGTAAAAAGCAACGGCTCCAAAAAGGAATGCAGCCACATTTCCGCATCTTATACAGGCCATTCAAAACACACATTGTCACCACCCCTTTCCAACCGAATCAGGTATGCTGAGAGGACTACATTTTCGGAGGTTTCCCCATGTCACCACCCTACCCTTATCAGCGCCTGCTCGCCATCGGCGACATCCATGGACATCTCGATGAGCTCAGGGAATTACTGCACAGGGTTCAGCCGACGGAACATGACAGGGTCGTTTTTCTCGGCGATTATATCGATCGCGGGCCGGACAGCCGGGGTGTTCTAGACGAATTGATCTGGTTCGCTGAACGCTTTCCTCAGACGATCTTCCTGCGCGGCAACCATGAGCAGATGTTCCTGGATGCCGTGCTGTGGGATGAGATTGAAGCATTGCGCCAACGGAACGATCTTCCGACGAAGACCTGGCGCAGCGGTTGGAATGAGCTGGAACAACGGGCCGATTATTTTCACCTCGAGGTTTCCGCGTTAAAACGGATCTGGTGGATGGAAGGCGGGCAGCAGACAACAGTAAGTTTTGCCGGAGACCTGGCCAATGTCAGGCCGGTCCACAGAGCGTTCCTGAACGAAACCCGCCTGTTTCACGAAGAATTGATCGGGGGGGATGGCCAAGGTTATGGCCCGGAGAGGGCGTTCCTTTTCGTGCATGGCCAGATCGACACGCGCCTGCCACCAGGGCTTCAGCATCCGCTGGAACTGATGAACGCACGGTGTTCAAGCGAGCCACCCGCGACAACCCTCTGGACATTGGTACACGGCCATACGCCGCGGCTTGACGGGCCGGAACTGAAAACGAACAGGATCAATCTCGACACCGGCTGTCATTATGGCGGCAGGCTCACCTGCTGCGACGTGCTGAGTCGCAGGATCTGGCAGGTCTGAGTTCAGGCACCGGAATCGCCAGGGAGACCTTTCAGGAGAGGATCGCTTCCAGTTTCAGGGCGAAGGTCAATTCCAGACCGGCCAGGGCGTGGTTGCCGTCCAGAACGACGCGCTCTTCATCAACCTGGATAACAAGCATCACCCGACTGCTGCCGTCACTGAAATCGAGGCTGATTTTTTCACCGACGCGAATCTCGCGCTGGGCGGGAAAGTTACTCCGTTCAAGGGCGACGATATTCTTGTCGTCACGCAGGCCGAAAGCCTCCTCGGGTTTGAGCAGGATATTCTTCACCTCGCCGGGGCGCATGCCAACGATGCCCTGTTCGAGGGCGGGGAAAACTTCTTCCTGACCGAGAGTCAGTTCGAGGGGGGAGTCCCCGTCCCTGCTGTCAAAAATCCGTCCGTTATCGAGGGTACCGATATAATGAACGACGATCCGGTCGCCAAATTCAGCTGCTTTCATTGTTCACATTCTCCAACTTGTCGATAATCCTGAATCGCTCGTCGAAATGGGCAGCCAGAATCGGCGCGACTTCCTTCCACTGCAGCCCGCCCATACCGCACCCCGGCCGGGGAACGACAATATCACACCAGCCCTTGTAATCGGCCAGTTCAACAAGTTCCCGGCAGGAACGGGCGATGATCCCGAGTTCGGGATTTTCGTAGGGGCTGTTCTCCACCGGAAAAGCAACGATGCGATTACCGAGGTCGAAAACATGCATGCCGAAATGGCGGATCTGTTCACCGAGGACATAGGGAATTTTCGGATAACGCTCCGCCGCCTGGCGGGCGCAGCCGTTCGGCATGGCACAGCTGCCGTCCTTCTTGACCAGACCGCCAGTGGTTACGGCGATAACGGCCCCCTGCCGGTGGAACTCCCAAAGATCTCCGCCGATCAGCTGCAGGCTCATCGTGCCGCGCGCTCCTCGATAAAGGAGACGAGGAACCTGAACACGTCTTCACGGGTGCTGATAAACTTGGGCATCTGGTAGATCATCACCTCTTCCAGGGCTTCGATCACCGCCCCGTCATGACTACCGACCTCATCCATTACCGCTTCGAGCATCGGGATAATATCGTAGAGATCGTCACGGTCGAAATGGTTCGGGTCGGGAAGACCGGTAAACTTGGGGAGCTCACGGGTCTCCTTCTTCCGGGCATATTTGTAGTAGAGATCCGAGGGTTTGATTTCAATTCCCATGATCGGCTCCTGAAAGTTTGCTGATTAATACCATCATCTGACAGTGCATCAGCTGCTGCTGCAGCCTTTGCCGCAATGGCGCACGCTGGCACAGACTGCGCCATTCGCCTTGCGCTCACGGGCGAGCAGGCTCTCAAGGCTCGGTTTGGACACATACCACACCCCGTCGCGTTCTTCCCCTTCGAGCAGGCCACGCTTGATATGCATGAGCACGTTCAGTTCGGTGGTATTCATCAGTTCGGCAGCATTGGCAATCAAACATTCTGTATTTTGTTCACACATGATCAGCTCCGGCATTCTTCAGTAGGGGCGCCATGCAGACCAGCTGTGGCGCCAGGGTTTCGATCTCCAGCCTGACCACCTTGTCGAGCTTTTTGAGCCATTGTTTCGGGAAACTCTCACGGCCGTAAAAGGCCCCGGCAATCATGCCGGCAATCGCCCCGGTGGTGTCCGCGTCCCCCCCCTGGTTGACGACACCGATGAGGCACTCTTCAAAGCTCCCCGTCGTGAAAAGATAGTGAAAGACCGTCTGCAGGGTATCAACGACGTAACCCGACGCCATCCCCTGGTAGTTGTTGAAACGAAAATTCGGAAACTCGTCGACCAACTCCCGAGTCAGGGCATGCAGGGCAAAGCGATCGGCACCGAGGATAGCCGCCTGAACCATCTTGCCGACGCAAATACAGGCGGCGTCAGACAAGGCATGGTGATGCGTCAGGCGCGCCTGTTGCAACGCGTAGTCCTTGAGCAGGTCTTCGTCGCCGAGGGTGCAGAGGGTGACCGGCACCATGCGCATCACCGCACCGTTGCCGGCGTCCCACTCGTTGCGTGGAACTTCAAGGACGCCGCGGTTCATGTACATGCGGATCCCCTTACGCACCGTCGAGCCGATAT
>PKUG01000069.1 GCA_002869665.1 Desulfuromonas sp. | reverse complement strand
CGTAACCCAAAATAACAATCGGAATCGGAATTCAGATTTCACACAGAGGCACGGAGACACATAGAAAGACAGAAGAAAGATCGCAGAGAATAGAATGTATGATGGACACTAATTTTATGGATTTGTTGGAAAAATAAGACGTCCTCTCTCAGCGCCACTGCGCCACTGCGCCACTGCGCCACTGCGCCTCAGCGGGATAAATTAAATCGAATTTTCTGGTTATCCAGATAAGTTTTTCCTGAGCAGAGCAGATTGAGATAATCTCCAATCTTTTCACTGTTTAATCACCCGAGCAATAACAGCAGCGATCCAGCAAATGAATCGCTGCTGTTGTTTTTGTCTGTCAGGTTTGCCCTCTAAACAATCTTTCTGAACCGACGGATCTTGGGGAAATTGTCCAGTGATATGTCCCGAGTCGCCGAATTGTGTATTATTAAGTCTGACACGATTTTTACCTGCGCAAGCGCGACACGAATAGAGGAGCTGATATCTATGTCCGGTCAGGAGAAAAAACCGATCAGCACGATTCAGGAGATTGAAAACCGCGAATGGCGGGAGTCTCTCGATTACGTTCTTCAGGAACAGGGACCCGAGCGGGTTCAGCAGATTCTGCGCCAGCTGCAGATCCGCGCCCAGGAGCAGGGGGTGAGCATCCCCTTTACGGCGAACACGCCCTATATCAACACCATCCCGGTATCCCAGCAGCCGGTCTTCCCCGGCAACCGGGAGATCGAGCGCCGGATCAAGTCGATCATCCGCTGGAACGCTATGGCGATGGTCGTCCGCGCCAATCGGGAATCGGCGGGGATCGGCGGCCATATCTCCACCTTCGCCTCGGCGGCGACCCTCTGGGAGGTTGGCTTTAACCACTTCTGGCGCGGGCGGACCGATGATTTTATCGGCGATATGGTCTACTTCCAGGGGCACGCCGCGCCGGGGGTTTACGCCCGGGCGTTTCTCGAAGGGCGCCTGAGCGAACGCGATCTGGAAAACTTCCGCCGCGAGCTGAGCCCCGATGGGGGGTTGTCCTCCTACCCTCACCCCTTCCTGATGCCCGACTTCTGGGAGTTCCCGACCGTCTCCATGGGGTTGACGGCGATCAGCGCCATCTACCAGGCGCGTTTCAACCATTATCTGGTCGACCGCGGCCTGCGCAAGCGCAGCGGGCGCAAGGTCTGGGCGATGCTCGGCGACGGCGAGATGGACGAGCCGGAATCGTTGGGCGCGATCACCCTGGCAGCCCGGGAAAAGCTGGACAACCTGATCTTTGTCGTCAACTGCAACCTGCAGCGCCTCGACGGCCCGGTACGCGGCAACGGCAAGATCATGCAGGAGCTTGAGGCCGCCTTCCGCGGTGCCGGCTGGAATGTCATCAAGGTCATCTGGGGTGGCTATTGGGACCGGCTGCTCGACCAGGATAAGTCGGGGCGACTGGTCCAGCGGATGGACGAGGTGCTCGACGGCGAGATGCAAAAATATTCAGCGTCGCGCGGGGCCTTCGTGCGCCAGGACTTCTTCGGTAAGTATCCTGAACTGCTCGAACTGGTCAGCGGTTACAGCGACGAGCAGCTCGGTGGCCTGCACCGCGGCGGCCACGACCCGTCCAAGGTCTACGCCGCCTACAGGGCTGCGTTCGAGCACAGGGGTTCGCCGACGGTTATTCTGGCCCAGACGATCAAGGGGTACGGCATGGGCGAGGCCGGGGAAGGGAAGAACATCACCCACTCGCAGAAGAAGCTCAACGAGGATGAGCTGAAGGAGTTCCGCACCCGTTTCAATATTCCGGTCAGCGACGAGGAGATCGCCGCCGCGCCCTTCTACCGCCCGGCCGAGGACAGCCCCGAGCTCACCTACCTGCGCGAACGCCGCGCGGCCCTCGGCGGTACCCTGCCGAGCCGTTTCGATGGCAGCCGGCCAATGGCCTGCCAGACTGATTGGCTGGTGCAGGATTATCTGGAAGGGTCGGGGGAGCGCGAACTGGCAACGACCATGGCCTATGTTCACCTGCTCTCCAAGCTGATCAAGGATCCCGAGGTCGGTAAGCTGATCGTGCCGATCGTTCCGGACGAAGCACGCACCTTCGGCATGGAATCGCTCTTCCGCCAGGCGGGGATCTACAGCCATTCCGGCCAGCTTTATGAGCCGGTCGATAAGGGGAGCCTGCTTTTCTACAACGAAAAGACCACCGGGGCAATCCTTGAAGAGGGACTTAGCGAAGCCGGTTCGATGGCCAGCTTCATCGCTGCCGGGACGGCCTATTCCAACAACCAGGTGCAGACGATCCCCTTCTACACCTTCTATTCGATGTTCGGCTTCCAGCGCGTCGGCGACCAGATCTGGCAGGCCTGCGACAGCCGTGCCCGCGGTTTCCTCGTCGGGGCGACCGCCGGACGGACGACTCTGGCCGGTGAAGGGTTGCAGCATCAGGACGGCCACAGCCATGTCCTGGCCCTGGCCCCGACCCGGGTCAAGGCCTACGATCCGGCCTTCGCCTATGAGCTGGCATTGATCGTTCAGGACGGGTTGCGGCGCATGTACTGCCATCAGGAAGATTTGATCTACTACCTGACGGTGACCAACGAAACCTACCTGATGCCGCCGATGCCCACCGGCGACGGGGTGCGTGAAGGGGTTCTGCGCGGCATGTACCGCTTCAGCGCCAGCACACTGAAGAAGAGCAAAGGGAAGGTCCATCTGCTCGGCAGCGGCGCTATCCTCAACGAAGTGATCAAGGCGCGCGATCTGCTCGAACGGGACTACCAGGTTGCCGCCGATGTCTGGAGTGTGACCAGCTACAAGGAGCTTTACCGCGATGCCGTTGAAACCGAACGCTGGAACATGCTCCATCCGCAGGAAGAGCCGCGCAAACCCTACCTCGTCGAGCTGTTGGAGGGGGAAGAGGGGCTCTTTGTCGCTGCCTCGGACTACATGAAGGTGCTGCCGGCGAGTATTGCCAAGTGGCTGCCCGGCCCGCTGCACTGCCTCGGCACCGACGGTTTCGGGCGCAGCGAAAGCCGCGACCGGCTGCGCGATTTCTTCGAGGTCGATGCCCGCTATGTCGCCGTTGCCGCCCTGGCCGGGCTGGAGAAAGCCGGCGACCTCAACGGTGGAGTTGTTGCGAAAGTGCTCAAGGATCTGAATATCAACCCGGATAAACTGAACCCCCATCAGGATTGAGGACATACTATGGCGTTAGAAGTCGTTGTTCCCGAAGTGTCTGACGGCGTTGCCGCCGGGACGGTCATCTCCGTCGCTGTTGCCGTCGGCGACCGGGTCGAGGAGGATCAGACCCTGCTGGAAATGGAGACCGACAAGGCGGTGGTCGCCATCCCGTCACCGGCTGACGGAAAAATTACCGAGATCAGGGTCGGCGAAGGGGAGAGTGCCGCCGTCGGCTCCGTCATCATGCTGCTTGAGGTCGAGGGTGGGGCAGCGCAAGCAAGCCCCGCTGACGAAGCGCCAACTCCGGCACTGCAGACAGAAGAACCTGCCACCGCCACAGCGGTAGCGGAACCTCCCGTTGCCGAGGCAGCGGTGGCAGAAATGGCGGCCACGCTCGACCTGACCGCTGTTCGGCGCAACGAACTGGTGGCCCCGGCGGCCCCCTCGGTGCGGCGTATCGCTCGCGATCTCGGTGTCGATATCTATCAGGTGCAGGGCTCCGGCCCCGGTGGGCGGATTAGCGCCGACGACGTGCGTCAGTTCGTACGCGAGACGATGCAGCGGGTGACCTCCGGCGGCGAGGCTTCGGTTCCGAAGGCCGAGTTCCGTGGCCTGCACGCCCAGCGGACACTCCCCGATTTCAGTCGTTGGGGGCAGGTGACCCGCACACCACTGTCGAAGGTGCGTGAGGTGACGGCCGATTCCATGGGTTACGCCTGGTCGACCATCCCGATGGTGACCCAGTACGACAAGGCCCAGGTCGGGCCGCTTGAAGCCTTCCGTCGCGACTACAACGTGGGTGCCCCCCGTGAGGGGAAGCTGACGATGACGGCGATCCTGCTGAAGGTCTGTGCCGCAGCGCTCAAAGCCTTTCCGCAGTTCAACAGCAGCCTCGACCTGGCGGCCAAGGAGTTGGTGCTCAAGGAGTATGTCCATATTGGTGTGGCCGTCGATACCCCGAACGGCCTCCTCGTGCCGGTGGTGCGTGATGTCGCGGAGAAGGGGATCGCGACCCTGGCGACGGAACTTAATGTGCTGGCGGAGAAGACCCGCGAGCGCAAGGTCATGCCCGACGAGCTGGACGGGGGGACCTTCACCATCAGCAATCTGGGCGGGATCGGCGGGACGGCTTTTACGCCGATCGTCTACGCGCCGCAGGTGGCGATCCTCGGGGTCTCGCGGACATTGACCGAGCCGGTCTGGAATGGTAGCGAATTTGTTCCGCAGGATATGCTGCCGCTCAGCCTGACCTATGATCACCGGGTGATCGACGGGGCCGATGGGGCGCGTTTCCTGCGCTGGATTTGCGAGGCGCTGGAGAATCCGCTCAAGCTGGTGATGTAGGGTAGCGCTACCGAATCCCGCACTGAAAATTCTCTTCTGTTCGAAATTAAATTGGCGTTGGGGAAGAGGTGTCGCGCAGAGGCGCTGTGGCGCAGAGAAGGGCATTTGATTTTGGTTCAAACCCTAAAAAAGATATTGATTGTCTCTGCGCCTCTGCGCCTCTGCGCGAGAATATATAGACTGACAAATCATGACATCATAATAACCATCCAGAAATCGAGGTTTTTTCATGGCGCTTGAAGTTGTTGTTCAACCGGTCTCCGAAGGGGTCAAATCAGGAACCGTTGTCACACTGGCCGTCGCCGTTGGGGATGTGGTAGAAGCCGACCAGACGTTGATTGAATTGGAAACGGACAAGGCGGTGGTGGCTATTCCGGCGCCGCAGGATGGCCGGGTTACCGCATTGCGGGTTGCCGAGGGGGATACTGTCGCTGTCGGCGCCGTGATCGCCGAACTGGCAGCAGTTGATGGTGCTGAGGTTACCGAGTAGTCCGCATCGGAAACAGCTTCGGAGGCTACCTCGGTGGAAGCTCCCGTCGCATCGCCTGCGCCGATTGTACAAAAACTCCCCCCGAAAAAGGAACTGCCCGAGGGGGCGGCGGAACTGGTCGTTATCGGTGCCGGGCCTGGTGGCTATGCGGCGGCGTTCAAAGCCGCGGAACTCGGGCTGAAAGTGGCCCTGATCGATCCTCAGGTCAATCCCGGCGGGGTTTGTCTCTACCGTGGCTGCATCCCCTCGAAAGCTCTGCTCCATGTCGCCAAGCTGGTCAATGAAGCCCGCGAAGCGGCCGATATCGGGGTCTCCTTCGCGGCGCCGAAAATCGATCTTGACCGGGTGCGGGATTGGAAGAACGAGGTTATCGAAAAGCTGACCGGTGGCCTGGGCGGCAAAGTGGCGAAGATGAAGCTGACCCATATCCGTGGGACCGCCCGCTTTATCGACGCCAACACCCTCAAGGTAACGAACGTGGACTGCGAAGAATCGGAGTTGCCATTCCGTCAGGCGATCATCGCGACCGGTTCGCGGCCGTTTCTGCTGCCGGGGCTGGCGCAGACGAGCGCGCGGATCATCGATTCGACCGGCGCCCTTGAACTGGAGGATGTGCCGGATTCCCTGCTTGTCGTTGGCGGTGGCTATATCGGCCTGGAACTCGGCTCCGCTTATGCGGCACTGGGGAGCAAGGTCTCCGTCGTCGAGATGACCGATGGGCTGCTGCCGGGGTGTGACCGCGACCTGGTCTCGCTGCTCAAGCGGCGGCTGGATAAGTCCTTTGCCGAGATCCTGCTGAAGACCAAGGTTCTCGAACTCAAGGAACAGAAAAACGGGGTTGCCGTGACTCTGGAAGATCGCAAGGGGGAACAGACCAAGAGAGAGTTTGCCAAGGTTCTCATCGCCATTGGGCGGCGCCCCAACACGGAGAACCTGGGGCTCGAGAACACGGCGATCCGGGTGACTCAAAAAGGGTTCGTTGAGGTCGATGGCCAGCAGCGCACAGCGGAGCCGAATATCTTTGCCATTGGTGACATCGCCGGTGAGCCGATGCTGGCGCACAAGGCCTATGGCGAAGCACACGTGGCGGCCGAAGTTGCGGCCGGGCGTAAGGCGGTGTTCGATCCGCGTGCGATTCCGGCCGTGGTCTTCACCGATCCCGAGATCGCCTGGTGCGGGCTGACGGAGACGGCAGCGCGGGAGCAGAAGCTCAAGGTCAAAACGGCGAAGATGCCCTGGCGTGGTAACGGCCGGACCCTGACCCTGGGGCGTGACGACGGTATGACCAAGCTGATTGTCGATGAAGAAAGCGACCGGGTTCTCGGTGTTGCGGTCGCCGGGCCGGGCGCAGGAGAACTGATCGCCGAAGGGGTTCTTGCCCTTGAAATGGCGGCGCTGTCAGAAGATCTGCGCAAGACGATTCATCCTCATCCGACGCTGTCGGAAACCCTTTATGAAACGGCCGAAATGCTGTTCAAACCATAATGGTTCGTTGCTTGCCCGATTTTTATTATTTTTCGGTATCGCTATCGAAATGGGGACCGTATAGTGGCGCTTTGAAATAACGACGATACCGATACCTGCCGATTTCGATCGGGATCTGACATTTTATAAAAGTTACAGTCCGGTGGAGGGACGATGAAACGATTGTTGTTCGGAACCAAAGGCTACCACATGTTCGAAGCCCTGGTGGTCGCCAGTTTGACCCTGATGGTCGCGGTCACTGTGGTGCTGACCCTCGTCAACGCCGCTTACGAGCTGTTTCATATCATCAGCGGCGGACTCTTTAACTTCGATCACGAACTGTTCGTCACCGTGTTCGGTTCCTTCATGACCGTCCTGATTGCGCTCGAGTTCAATCACACGGTGCTGCCGGAGATTTCCAGCGGCACGCCGATTGTCAAGGTCCGCGCCGTTATCCTGGTCGCCTTGCTGGCTTTGGCGCGAAAGCTGGTCCTCGTCGATTACCATCAGGATCACTATACATCGCTGATCGGTCTGGCCGTGCTGGTGATGGCGGCGACTGCCGCCTACTGGGTCGTGCGGCGGGTGGATGATGAGGATGAGAAGGAGAGGGCCAAGAAGGGGCATTAAGCCTTTTCCTCGGCTGCCGATAACAAGGAATAAAAAAACCCGGGCTGCTCGTAAGAGCGTCCCGGGTTTTTGTTTGTCTGGTAGCTAGTTTGGCCCGTTTTACATGGCCGGGAGCAGGCTGAGTTTCAGTTCGAAAACCTCCCTCAGTATGATGTCCATGCTGTTCGCCAGCCGGTGGTCATCATCCACCAGGGTCAGGCGGGCACCGAAGCGCAGGCTACTGGCCGGGGGCACCACGTCGTCGAAACTGCCGTGAATGACCCGGGTCGGTGGCAGGTCTGCATAGTCGAACGCAGGCGTTTCCCGGCGGTGCAGGGCCGGGGCACAGAGAACCATTCCGGCGATCGGCCCCGGATTTGCCTGGTGCAGGAGCATAGCCATCAGGCCGCCCATGCTCGATCCAACCACGAGAAAAGGGCCTTCTTCTTCGGCGATCGCTTTCTGGATAATCTCCAACCGCTGCCAGGGATCGCTGACCCCGCTGCAGTCGGGAGCGAGGATGTCGCCGAACATCGCTTTGAGCGCCTGGTATTTGCTCCCGTGCGGACCCGATTCCAGGCCGTGCAAAAAGAGAATCTTCATTTTTCAGCGGGTCATGAAGACATCGACATGGAGTGTGTCGGCAAGCGACGAGAGTTCCTCTTCCAGTTGATCGAAGGGGAGGGACTCCGGGACCTGGGCGCGTATGGTCATGCTGTACATGGTTGCCCCGCTTTCGGGGGACATGCTTGCAGCGGAATCGAGATGGATGATGTTGAGCTTGCGCTCGGCGAGGAACTGGCTGGTCTTATAGACGATCCCGGCCTGGTCGAGCCCTTCGATGTGCAGGGTGCAGGTTTTGTAACTGGACACCTGGGGCGGTTTGTTGTCCTGCAACGGGCGGACAAAGGCGGAGATTCCCTTGTCCAGTTCGAGGCGGCGGCACTCGCGGGCGAGCAGCTCGTCGATTTCCGGGTCCTGGCTGGAGAAGAGCAGGCTGAGGGTGAATTCGTCAGCGAGCATCGACATGGTGGTGTCTTCGAGATTGCAGTCGTTTTCGTAAAGCAGGCGGGTGACGTCGGCGACGATGCCGGCGCGGTCTTTGCCGAATGCGGTCATGATAAAACGCTGGGCCATGGGATTTCCTCCTCGGAAGCGGGTGTCGGGAGACATTTAACCACAGCTGGAGGAAAAGGCAAACCCGTGTTCGCCGGCTTGTCTTATCTTATCTCAACCCCATGCGGTGAAAAAGCTTGCCCAGGAAGCGGTTGAGGGCATGGCTGCGATCAAGACTACTGATGACGGGGGATTTGCGTAATCCGAGTTTTTTGATTTCTTCAATGATGCAGGGGTTGGGACTCAGTTTCAGCCCCTGGCGAAAGGTGTTGATGGCACGCCGGCGGTCACCCATCATCAACAGGACCCGGCCGAGGATCAGGTAGTGGGACGAGTTGTGCGGCTGACGTTTGATCGATTCACGGCAGATTTTTGCCGCGGAATGCAGGCGGCCGTGCTCCTTGGCATCGCAATAGGCGAGGTAGGAGAGAAGCTCCGGGGTATTGCGATGTTCAGCCACCTGGCTCAGGTAAGCCTGGGCGGAGCGGATATGCCCCTGTTCGGCGGCAGAAATGCCTTTGCGGAGAATTGCGTCTAAACCGTCTGCTACCATGTGTAAGCCCTTTGAACAATTTCATCTGCTGCGCGCACTATAGACTATTTGTAAACTATAATGCACTCTTTTTAATGTTCAGGGCTCCGTGTCACCTGTCAACTCGGACCAGCTGCTTCTGATGGCCTCTTCAGCGGCGGCAGCGACCTGTTCGGCATTCAGGCCGCTACAGTCGATGGTCAGGTCGGCATACAGTTCGTAAAGGGGGGTGCGCTCCTGAAACAGCTGGGCGAAGGTCTGCCCCTGCTCCATGACCAGGCCGCGTTGCCCCATATCGAGAATGCGTTGCTCCAAATCGTCAAGCGGAACCGCCAGATAGACGAGCAGACCGGAACGTTTGAGTCCTGCGGTCCCGCTGGCAGAATAGACGACCGAGCCGCCGGTCGCGATCACGCAGTGCTCCATGTTCAGGTGCAGCAGCATCTCTTCCTCGATGTGGCGGAAGTAGTGGATGCCGTGGGCATCGATAATCTCCTGCAGGCGCGCCTTCTCACGGGCCTGGATGATCAGGTCGGTATCGATGAAGTTAAAACCGAGCCGTTTGGCGAGAATAACACCGACGGTGCTTTTCCCCGCTCCCGGCATGCCGATGAGTATGATATTGTTATCATTATCATTCATGGAAACCTCTTTCTGACATATTAACACCAATCCGGCCCCGTGCCACAAGCGGGCCGCGCCTGATGAGGGATGTGAGGAAAAATATGAAAGTACTTGCTGTCAACGGCAGCCCCCGCAAGGATGGCAACACCGCCCTGCTGCTGGAGAAGGTCTGCGCGCCATTGCGTGACGCGGGAATCGAAACGGAAATCTATCAGTTGAGCGGACAGCCCCTGCGCGGTTGCATGGCCTGCATGAAATGCTGGGAGCGCAAGGATGGCCGTTGTGTGATCGCCAATGATCCGCTGAACGGGTTGGTGGAGAAACTGAAAGAAGCAGATGGCCTGCTGCTCGGTAGCCCGACCTACTTTGCCGATGTGACTGCGGAGATGAAAGCCTTTATCGATCGCAGTGGCATGGTCGCCCGGGCTAATGGCAATCTGCTGCAACGCAAGGTCGGCGCAGGGGTTGTTGCCGCCCGCCGCGGTGGCCCCATGCATGCCCTGCAGACTCTGCAGAGCTATTTCCTGATCAACGAGATGATCGTCCCCGGCTCGAATTACTGGAATATCTCCTTCGGGCGCAACATCGGCGACGTAGAAAACGACGCCGAAGGGATCGCGACCATGGAACGGCTGGGAGAGAATATGGCCTGGCTGCTCGGGAAGCTCTCCTGATCAGCGATTTTCTGAAATCTATTGCAAAGGGGGTTGTTATGAGCAAAGTCAATACGGACGCTGGAATGCCGATCGCCCTGACCCTGGATCCGGGAACCTATTATCGCTGCACCTGCGGCGAGTCTCAGAGCCTGCCCTTCTGCGACGGTCATCACCAGGAGGGGGACAAGGTGCCGCTACGTTTCAGCGTCAAGGTCCGCGAAAAGATTTATCTTTGCAGCTGTGGCAAAAGTACCAATCAGCCGCACTGCGACGGCAGCTGCGGTGTCAACGTGCCGCAGCCGAGAGTGTGACGTAAAAAAGCCCTGACCGCTAAAGGTCAGGGCTTTTTGTTTGACCCATCTCTTCTGAAATCACTTTCCATTGCGGTGCAAAAACCAGCAAAAGGCGAACAGCAGCCCCGGAGTTTTGGCTAGGCTTTCATCGTAAAGAAACTCTTCCGCGTCTGCGACGGGAATGAATTCCAGCAGGATCTCCTCCGTCTGAACGCCACCTCCTGCGTGGACCTTCATGGTTTCGTCGATCTCTGCGTAGTACAGATGCTGTTGGCTGCCGGTGACGCCGACATTGGTAAAGAAAGACGTGATTTTCTTGATCCACTCTGCGGGGACATCGTAGCCGCACTCTTCATCAATCTCTTCGCGGGCGATCTGCTCCAGGCTGGCATCCTTGTCGACGATCCCGGCACAGAGTTCGTAGGTAAAGGTATGCTGGGGATGGTGCAGATGGACCGCTGGTCGGAACTGTTTGACCAGCAGGAATGCCTTCTTCTCGGTGTGATAAAGCAGGATCGAAACACTGTCGTGACTCTTGACGGCCTCCCAGGTTTTTGCCGTGCCGTTCTGGGTGTAGTGAAGTCGGACCGGCTTGACAAATTTGTTATCTTCGAGGGTTGTGATGGAAAAATCGTTGATTTTGAAGGGCATTTTTAGAAACCATGATCAGGTTCTAGGCTCTAGGATCTAGTTCTTAGGATTTGTCCTCGTCCCTAGATCCTAGTTTCTAGTTCCTCAAAATTAAATTTTCAAAACAATTTTGCCGAAATGCTTGTCCTCTTCCATCATCTGATGGGAGGCGACGACCTCGTCGAGGGGGAAGACTTTTTCGATGATCGGTACGATGGTGCGATCGGCGAATTTCGGCAATGCCCGGCGGGTGAACTCGGCAATGATTTCCCCTTTTTCAGAAACCGGACGGCTGCGCAGAACCGAACCGATGATCTGCTGGCGCTTGACCATCATCAGGGCCAGGTTCAGTTCAGCCTTGATGCCGCTGATGACGCCGATGATGACCAGCTTGCCCTTGTAGGCGAGGGAGTTCATGTTCGGCTTCAGGTACTTGGCGCCGACATGGTCGAGGATCAGGTCGACACCCTTCTTGCCGGTGTATTCCTTGATGGCGTCGGTGAAGTCGGGGGTTTCGGTGAAGTCGATGACCAGATCGACGCCGAGCTCCTTGACGCGCTCCATTTTGCTCGGGTGCGCGGTGACGATCAGCTTGGCGTTCGGGGTCAGGGCCTTGGCCAGCTGGATTGCCGCTGTGTTGACGCCGCCGCCGCCGCCGTGAAGGATGGCGGTCTGGCCGTCTTCGAGACCGCCGATCATGAAGACATTGAGGAAGGCAGTGATATAGCTTTCGTTGACGCAGGCGGCTTCTTCAAAGCTCATGCTTTCGGGGATCGGCATCAGGTGGTTTTCGTAAGCCACGGCGTATTCGGCATAGCCGCCGCCGCCGACCAGGGCCATGACCCGGTCGCCGACTTTCCAGCCGCTGACGTCGCTGCCGATTTCGGCGATGGTGCCGGCGACTTCGAGGCCGAGAATTTCGGAATCGCCCGGAGGGGGCGGGTAGTTGCCGAGCCGCTGAACCAGGTCGGGGCGGTTGATGCTGGTGGCGACGACCTTGATCAGAACCTCATTCGCTTTGGGGGTGGGCTTGTCGATCTCCCCGACGGACATTACCTCGGGGGCACCGAATTCCTTGATCACGACAGCTTTCATGCGTTTCTCCTTTTGCGGGATTATTGTATGAGACAGAACATTGTTTTCTGACTGATGACCGGTTCGAAACGCCGATTATAGTCGGAACGGCATCACGATACAAACCTTTGTCACGGATGTTTTTTGTGGCGTTGAAAAACTGTTTGGCGATCAGGGCTCGCGGACGAAACGGTAGCCGCGACCGCGGACCGTACGGAAGTGTTTCGGGCGGGAAGGGTCGGCTTCGAAATATTTGCGCAGCCGGACGATGAAGTTGTCGAGGGTCCGGGTCTCCGTTTTCGGTGACATGTCCCACACCTGCCTGAGCAGATCGGCACGCGTCAAGATCTTGTTTTCATTGGCGAAGAACAGGCGCAGCATCTTGATCTCCAGCCCGGTCAGCTGAATTGTCCCCTGCGGCGTCTCGGCCTCGTGGTTTTCCAGATCGATACTGTTGGCGCCAAAACGATAAAGGAGCGCCGTGCCCTTCTCTTCTTTCCAGTTGGAGCGGCGCAGCAGGGCGGCGATGCGCAGCAGGAACTCCTGGAGGTTGAACGGTTTGGGCAGGTAATCATCGGCGCCGGTACTGAGCCCGGCGATGCGATCCTGATCTGCGCCCCTGGCGGTCAGCATCAGGACCGGAATCTGGTTCCCCTGCTCGCGCAGAGTTCTGCAGACCTCCAGACCGTCGATGCCCGGCAGCATCAGGTCGAGGATCAGCAGGGCGTAACGGTCGCGCTCGAGAGCCTGGAGTGCCGTTTCTCCGGTCTCGACATGGTTGACCCGATAGCCTTCCGCTTCGAGGTTGAAGATCAGCCCCTGGGCAATATGCGGTTCGTCTTCAACGAGGAGCAGGGGGATTTTATCGGGCATGGTTCTTCTCCGTAGTCTGACTCAGTGGCAACTGTAGATGGAAGGTTGTTCCTCGCCCCTGTTCCGGCGTGCCGATCCAGATTTTCCCGCCATGCAGACGGATGACATTGCGGACGATAAAGAGGCCGAGGCCGCTGCCGCGAATCGTCTTGCCGCTCTGGCGCAGACGGTAAAACATGCGGAAGACTTTTTTCTTGTACGCTGGAGGGATTCCCTGCCCCTGATCACTGAAGACCAGGTGGGCCATTTCCCCGTCCTTCCTGAGGCTAACATCGATGATGGCCTCGCCATCGGCATAAATCTGAGCGTTCTCCAGTAGGTTGCGCAGGACGGTTTCAAGGGATTCTTTCTCGAAGCGGACTTCCAACTCTGGTTCAATTGTCCAGTTGAGGTGGGTCTGAGTCGGGAGACTCTCTTTCGTCCGTGTGAGGTAGCTGTCAAGGAAGCGCGAAAAATCCCCCTGTTCCAGGTTCAGTCTGGCTGCCTTGTGTTCAATCCGTCCGGCGGTCAGCAGGTTGCTGATCAGGCCGTTCAGGCGGTCAGTATCCCCCTGCATCATGCCCACGAGTTTGTCCAGTTGCTCGCCACTGGGGTGGCGTAACTGGATGGTTTCCAGGTGGAGTTGGATGGAGGCGAGAGGGGATTTCAGTTCATGGGTGACCTGATGGATAAAGTTGCGCTGGGCGCGATAGAGCGAGGCCTGCCGTTTCCAGTAGATGAAAATAACGTAGATGCCGATCAGGATGGCGACCAACAGGACGATCCCTTCGGCGAGGATCAGCCAATCTCCTCTGTCGGGCAACCAGTCCGTCTGGTAGCGTTCCGCCAGTTCTTTGAGTTGCTGGTGGCGGCCGAGGAACCAGTAGATCCACGAGACCAGAACCAGGATCCAGAGAATCTGGATACTGATGAAGGTGATCAGGGGATGGAAGAGGCGACGAATAAGTTTCATCCGCATTTATTACCATTTGCGTTGTTGAAACAACAAGCTGAAACGGGGGTGCGTGCATTCCGCTTGTCTCTCTCCTTTTTATTCATTCCTGCCAAGTTTTACACAACTATTACACTTGGTGCCAGGGGGCGCTGTTATGATCGGGCGAAATTTTCATAGGAGTGAGCACGATGCAAGGATTGAAAATTGGGCGGCACTGGGTCCCCTATCCGGTGGTTCAAGGGGGGATGGGAGTTCGTGTCTCCGGGTACCGTCTGGCCGGGCATGTCGCATTGAACGGTGGTGTCGGAATTATCGCTTCGGCGGGGCTGGGGCTGGGGAATCCCGACTTCGACGGGCACAACTTTTTCCAGGCCGACTGCGATGCCCTCAAAGAGGAATTACGCAAAGCTTACGAGATCGCCCCGGATGGTGTTATCGGCGTCAACTGCATGGTTGCCGTCAACGATTATGACGATGCCGTTCGCGCAGCCTGTGCCGGTGGCGCCAAGCTGATCATCAGTGGCGCTGGCTTGCCGATGAACTTGCCGGATTTGACGGCTGGCTATCCCGATGTGGCCCTGGTGCCGATCGTTTCGTCGATCAAGGCTGCGGAGCTGATTGCCCGTAAATGGAACAAAGCCTATGGGCGCCTGCCGGATGCTGTTGTTGTTGAAGATCCCGATACCGCAGGCGGTCACCTGGGTGAAAAACCGGAGAAGATCGGCACTGGTGAGTATGATCAGTACGCGACGGTTCGCGGCGTGAAGAGTTACTTCGCGGAAACCTGGAACCTCGATATCCCGGTTATCGCTGCCGGTGGCGTCTGGGGTCGTGACGACCTGGAATATGCCTTGGCCCAGGGCGCTGATGCCGTGCAGATGGGAACGCGTTTTGTCGTGACTGAAGAATGTGATGCCGATGATGCCTTCAAGCAGGCCTATCTGGAATGTACCCAGGAGTACATCGGTTTGATCATGAGTCCGGCGGGGTTGCCGGGGCGGGCCATTCGAAAGAACATCGATGGTGTTCGCCAGCACGATGTTGATCTTGATGTTCATTGCTCCGTCAACTGCCTGAAAAAGTGTACCTATAAGGCTGAACGGGAGCGTTTCTGTATTGTCCATGCGCTGGATCGCGCCCGGCTCGGAGATGTGGCTACCGGTTTGATTTTCTGTGGTACGAATGCCTGGAAGGCCGATAAGATTACGACGGTCAAAGATGTCTTCGCCGAGCTTTTCCCCCAGGAACAGCGTGCTGCAGTGTGTTGAGGGGCAAGCTGAAAATATAGCAAAAAGAAGAGGCCGGGAGCTAAAAAACTCCCGGCCTCTTCTTTTTGCTGAACGTTTGAACTTAAAGTGCTTTTTCCGCCTCGGAAAGGAATTGTTGCTTTTCTTCCGCCGAGTCGATTTCCGCAGCCAGCAAGACAAGCAGGTCCTTCAGTCGGGCTTTTCCCGAGGCACCCTGTTGCAGCCAAGTCTTCAAATGCTTTTCAAGCATCTTGCCGGCAACCGGGCCGATATGCATGGCCAGAGCGTTTTTTATGGTGGCAAATTCCTGGGCCAGGGGACCGTTGAGAACCTCTTTGGGGTCCTCGGGTTCCGCTGGGGCCGTTGCGGGTGCAGCAGTCGGTGCCGCCGCTTGTTGTGCTGTGCCGGCGCAGGCTGCAACCTGCTGTTTCAGATCTTCGGCCATGACGCTGGTCGACATGTTGATCAGGTGCAGGTTCGCCTCGGGCTCGCAGATTAAGATCAAGGCAGCCTTGGCGCAGAGTTGCTTGACGAGGATCAGGGCTTCGTCATACTGAATCTCCAGTGAATTGACATCCAGCTTTACCGTTTCGTTAAGCTTGAAAATCCGCTGCAGCGTACTGCCAATCTTTTCCTGGGTCTCGGGTTTGAAAATCCCGGGCAGGTTCGATGCGATGATTCCGTTGTCGTTGGTGTAGACACATGCCCCCATGACACCGGGGGACATTTTGATTTCTTCCATGAGATTTTGCATGCCGGCCTCGTCAGATTGCTATAAGTTCGAAAACAGGGTTGATACGATCCAGAATGGCAGTCGTGGAACTCTGTGCGTCAAGATCCAGCCCCAGAATGACCTGTTCGCCGAGTAACGCCAGAACCTTCTCCCCGGAGCGCTGCTCCATGATCATATGGTAGGGACCGTTGAAGCCAAGAGATGAGCGCATTTGCTCCACGGTCATGGCCGCATAGGCAACATAGGCTCCGAGTTTGTCCCGTTTGTCGCCGTCGTGCGAGAGTGGCGTTCCGTCTCTCGCGACGACGACCATTTTACGGACCCCGGATAATTCGCTGACGACATCCTTGAGTTCCTGCAGGCTTGACATCGTGGCTTCCTTTTATTAGTTCAGCTTCTTGAATTCCACCCGCCGATTGATGGCCCGGTTTTCTGCCGATGTATTCGGAACTGCTGGGCGTGTGTCTCCATAATAAGCAACAACGAGCTTGTCGGCCGGCACAGAGTAGTTTTCAACCAGGGCCTTCTTCACCTGCTCGGCCCGTTCTTTGGAGAGTGTCAGGTTGGCGCTGGCTGCTCCGGAGCTGTCGGTGTGCCCGGAAATTTCAAACTTCTGCCCTTTGAAGGCGTCATTCAGCAGCGCAGCGGCAACCGTTTCCAGCTGAGCTTTAGCCGTTTCGGAAAGCTGCGAAGAATCGATCCGGAACTGAATCTGCATTCTGAGGATCGGGCCGACGGTCGTTCCTTCGGCAGGTTCTATCGTGCTGACATCCTCCTGCATGACCCGGACGATCTCCTCAGAGGTAACCTCACCACCCGTTTCGGCCTTGCGTTTGATCTGGGCCAGTTCCAGGGATGCCCGTGCTCTTCTGCTTTCCTTGTAGCTCAGACCTGTTTCATCGGCGTCAATCGCCGCCTCGATATTGCCGAGAACCATGTAGACGTCACCCTGGCCGAAATAGGCCTTGGCGTAACCCTTATCGAGTTCCGTTGCCATCAGGTACTCTTCGAGGGCGTCATTGTAGAAGCGCAGGCGTTCTTCGTAATAGCCACTGAGATAGTGAACCTCGGGATCATCCTCGCAAAGATCCAGTGCTTCGAAGATAAAATCTTCCTGCTTGAGCAAATCCTTCTCTTTTCTGATCTGTTGCTTGAGATCAGTACACTCGTCTGCGAAAGCCAGGAGCGGACTGAAACTCAGGGACAGGATGAACGTCAATATGATGATCGAGTAGAATTTGTTCATGTGCCGACCTCTATTTCAAGAGTTTCACCAGGCTGATCCGCAATCTTTCAATCGCGTTTGCAAGGACACCGATTTCACCGGATGACTTGGTCGCAATCGGATCATCCAGGTTCTCACCGAGGCTGAAATGCTCGGTCCGCTCGGCCAGGTGAACGATCGGCGAAACGACGGAGGTGTTCAGGAAGATCCAGATGCCCAGCAGGGTCAGCAGCATCCCGATGGCGGCAATGGCAACCAGAGTTCCTGAAAGGGTCTGGGCATCCTTGATTGCAGCAGCAGTCGGAATGTAAATGACGAAGGCGGCGACGGTGTCATTCATCTTCCAGTTGTAGCCATCGGTTTCGCCGTAAATCTCCACCTGGTCTTTCGGCGCGTCAACCGGGTCGCCGTGACAACGCAGGCAGCCCTCATTGTCAACAGAGACCGGCTGCGCGAAGTAATAAACCTCTTCGCCGTTGCGCGTCATGATACCCTCTTCCGACTTGAGGCCTTTGTTGGCTTTGAACTTTTGGATCAGGGCAACTTCCTGCTGGTCCGCTTTGTTGTAGGGGTTCAGCGGATCAAGGGTTGCCTGCCGGAAGGTGTAGCATGGATAGGCTTTCTGGAAAAGTTCGAAGGTGCCGCGGGCACTAACGAAACCAGACTGCAGTTCAGGGTAGAAACGGTCGGACTCGATCAACTGACTGACCAGCGGCTTTTGGACTTTTTTCATGTAGTCCATAGTCGACATGGCATAGTTCAGGATGATGTGAGTTTTGACCTGGTTCTCTTTCATTGCATTGTCGATACTCAGCTTGTAACTGGTTACCCCGATAGCAACGATTGCGATCAGGCCGATGATGCCCATGACCAAGATGGATTTCATTCGAATGCCCATTAATCCGTTCTCCTTCCAGCCATAAAATTGTTAGAAAAAACCTAGGTTAAGGTTCTTTTAGAATTCCCTAGCAAGCTATCATATGGATAGGTAGTGGTCAAGCAGTAACACTAGAACTTTATTCTGCATGCGGTTTACGCAATATCTTAATATTGATATGTTTTTGGCAAAGGGCGACAGGTGTTGTATACAGATTTCCCCGGCCACGTCCAGACGGCGACAAAAGGGTCCCAAAATGGGATTGACTTCTGTATAATCCGCTGGCTCGGAAGGGGGGGGCAGGTCGCTGTGGCGGCAGTAGAGGAAATCGCCAAGGATAAAAGCAGAGCAAATTGGTCGAGAATCCTTGAACCCACAGCCGAACCTATAGTAGCTTGTAAGTTTCAGGCACTTTTAGCAGGAGTATATCTCATGAGCCCAAAAAACGAAGAATTTATCCCCAAATGGATCGCCTGGGAGAGTACCCAGCGCTGTAACCTCAACTGCGTCCATTGTCGTTGCTCGTCGGACATGGATGCCGCGGTGGGGGACTTCAATACTGAAGAGGCCTATAAGCTGATCGACGATATCTGTGAGGTCAGCCAGCCGGTCATGGTTCTTTCCGGTGGCGAGCCGCTGATGCGCGCCGATATCTTCGATATTGCCAAGTATGGCACCTCGAAAGGGTTGCGGATGTGCATGGCGACCAACGGCACGCTGATCACTGACGAGGTCTGTGCCAAGATGAAGGACGCCGATATCAAGATGGTCTCCCTCTCGCTCGATGGTTCAACGGCCGAAATCCATGATGATTTCCGCGCCTGTCCGGGCGCCTTTGAGGGCGTGGTGCGCGGTGCCGAAACCCTCAAGCGCAACGGAATCAAGTTCCTCATCAACTCGTCCTTTACCAAGCGTAACCAACATGACATCGCTGCGACTTTCAAGGTCGCCAAGGAGCTCGGAGCGACGGCCTGGTACATGTTCATGATCGTCCCGACCGGACGCGGAGAGGAGATCATGAGCGAACTGATCTCGGCCGAGGACTATGAAGAGATTCTGGCCTGGCACTACGAGCAGGAGAAACACGAGGACGACATCCTCATGCGTCCGACCTGCGCGCCGCACTACTACCGCATCGTGCCGCAGATGGCCAAGGCCGAAGGGGTCGACTTCAAACGCCGCAGCCTGACCTTTTCAACCGGCGGCGGCAAGGGGTGTATTGCCGCCCAGACAATCTGCCTGATCGACTGTTTCGGTAATCTGAAGCCCTGCTCCTATTTCCATTCTTCGGTCGGTAACGTCAAGCAGATCCCCTTCAAGGAGCTCTGGTTCAATTCGAAGGTTTTCAATGATCTGCGCGACTTCAGCAAGTACGAGGGAAAGTGCGGCGAGTGCGAATTCGTCAACGTCTGTGGCGGTTGCCGGGCCCGGGCAGATGCGGTTTACGGCGATTATATGGCCGAAGAGCCCTTCTGCAGTTACATCCCGGTGCGGACCCGTAAGCGGATGGAAAAAGAAGCAGCCGAAAACGCCGCAAAATAACTTATGTCAGAGCGCGCTTTATCGCGCCCTGATGCTCACGAAAAATTAAACAGGGTGCGATGAAGCACCCCGAGAGATAAAAACATTACAGGAGAAGAGAACAGATGACCGAATACAATTTCCTCAAGGCCTGCTGGTGTCAGCCGGTTGATCGTGTACCCGTCTGGTTGATGCGTCAGGCCGGCCGCTACCTTCCCCAATACAAGGCGGTTCGGGCTCAGGGCGGTGGAACCTTCCTCGATCTGTGCAAGGACCCGGCCCGAGCGGCAGAGGTGACCATCCAGCCGATCGATATCCTTGATGCCGACGCGGCGATCCTCTTCTCCGACATCCTCACCCCGATCGAGCCGATGGGAATGAAGCTCGACTTCGTCCCCGGTCCGGTTTTCGAGAGCCCGATCCGCACGGCCGCCGATGTCGATGCCCTGATTGTTCCGGAGAACATGGCCGAGGCCGTCTCCTATGTTCCCGAGATCATCAAGCGCCTGCGCGTCGCCTTCGAGGGGCGGGTTCCCTTGATCGGTTTCGGCGGCGCCCCCTTTACCCTGGCCTGCTACATGGTCGAAGGGAAGGGGAGCAAGGACTTCGCCAGCCTCAAGCAGATGATGTATTCCGACTTTCCGCTTTACGATGCCCTGATGAAGAAGATCACCGAGATGGATCGGCGTTATCTGAACATGCAGATCGAAGCGGGTGCCCAGGCGATCCAGATTTTCGATACCTGGGGCGGCCTGCTTGCACCGCATGACTTCGAGCGCTACATCCTTCCTTACGTCAAGACCCTGATCGATGGGCTCAACCGCGACGGTGTTCCGGTCATCTACTTTGTCAAAGGGGGTGGTGGCATGCTTGAGCTGGTCAAGGAAGCCGGCAGCGATGTCGTTGGTCTCGACTGGCACGTCAACCTCGGCAAGGCACGCGACATTCTCGGCCCCGATATTGCCGTTCAGGGGAATCTCGATCCGACGGTGCTCTACGCGCCCAAGGATTATATTGAGAAAGAGGTCCAGCGGATTCTCGACGAGAACGCCGACCGCCCCGGCTTCATCTTCAACCTGGGGCACGGTATTCTGCCGACGGTGCCGCCGGAGAATGCGATACATATGGTCGAGTGCGTCCACCGCCTGAGTGCTAAGGGCCGCTGAAAAGCACCCGTCTGCTGCGTTGCGCTTTCCCTTCGTCGCTGCAGCGTGGCTCTGGCCACGCCTCACTCCTCAGAGAAAGCGGCGCCTTGCATCCAGGCCCTTTTGAGCGACCCAGATACAAGGGTGGCTTTGCCTGGGGAAAATTTTGTGTAAAATCAAAAAAGGGGTGGGATCTGTAATCCCACCCCTTTTTCTCCCTCTGAACTATGTCGAAGGCCGGGGGTATCCTGATGACCGACCAACAGTCCACCGCACTTATCCTCCTCAACATGGGTGGTCCCGATTCGCTCGAAGCGGTCGAGCCGTTCCTTTATAACCTGTTCTGCGACCGTGAACTGATCGAGCTGCCGGCGGGTGCCTTGCTGCAGAAGCCGTTCGCGAAGATGATTTCCAAGCGGCGGGCGAAAAAGGTGGTCGAGAACTACCGCCTGATCGGTGGCAAGTCACCGCTTCTCGAATGGACGCAGAAGCAGGCCGCCGGAATCGCCGAACGCCTGGGCGCGAACGTCCGCCCTTACGTGATCATGCGTTACTGGCATCCGCGGGCCGAGGAGGTGTTGCAGCAGATCAAGGTGGATGGCATCGAACGCGCCATTGTCGTTTCCCTTTACCCCCATTACACCCGGGCGACGAGCGGCAGCAGCATCAACGATTTCAAGCGCGCGGCGCAAAAGGTCTTCCCTTCGCTCGACTACCAGTTGATCGAGGACTGGTACGACTGGCCCGGCTATCTTGATTCCCTGGCCACGCGGGTCAACGAAGGGCTCGACACCTATCACGACCTGATGCGCGACGATGTCTACATTCTCTTTTCCGCGCATGCCCTGCCGCAGAAATTCATCGACCAGGGTGACCCCTACCAGCAGCATGTCGAAACAACGGTCAGTGAAGTGATGGCCCGGGTTGGCGAGCATGAATGGTCGATTGCCTACCAGAGCCGCAGCGGCCCGGTCAAGTGGATGGAGCCGGGCACTGACGAGATGCTGCACAAGCTGGCGGAAGATGGGCGTGGTGCCGTGCTGATCGTGCCGGTCTCCTTCGTTTCAGATCACATCGAAACCCTCGAGGAGATTGATGTCGAGTATCGTGACCTGGCGACGGAGTTGGGGATCGTTCATTTCTGCCGTGCCCCGTCGCTCAACGACCATGGCGATTTTCTCGATGCCATGGCCGATCTGGTGCGTGCGCGATGTTCGATTTGAAAAGCTGCCGCATGTGCGGTAAGGACTTTGACCCCGCCCAGGAACTGACCGACCCGGCCCAGCTTGCCGGGCAGATCCTGGCCCGGGAGGATTACGGTGACGATGGGGAGCTCTGTCCCGATTGTCTGGCCAGTCGTGGTCGGCTGGCGATGATGTACCGTTCCGATTGTTTCGACTGATTCCGGTTGTTGCTCCTTGACATCCGCTATTGTTCCCTCTCCCCGCGGAAGGATAGCCTATGCCCGTGACCGGTTCCACCAGCACCCTGTTCGATGTGCTGCTCAACAGCAGCTTCAGCTACGCCGAGCGTACGGCTTTCATCTATCGGTCCGAACAGGCCGAGCTCGAGGTCAGCTACGCCAAGTTGTTCGATGATGCCCTGATCCTCGCCAAGGCATTTAAACAGCATAAGATCACCAAGGGCAGCAAGGTCATGCTGCTGTCGGACAATCGCTATGCCTGGATGGTGACTGATTTCGCCCTGCTGTCGTTGGGGGCGATCAGCGTGCCGCGCGGCAGTGATACGCCGACGCAGGAGCTTGAGTTCATCCTTCGCCATGCGGAGTGCGAGTTCCTGATCTGCGAAACCGAACAGTTGCTCAAGTCCCACGAAGAGCGCCTGAAGCAGCTGAAGAAGTTGAAGGCGATCTTTGTCATGGTCGGCGAAGAGACCCACCGCTGGTTCAGTCACACCTACAGTTACAACGATATCCTCAAAGATCGCAGCCTGACGCAGCACGACCGCGACGAATTCGTCGCCCGGCGTTACGGCCTGACCCTCGACGACCCCTTCACCATCATCTACACCTCGGGCACGACCGGGCAGCCGAAGGGGGTCATCCTGCGCCATCGCAATATCATGTACAACGTGCGTACCCTGCCGACGTTGATCGCCCTGCGCGAAAGCGACCGCTGGGTTTCCATTCTGCCGAGTTGGCATATCTTCGAGCGGGCAGCGGAGTATCTCGCCCTTTCGCACGGGTGCTGTACGGTCTACTCCTCAATCAAGACCTTTGCTGCCGACCTGGAAAAATACCGGCCGACACTGGTGGCGACGGTGCCGCGGTTGTGGGAGTCGATGTACACCCGGGTCAACCAGACCCTCGAAAAACAAAACCCGAAAAAAGCCCGCCTGTTCCGTCTGATTGTGAAGGTTTCGACACTCTT
>PKUG01000152.1 GCA_002869665.1 Desulfuromonas sp. | reverse complement strand
TCAAAGGGAGAATGATAAAAAAATGCACCGCCCGGTTGGCGGTGCATTTTTTGGTTGTTATACCATTTGCTTACATCAGGCCGGCTTCCTTGTAGTACTTGGCAGCGCCGTCATGCAGCGGAGCAGAGAGACCGTCTTTGATCATCTCTTCTTTTTTCAGGTTGGCGAATGCCGGATGCAGCTTTTTGAAATCGTCGAAGTTCTCAAAAACAGCTTTGACGACATTGTAGATGACATCTTCCGGAACCTTGGCGGAGGTGACGAAGGTCGCGCCAACACCGAAAGTCTTGGTGTCTTCGTCGGTGCCACGATACATGCCGCCGGGGATGGTTGCGGTACGATAATAGGCGTTATCAGCAACCAGCTTGTCGACTTCCGGGCCGGCGACATTCACCAGGACGGAATCACAGGAGGTGGTGGCTTCCTTGATCGAACCACTGGGGTGACCAACGGTGAAGACCATGGCGTCGATCTTGTTGTCGCACAGGGCAGCAGACTGCTCGGCAGATTTGAGCTCGGAGACGAGTTTGAAGTCGTCCATGGTCCAGCCCAGGGCGCCCATCAGGACTTCCATGGTGCCGCGCTGACCGGAGCCGGGGTTGCCGACGTTGACGCGCTTGCCTTTGAGGTCCTGGAAGTTCTTGATGCCGGCATCAGCACGGGCAACAACGGTGAAGGGCTCGGGGTGAACCGAGAACACGGCGCGCAGATCCTTGTTGGCCCCTTGCTCTGCAAACTTGCTGGTGCCGTTGTAGGCATGATATTGCCAGTCGGACTGGGCAACACCCATGTCGAGCTCGCCGGCTGCAATGGTATTCAGGTTGTAAACGGAACCGCCGGTACTTTCGACGGAGCAACGGATGCCGTGCTCTTTTCTGGTCTTGTTGACTAGGCGGCAGATTGCGCCACCGGTCGGGTAATAAACACCGGTAACGCCGCCGGTACCGATGGTGACAAACTGGTTTTCAGCTTTGGCTTCGGGCACGATCACGGACGAGAAACTGACGGTCAGTGCCAGGGCCAACATAAAGACGAAGTACTTTTTCATTCTGAATCCTCCTCAAGAAAGTTTTGGTCCACTGCCAACGTGGGGCTTAAATACTGAGGGGAAAGTATAGCAAAGAGAATACCAGTTGCTTTGGTGAGGAGATAATCTGCTGATTATACTAATGTTTTAGAGTTTTGCTCGACATCTCCAGGGGGGCGGAAAGGGTATAACCTGGGGTGCCACAAAATTTGCAAAGATGTAAAATTATCCAGTAATTTAAGGGCGTTGTCCTGGTATAACCAAGCCAGTCAGATATAACAAAAGTTATACCCCTTTCTCTTGGGCCTGCTTCAGGCGTTTGCTCAGCGCGGGTTGGGAAATACCGAGCAGGCGGGCGGCGATGCTCTGATTGCCAGCTGAACGCTCTAGGGCTTCATCGACCAGCAGCTGGGCCGCATCCTGCAGGGTGGGGAGGGTTTCCAGAGGGGCGAAGGGGTTTTCGGCTCCTCCGCAGCTTGTCGCAGCGTGGGCTTGTTCCCTCGCGCCAATCCGCTCAAGGAAACTTTTCATCGACAGGGTCTTGCCGGTGTGCAGGCTGACGGCATCATAGACCATCGCTTCCAGTTCGCGGACGTTGCCCGGGAAATCGTAGGTCGACAGCAGCACCGCCAGCTCTTTCGGTGGCGTCGGCTTGCTCTTGCCCAGTTGTTCGGCGGCTTCGGCGAGAAAGCGGTCGAGCAGCAGAGGGATGTCCTCTTTCCGTTCCCGCAACGGGGGGAGTTGCACATGGTGGGAGATCAGGCGGTAGTAGAGATCGCGGCGGAATTCACCGCTGGCCATTTTGGCGTCGAGATCGGCGTGGGTTGCAACGACGATTCGGGCCGACATCTGTTTTGTCTGGTCGCTCCCCAGCGGGTAATATTTACCGTCCTGCAGCAGGCGCAGCAGTTTGACCTGCGAAGCCTGGCTCAGGTCGCCGATCTCGTCGAGGAACAGGGTTCCCGCCGCCGCCGATTCGATCATCCCCTTGCGTTCCCCCTCGGCGCCGGTGAAGGCGCCCCGCACATGGCCGAAGAGGGTGTCGGCGAAGACATTGTCATCAAGACCGGCGACGTTGACCGAGACCAGCGGCCCTGTGCGCCCTGAGAGGGTGTGGATCGCTTTGGCGATCAGCTCTTTACCGACGCCGCTCTCGCCGGTGATCATGATCGGCTGGACACTCGACGCGACCGCTTCGACATACTGAAAGCGGGTACGCATCGCCGGGTTGCAGGTCACGATCGCGGCGAAGGCCTCCGGCGCGTCGAGCCGTCCACGGAAGATATGGCTGCGGATCGCCCGGTTCTCACGTTCAAGCTCGATCATCCGGATCGCCCTCCGGACGCCGTCGACCAGGCGTTCTTCGTCAACGGTCTTGACGAAATAATCGAATGCCCCGGCACGCATGCAGCTGACCGCGGTCTCCAGCTGGTTCATGCCGCTGAGGATGATGACCCGGACGTGGGGGAAATCGGTGACGATCCGTTCCAGCAGTTCCTCGCCGGAGATGTGGGGCATGGTCAGGTCGAGCAGGACCAGGCCGATGTCCTGTTGCTGGAGCAGCGGCAGCGCCTCTCTGCTGTCCTGGCAGAGGACCAGATTGTTGATCCCTCCGGGACCTTCCAGGGTCATCCCCAGGCTGCGCAGCCAGGGGAGTTCATCGTCGACCAGCAGAACCCCGAACGACGGGTAGTGCGCTTTCTCCATCACGGACTCTCCTTGTAAACCGGTAAATAGACACGGACCCGCATCCCTTGACCGCTTTCGGACTGGAAATCGAGCCGCCCCTGGTGGTCCTTGATGATGCCTTCGGAGATCGACAGGCCGAGCCCGGTCCCGCCGCTCTCGCGCTTGGTCGTGAAGAAGGGGTCGGTGATATGGGCCAGGGTCGTGGCATCCATCCCGTGCCCCTGGTCCCGGACCTCAAGGACGACCTGATCCTGGGGGCGTTCGTACCAGGTGCGCAGAGCGATCTGCTGGTTCGTAGAGGTCAGGGCCTGGCAGGCGTTGAGTACCAGATTGACGATAACCTGCTCGATACGGTGGCCGTTGCCGCGGAAGCGCGGCAGGTTGACGGCGTAGTCGACGCGGAAATGGCTGGTCGATTTGTCGATGGTGTTTTTCACCAGGCGCAGGGCCGCCTGAACCACCTCGTTGAGATCGACCGCGTCATCGCGCCCGGCATCGTTGCGGCGGGCGAAATCCTTCAGATCCTCGACCGTGCGTTTAATCCGGTTCGAGCTCTCCAGCATCTCCTGCAGCATGGTGGGGATCTCTTTCCGCATTCGTGAATAGTTGAACCAGCCGAGGGGGTAATCGCCATGCTCCTGGTAGTGGCTCTCCAGAATAGGTTCTATATCCTTATAGGCCTTCGACAGCTGCGGGACGCTGAGCTGGATCAGGCCGTTCGGATTGTTGATCTCGTGGGCGACGCCGGAGACGAGAATCCCGAGCGAGGCCATCTTGTCGGCATGGAGCAGCTGCTTCTGACGCACCTGCAGCTCTTCCGCGGCGCGCTTGCGCTCGACAATCTCACGCTCCAGTTCCTTGGTCCGCACCGCCACCTGGCGGCGCAGCGTCCGCGACCAGAGAACGAAAATCAGCAGTACCGTCAGGATCGGCCCGAGGATCAGCGAGCCGTAACGGATGATGTTCTCCCAGGGGACCCCGGCCGAGGGGAGAACCCCCAGCCACTTCTCGTGGATCTGGCGATAGCGCCCCGATTTCTTCAGCAGTGACAGCCCCTCGTTGAAGCGTGCCAGCAGTTCCTTGTTCCCCTTCTTGACGGCGAAACCGTAATCCTGGGCGACGATCGGGCGAGCGATCGGTTCGATGTTGTTCAGCTCGGTTTCGCTGAGCAGGTATTCCCCCGGCAGCTTGGCGACCAGGGCGCAGTCATGCTGCCCCGAGGCGAGCAAGCGCAGGGCATCGGAGAGGGTCTGAACCATGAACAGATCGGCCGGGATTCCATTTTCGATCATGAAGTCGTGCATAACACTCCCCTTCATGACGATGACTTCCTTGCCGGCTAGGTCTTTCACGGTGCGGATGTTCACGGTCCCCTTGCGGGTCCAGATTGCCTGGTGAACCTTGGCGTGGGGGATGGAAAAACTGACTTCATCGAGGCGTTCGGTTGTATGCGCCATCCCCATCAGGATGTCGACTTTTCCCTCCTCCAGCTTGCGGCGCATCTCCCCCCAGGTGTCGAGTTGGATGTTGATCTCCATCCCCATCACCTGGGCGATCGCCTGGCTCAGCTCGACATTGTAGCCGGTCGGCAGACCATCCTGATCGAGATATTCATATGGAGGGTAGTTGAGATCGCCGCCGACGATGATGAGGTTGGAGAGGGGCGGCGGAGGGGCATCCTCGGCGAATATGCGCGCCGGATTGCCGAGGGAGATCAGCAATCCGAACAGAAACAGAACGCCTAAGGCGCGCAGAGGCCTGAGATTCAATGCCGGCATAAAATTTACCGTTGAGGAAAAAAGAGTGTTAAAACGAGCGGTTCGCCGGGGTCGGCGAATAAAAGAAGACCAGTATACTGAATACGGATGATTTAATCCAATCGACCTTGAGGAGCGCGTCGAAGGGTAGGGGGGGGCTTTGTCTCCGGTTACAGCAGCTCGGCAATCTTGGTACCGGTCTCGATGTAGTGATTGCGCACCACCTTTTCGATCTGGTCCGGATCGCCGTTGCGCAGGCTGTTGACGATGTCCCTGTGGCGCTGGCCGATTTCCTGCGGCGTGTAGAGCCGCCCCCAGTTCTTATAAAAAAGGATGTGCAGTTTCAGGCTCAGTCGGTCGGTGTAATCCAGCAACTGGACATTGTCACATTTGCTGATCAGCAGGTCGTGAAATTCCCCGCCGGTCTCGACGACCATCTTGTGATTCCCCTTCTCCGCCTGGCGCTCCATCAGGGTTGTCAGGTTCTCGAGCTTGTCGATCTCCTCCGCCGAAAAGCTGTTACGGGTCTCCATGATCGCATAGCCCTCCAGGATTCCCCGGGTGGTATAGCTGTCGATAACCTGCTTGGGCGAGAGGACTGGGATGAAGTTGCCGACCTGTGGGCGGTAGTCGACCAGCCCGTTCATGATCAGCTCTTTCATCGCCTCGCGGATCGGCGCCCGGCTGATCCCCATTTGTGCCGCCAACAGGCTCTCCTTGAGCTGATCCCCCGGCTTCAGGTCGCCCTGGAGCAGTAGTTGGTAAACATGGTCAATAACTTGATCTTTATAGGTTTTTTTGACGATCTGCATAGTGGTGATCCGCGCTGGAGAGAGAATGTCGACATTAGACAGCCGCCCCTGGGGATTGTCAAGCGCCTTTCGCCGGCCGGTGAAGCGGCTGAAGGTCTGCTGCCGATCGGGTTTTACACAAATAGACTTTCGGTTCACGGGCAAAACATGTAACATGACCAATCCTGTTTTTTGACGGGACCATGCGGGCGGCTCGATTACATGACGCCGCGGCTCGCTTCTACGCTGATCATAAATTCATAATTTCACATTGGGTAATGACAATTGTTAGCTAAACATCTGATGATTTAATTTCAGTTGTTTAGCTTCCATTTACTGACAAAAGTTAGCTAAACATCTATAACAAATAAAGTACTTATTGGTTTTTTTAGATAATAATTGTCAGTAAAAAGTCAAGGCATCCACTTTGGCTATTGCTGAGCGAGTGACTTTCTCCATTTGAAAATTTATGGGCACTTTTAAGGATTACTTAGAGGATGTTCAGGAAGCACGCTTCGCGGTCTTGTTTGTTAGTCAATCACTTGATTTTCTTGTCTTGTAAGTTTTTGTGATTGAATTTGTGTCGAGAAAAAAGCTCCCTCCGCCATTTCGCAATTGACCATTCTCGCAAATTCACTGATGAAATCAGATTTTTCTCTCACATCTTTAGCAGTAAGTCCCGCGACTCTCCGTAGCTGATTAATGGAGAGGCCTATTCCTTGCCGTTTCATTTCGGTGATGGCCCAGGAAAGTTTTCTTTCTGTGAACACGTCACGACTCTCGCAGATTTTCTCCAATAACCGTTTGACGGAAGGAAACCGTTTCGGATTTGCATGATACTGACTCAGTATCCCTGCGACGATTAAGAGACCGGTCTGTGTTCGCCATTTGGGCTTGGTGTGCTGATGCTCTTCTAGGAGGTGTTTGCGTATGGTTCGGGCCGCATTCTGATCAATAATTTTCCAGTTTTTCCGTTCAGTTCTATTACTTTTTTCCTGTTTGCAGTTCGTGGGTGGGAGCCGTTTGTTGAACCAGTCGGTATCATGTTTGTTTAAATAATCGTATACAGCATAGTGCTTTGAGTGAAGTTTTGACCGTGTGAGGGCCGGTTCGTTTTTTTGAAGGTTGTAGAGGTTTTGTCTGTGTTTGTGGACTAACCTTGACCTTTTGGCTGCTTTTCGAAGCGCAGAGAGCTTGGGATTGTCGAGTTCTATCAGGCTTATTATCCATTCGCCACATTTGTGCCGGAATGCGATCTCTTGTTTTGAATCACCTGCTTTAAGTGCGTTGCTAATGTCACGTAAATTGGAGGTTCCGACCCGTCTTAAAGTTCCTTCTCTTAATGGGAAATGGGTCTTAACCTGTTTGATTTTTCGGATAATTATGTTTGGGGTGGTATTTAATGCTGACGCTATTCCGGATATTCCGAGTGTGGAGTTGTCACGCAGTTCAAGGATGGATTGTAAGGAAACCCTGGCAGTTTTGTCATCTGGTTGCTTTTTTAAGAAACTAATAGTCTGCGCCGGTTCGGATTCGAGGATTGAAATGAAATCCATTACACTTTTGAAAAATACAGCAATGAACAGAAGGGTATGAATCGTATGTGGCTGGCGTCGTGAATGTCGGCTGAGTTGAAATTTCCTTGCTAACCATTTTTCGAACCTGCCATTTTGTGCTGTTGGTATATTTAGCTGGTCTAAAGTATTCCTGCCAAATCGTTTTTCCAGCGCTAGGGAAAGCATTTTATAGTCCAGGTGAGCCCCCTGCATAAATCCTTGAGATATTGCTGCTGACTTAAGTGCTGAATATGTATTCCCATTGTTCGGTGTGGGTAAGTCTAGTAGATGGGTACTTTCTTTTGTGAGCCAGAAGAGTGGTTCTGTCAGACTCGTTACTTCCTGCACGGCTAGAGGAGAAATTCCTCCAACACAGTTGCATATTCCGGGAGGTAATAGAGGACATCTCTTTATTGGGTACGGACCGCATATTTGGCAGCCGTTATAAAGCGTACATCTGTGTTTCCAGCACGTGTTGACCCCGGGTAGTTGATGCTCTCTGTGGTAGAAACTGAACCCAACTTGATTCAGGTCTTCGATTAGACATAGTGTGCAGAATTGTGGGCAAGAAGGGGAGGCTCGATACGGATAAACAGTCAGGCCTAGGGTTTTGTGTAGATCCTCGATGAATTTCAGTGAGTTGCAGTTATTAAAGATGTGGCTGCGATATTCGGGCGGGGAAAAGTAAATGAAGTATGGAAGTGTTGTATGATTTTTCAAGATACATTCAATAGAAGACCAAGGATGGTGTGGATGAACTTGTTCGGAAATGTGAAAAATTATTGGGGGAAAAACTGAAAAAAGCGATGTTGCTTGGCGAGTTCTGGTTAGTTCTTTGAGTGTCTTTCCGTAGGGTCGTCCATTACAATACAGGGCTCTGCTAAGAACAGAATAGACCGTTTCTTCCGGGGCCGGTATTGGGAGATGCCAGTACATAACGTTATCAGAGATAGTCACCATTGGGGGTTGTAAGTAGCGGGTTGTAATAGGATTTCGCACTACTCTCTATTAGATAATGGGGGGATTGGTTGGCGGCATTGTTTTTCTTTTTTCGTTGATAATCTTCTTCAAGTCTTTTTATTTTTGATAATTGTAAGTCCGTTAGCTTTTGTCTCATGTCATGCTCTGGGTTTGGTGCGTCAAAATTTGTTGCAAAAGCAACTCTTGCAAGTTCCCCTTTGTCAATTCCAGTGATTCTGCTTATTATTTCAAGGTTTTTTGTTTTATAACTATGAAAATGTTTAAGGGTTAAATATATATTGTTATTTTCTGTAGTTTTTATTGGGCACAGATGTCCATTCTTTTCCTTTATCTCGTAGAATTTTTTTTCGTAATATGAAAAAAAATCAGACAAATTTTCAAAAAATAATCCTATAATTATTATTGATAATATTGTCATTGTTTTTTTACTTAATGGATAAATATTTGTAAATGATGATTTTATTAGCCCCCTTTTTTTAGAATTATAATTTATTTTTATATGGTTATTGATGTCCATGAATTTTATGAAATTTTCGCTATAACGTTCTTTTATAAGATTGAAAATTCTATCGATTTTTAGAGTGTTTTCAACCAAGAAGCTTTCATTTTCAATGACATGCATAATTACTTCTGAAAAGTTTTCGCAAGGTTTGAAGCTTTTTTCCATCAAAAAGCTATTTTGATCCGTCAACCAGAGGAAGTCAGGCGAGTGTTTAATCGGAGGCTCATTGACAGGCAGTGGCGTTATTCCTCCAGTGCAGTGGCAGAACCCAGGGAGCGAAATGAATTTTCGTAATGGGTATGGGCCACATTTTTGGCAGCCGTGATAGAGGGGTTCTCGATGCTTCCAACAGAAAGTCTCTCCTGGGAGTTGGTGTCTCCTGTTGTAATAAGTGAAGCCAAGATTAGAGAGGCTTTCTTTGAGGCAACTGAGGCAGAAGTTGTATGAGTTCGTTTTGCCTCGATGCCCAGGGTAGCGTGAGGTGATTTCGAGATACTTACGAACTATCTTGGGATTGTTCTGTTTGGTAATGCTTTTTAGAAGGAGGTTCTTTTGTTCGTAGTCTTCAAATGTGATGTAGTACTCAAAATTTGTATGCTCTAAAACAATGGTGTCCGGATCTCTCCATGGGTGCCCGTCTGGGAGTTTGTTAGCAATATTTTTGATCTCATTAGGTAGTTGCGGCTCAAGTGTATACGGGTTGATGCTGAGTTGGTGTGTTTGGGAGGGTGCGAAGGGGGAGATTCCTGTCGCCATATATGTCCTGAGGAAAACAGAAATGATGGTTTCGTCTTTGACTGGCAGAACAAGGAAAAGTTTATTCATTTTATCCCCCCTCAATGTTCAATGCTTACGATGAATTTCGCCCTCAGAGTTGACGTTATATTCTCTTTCTTGATAGGCCCTGACTTTGTCAATAATATTGTGTTTTTCGGCTTGGTCCCGCAGGAATCTCTCGTAATTATTCTGGGTTGTTTCAACATCTGGGTCGCTTTCGCTGACACTATCGAATGCTTTTGATAGCAGTTCCTCATATGTTTTCATCTTTTTTTCATCGCCGCTCTCGAGTATTGAAATGACCTCATGCAAAGGTTTGAATCGTTCGTTGTAAACGCTTTTGATAAGACCCTCATCAATTGTCTCTCTGTCAGTTCCAATAACCAGCCTCTGGCAGAGAATAAATATATTGAGAGCTATTCGGGTGATCCCCTGGCTGCATTTGTAGAGTGTTTCAATGCATGCGGTCGTTAATTTTTGTGGATCTTTTATCCACTGATAGTGCCAAAGTATTTTACAGAAATTCTGCCAGTCTTCGTCGTCCGCATGACTAGAGCGCTTGATTTCGTGATATCCGCCTTCTGTCGTTCTTTGAGTTAGGCTGAAATGTTTTTTGAATATTTCAATAGAACCGTACGTTCCTATTAGGATTATTGGTATTCCTAACTCATCTCTGAAATTATGTATCATCTGGACTAACTCCTTTTTGTCATTTCCTCCATTTATTGTTAAATTTTGTATCTCATCTATTATTAAAGCTCCAACATAGTTGTTTTTTATTATCTTGTAGAAATTCAGTTCGTGCTGATTTCTCGTCATTCGAGTGTAGTCTTTGTTGGTCTGGGAAATATTACAAAAATCTGAGGCGAATTCGGCGGCTTGTTCGGTAAATCGGGAACAGAAAGCTTTCGGTGAACATTGATCCGGTACGTTGCGCATTAGGTAGAGGATTTGCACCGTTGAGAGAGGTTCGCCTCGATAGTTGGTATGGTAGTAACAGGGTTTGCCGATTTCCTGCATGATACATTTAATTAGAGTTGATTTTCCCAGGCCCGACAATCCCGTTATGACTGAGATTGTTCCTGACCTTAGTATCTGCTCTCCCTTTGTTACGCCTAGCCTTTGAGCAAGTTCATCACATCCGTGTATTGATCTTTGATGTGTCGGGTTTCTGGGGGATCTGTGCCTGTATCCATCGATGATTTGAGAATAGATAGACTCGAAGATTTCAACACTCTGGTCTGTCGGTAGATAGAAGTGAAGCAGTCGGCCTGCTGCGATTTTTCTCCAGACCGCTGGAAGGTTCCGTTCTGATTCATCAAAGTCTGGTCGATAACACAATCTCTTGAAAGCATCATCCGCCGTTAATGGCACAGGATTCAGGACTTCAACCATGGGATTGCCGTTGAATTCTTTCAATGGAATTTCATGGTAAGTCGGATTGTACGTGATCATTCGACATCCTCCCAGAGATCCAGAGGAGTGCGCCCTTTTGATTTTGGAATCGTGTTGTCGGGGAGCAAGGTCTTGATGAGTTTCTGTTGGCTTTCTTTGTTTTGCAGGATGTCAAAATCTGTTAGGTTGTTCATCTTGGATATTTCTAATTTGTTGTTTTGCCTGATTCCTGTATTAATTTCTGAGGGTGATTTTCCTTTTTTGTCTTCTGACGCCAGTTTCTTTGCTATGTCGATTTCTTCTTTGCTTTCTGAATTGTTTTTTAGTCTCTTGAATATGTTGTTTCCTTTTTCTTCTTTTCTTAGTATGTCTATGATTCGGTGCCTAATTTCAAGCTCTACAAAAGATGCCTTCGTCCTCCGTAAGTCTTCATCTGTATTTGTTGCAGCAATATAATCACTTTCATATTCGTCGTAGTACCAAATTTTGTCTGCATTTTTTTCATAATAGCTGATCTTTATCTTTTTTGTTCCATGTCTTTTGGCTTTAGTTATATATCCATTTTCTTCAAGTTTTTTACAATTGTAATAAAATCCTTTGTAGTAAATTCCTTTTTCTGTGAGTTTCCCAGTGTCAATTGACATTAAATTCAAAAAAATATCTTTTCGGTCGAGAACTCTTGTCTGCCCTGGGCGATTGATAAGCCCCCATCTGTAGAGCCCAATATATGTTATGGGGATATCACCTGTAAGATCGAAATCGAAAGGGAGGTATTTCTCTGGGACTGGTTCATTATTCAGGTCGATGATTGCCCTTACGATAATGCGCTCAAGCTCAACGAATGTGAGTGCTGCGGATTTTTTTCCGTTGTCCTCTCCTCTTTGTGGGTTCTTGGGGTAGCTGCCCGGGATTTTTAAATCATGCTCCTGCTTTAGACGCTTAATCTCATTTTCGACGGAGCCTTTCCGGTCTGCTCGATAAGGAGGCATAATTTCAATGTGACCATTTATCTCTATACATGGTCCGGCTTTATTACTAACGAGAGTTGCCCGATCCGCTGAAAGTTTTGACGGCAAATGACAACATGGCCAGTCTTCAGAAGTAAATTGAAGGCCAAGTCGCTCAAAAGTCAGTTGCTTATCTTCGTAGCAGTTTTGTAGTGCTTTAGTCATAAGTGGCCAGCCCTCATTCTCAAGGCTTAGGCAGTAGCCGGTGATCGCTCCACTCCAGACATCCAAAATTATGTAAAGAGTAGGAGGCTCCAAAAGTCTAGAGCGGTCGTATTCTGCGACAGGGCGTATTTGTATTTTTGTCGCATCAATTTCGAACCGTGATCCTGGGCCGATCAGTCCTGCTCTGGCACTTCCAGTTATGCTTAACTCTTCTTTAGGCTGGCGTTGCCTTCGTGGTTTGTGTGTACGATGTAACCCCGTCTCTTCGAGTTTGTCTTTGATGTATCTAAATTGTCTGAATGTGGGGAGATGGTGGCTTGGAAGTAATATGTCTCGACAGAAAAACTTTTTTCCACCCTTCTCAAGCTTTTGTGAATCAATAAAAAAATCATGCATCGTCAGCCAGTAGGAACTTATAAGGGTGTATTTGCCGGTGAAATAATATTTGGTGATTCCCTTTGTGAGTTGTTCAGCAACATCCACAAGTTTGACATCTGTGACGCTTTTTGGGCTTTTGCATTTGGCCCCGCGCCGGCCACTTAGAGGATTTTGCTTCTGTCCTGTCCCTCCCCTTCTGTCGTAGAGGGGGGCGAAGGCAATGTAAGAAAAATTGTAGGCTAGATAGCGAAGCCAAAGAATTCTTATGGTGCATTTGCTTGCTCCATACTGGTCATGAGCGACTTCTTTAGCACGATCAGTGAATGCTTGGTTGCGTAAGTTCTTGTTGTAAATATATGAATCGACACCGATCAGGGGCTCCATGAGCCGAAGGTTATTTTGTTGCTTCAACTGCGCTGCAGGGGAGAGTTGACTAATGTTCCTCGGGATTTGATCAAAATTGAAATCATTTATCTTGAGGATTTGTTTATTTTGTTGCAGCAGGATGAGGTCTGATAGGGGAATTGGATAGGGAATGCGAAATGGTGGGTCATCAAGGCGGATCAGGTAGGCGATTTGCCATGGACTTATGCAGACCAATCGAGATGTCCCGATGATCCGTCCAGATGAATCAATGTTTTTGTAGATTGCTCCAATTTCCGGAATCCGCATTCATACCTCCACTTTCGTGATCATAGAGTTTGATCGGAAACTGCGGTCGTATGCTTTCATTCAGGTCGATCGGTATTTTTTTGAGCCATAGGGCTCTGCCAAATAGGTGTGCTGAGGCGTCTATGGATAGTTGAAGCTTCCTAGAAGCAATCCTAAAGAGATCGTTGAGAGATCGATCGGTTCGCCACTCTCGGATGAAAAGCTCGCTGTAGACAGGAAGGTGTTGGTCAAGGTGACACAGGCTTTGCTCGTAAATGGAGTGCCTATGTCTGTCAAGATTCCAAGCGGCAATCCAGGGAATTTTTGATGGGCTTATGATGGCCAACGCAAGATTCCTTCGTTCCCAGTAGGTCCGCTCAATCAGTATTTTTTCAAATATTCTTTTGTAGGGTTTGTTTAATTGGGCTATGTCGGAGGCATCAAAATCATCAGGAAGCACAAGATGAGAGTCCGGCTTTACACAGATTGGCAGGTAGATATTAGACATTCGAGATTTCGACCAATCAAGCCGAGTCTGTATGTCCATTGCAAAAGGTGCCGCCGGGGCTTTAAGGGTTAAGACCAGATCAGTCGTCATGACGATCGGAGTTTTTGTGCCGGGATATTTGGGGTGCCTGATCTTTAGGTTGTCTGCAATTTCAAGGGTCTCTTCCCAGGGGAGAAGTGGGAACTGCTCTCTGATGTCAAGAGTGTTTGTCGAGAACTCTGCTAATGGGTTCGGCGCATACTCAGTATCAGAGAGAAATTCTTGGATACGATGATTTAACAGGGAAATGACTCGGTGAGATCGACCCAGAGAGGGGACATCGCGAACCTTGAAAAAGGGAATATACTGACCTCCGGCCCCTTGCCCGTGACCGGCTGAAATCCATTTTTCAACAAGCTTCTGGTCTGGCTGCCTCTTTCGTGACATTGAGTCCTCCAGCTTTGGCTTATGATTACTCTAGCCAGCTAAACTAAAAAGTCAAGCAATAATATCCCTCTTTGATAGAGTGGTGTTGTTTTGCAGCGACTTACTTTGAGTTTTTGAGCGAGTTTAGAAGCATGGCTGCAGTGATGTAGTTTTTTTGTTCGGGAGCGGTGGTAGATTTTTGGGCGAGCAATTCAACGGAAAGGCCGTCGGCTGATAGGCTGAGGAGCCCCACGTTCTGAGGGATTGTAGGGTGAGATGAATTTAGAAATTTGCCTGAATCGGCATCGAGTAGAATCCAGAGGTAGTCGCAATAAGCCAACTGAAAAATGTAGTCCTCGGGAGATGGAAGTGGAAAGCAGAATCCATGGTACTCAGCCTCAAGATTTTGTGTTTTTACGTAACCGATCGAGACTAATTTTATCCTTAAACGTTGTGGGTCGTTGCAGTCAAGGGAGCATATCTTGAAGTTGCGGTAAATTTCGATGTTATTTTGTTCTAGCCAAGGGAGTTTTCCTCTATCCAGGAAATCAAGGAACTGTGCGTATTCTGATTTTTTTAATTGGCTGGAATTGGTGTTGTCGAATTTTGGGATTGGTGTTCCTGCCCCTCTTGCTGTGCGGCCAGCGAGGATGGCTTTGTGGTTTTGCCACATGGCTCGCAAGTCGGCTCTGGTGGCTTTCTTCGAAAGAACATCATGAGCAACTTTCTTAAACTTCTCTTCTGGGAGAACTCTTTCGAGTTTTGCCAGAATTTCGACGTTCTCCGGGCTTATTGCTTTTGTGAGTTCTGACGGCGAGGGGATCTGGCACTGATCCAGCTTGTTGCTATTTCGGAGACATTCAACGTAGCGCCCAGATGAGAGGACCCTCCACAACGTCGTTGGTTTTGCGCCAAAGATGTGCGCGTTCGTTTCTATCCAATTAGTGAACGATTCTGAATCTGGCTTCCAATATTTTGTTTTTTCAACCGAATCGAGCAGTATGCTCAGCTGGCCCCAAGGGATTTGTTTGCCATTTTGTATGGCATTGATTTGTTGAGTGATTTGCGATTTTGTCATTTGCGTCATTTCGGAAAAATATCGCTTGTCCTCATCGTTGTTGAGTGTTGTCAAAACGAAAACATTTTTCCCGAAATAATGCAAATAATTAGCCTAAGTAATTACAAGCTAATAGTCGATACACTTCGTAAGGTGATTTTGTTGAAATTCGGCTATCTCGCTGTGGAGACACTTGTGAGGAGTGCAACGCCGCTGGAGTAATATGCAATTGGGTGAAGTCGGTAACCCCATACATTCAAATGATGAGCGAGGTGATTGAAAATATCCCTAAATGGCAACCTTGTATCCCCGATCGATTAGCTTGGCCCTCTTTTGATTAAATTGATTCGGGTTTGGTGCTCAAAAAAACACTTGTCCTATTCACGAAGATCGAATCTCAATTGCTCTGCCTCTCCTCATCAGCTTAGTAGCAACTGCTTTGAGAGGCCCACCAGCTTGATCAACTAAACGCATCTCTGGGCAACCTATCAACTGCTCTGTGACTACAAGGGTTTCATCTAGAAGCAGATCTCCAACACTTATCAGGCCCCCGGCGGTCAAGGGCAAAGATAGCCCCTGACACGAAAAATCTTTTCCGCTCTTTGACAAGCGACTGATCAACGAAGAACCTTGCAGGTTCCGGCTTGGGATTCGCTCCTGGTTGCGGATCAATTCCGCACCAAACACTTATCGAGGCTCTGTTATGCAGAGGCCGGGATTTGTTCCCCTGGGTCACTCTGCCGCCTGGAATCACGACCGTGCCCTCGTGCCGTCCCAGTCAAGCCGATGAGATCCATGCATCTGCCATGGCCGCAGTTAGGTACGGGATCGGGAAAGGGGCGGAATCCGGCGCTGGTCCCTGAGACCATCGCACGAAAGAAGTGGGAGCGAGACGGACCTCCAATCAAACGCAACTGGTTGACGGACGTTGGCTGTTCACTCGGCTGTGTTTTCAGGATCAAGTCCCAGAAGCTGCGCTTCATCTCAGCTGACAAACGAGCTGCCGATCTGGTGTCCTCCAGTTAGACGGTCCGGCTGATCCGCCTCCTCCCGAATCAGGTGCGCAGGAACAACTCCTGATTAAACGGCACCTGATTCTTCAGCATGTAATAGACTGCCCGGCCCAGACGATGTGAGAGAATCGCCAGAGCCTTCCCCTTGCCGTATTTGCTCGCCAGCTTCTGGACCATGGCTTGAGCCGGCTTGTTCCCCTTGAGCATCAAGACGACCGCTTCACCAAAAGCCCAGCGCAAGTGAGCGTTGCCGATTCTCTTGCCCGAATGCCCATAGGCCTTGCCATTCGATTCCTTGGACGGTTTCACTAATCGGCAATAAGAGGCAAAATCCTGCACTCTGGGAAAGCGGGAGATGTCCTCGATCTCATACATCATCACCAGAGAAAGAATCCGCCCCACCCCGGGAATCGATTTCAGCAACGCTAGGTTCACCGGATCATGGCCCACGGCGATCTTTTCCAGATGACGCTCCAGGGTGTCGAGCAAGCTTTCGTAATGTTCAATCACAGACAGATCCACCTCAACCATGGCGCGGACAATCGGATCGGAAAACAGTTTCGGCACCTCGTCCCGTTCACTCGGCTTGGCGATACGCCCCAAGGGCGGCAGATTGTACTGGGTGGCCGTATTCTGGATATGGGCCAGCAGCTCCGCCTTTTTTCGCGCCAGATGATTACGCCGCCGGAGCAGATCACGCGTTGCCCTCATCTTGTGCGGATAAGCATAGGCCAGCGGAAAAGAACCACCCCGTAGCAAGACTGCAATCTTGTGAGAATCGATCTTATCGTTCTTGGCCTTGCCGCCATGAATCGCCCGCATGTAGAGCGCATGGCCGAGGACGAAATCGATCTCTTCAGCCGCACAGAGATCGGCCAGCCAGTACCAGGAGAACATGCACTCGCAGCCGACGACGAGACGCTCACGATAAGGTTTGATCAGACGCAGAAAAGCTTTTGGAGTGGTGGGAATGTTCTTGTGAACGACGATCTCACCGACCGAATCAAGGACGCAGACATACATGGCATCGGCATGCAGATCGATTCCACAATAAAACTGATGTTGCTTCGTGTAGAATTTCATGGTGCAGGCTCCTTTCTTTGAGTGTTGTGAGAGATTCTCAAAGGATACCGAATCGTTCAGTATCTGGAGGGGGCCTGCACTAGTATCAAGCCCTTCCAGCCCTTCCAGCCCTTCCGAGTCAACCGCAAAATATTCACCCATCCCTGCGTAGAATGATCTATACAACTTGCCATTTTTCTCATCCCTAAACAGGCGAGCAGGTACTGGCTTAGCGGTCAACGACCCTAATAGCTTTTCCTTTGTCTCAAGCATTCTTGGTCCGCAACAAAGTAAGGGGCGCAGATACCAGCAAGTGGTAGCAATGGTGATATTTAATGGTAGCAGTGGTGATATTTAAAGATATATTATGCTGAAACCAACTTCAAAACCATGGCTTGTAAAGATGAATACTATATCAGATTTCTGGTCGAAACCATGCCACCTGTTCTTGCCTGAAAATCCTCCATTCTTCATGAAAATAAAACCGCCACCCTCGAATCTCCTGGGTGGCGGTTTTGAATGCGCCCTATTTTTTTCGGTTCTATAACCCAAAAGAAGGTTGAGACGTAGCCTGTCACTCAACGAGGGCATTCTCCAGGTAAAGCCAAAGGAGAATAGCCATGAATGTAGAGCAGTTACGTCGTACATTTCCCGACGAACAGAGCTGTCGGTCTTTCTTTGAATCGATCATCTGGCCTGACGGGCCTATTTGCCCACACTGTCAAAGCCAATATGTCTGGCGCTTGCAGAGCAAAAATGTCAGAGCAGGGCTCCACGAATGTGGCGATTGCAGTCGCCAGTTTACAGTGACAACTCGGACGCCGTTTCACAGCACCAAGCTCAGCTTGTGGACCTGGCTCCAGGTGATGTATTCACTGATTTGCTCCAGTAAAGGAGCCTCGTCAGTTGCTATTGCGACCTGGGTTGGCGTCTCACAGAAAACAGCCTGGAAGATGTTGCATGCGCTACGTGCCCTGATGGAGGTCCATCAATCCGTACTCCCTCAATTACTGGGCGTGGTTGAGCTGGACGAAAAGTATATTGGTGGCAAACCCCGCTACAAACGTGGCGTTAAAAACAAGCGCGGTCATGGCACCCGCAAAGCCTGCTTTGCCACCGTCGTACAACGCCAGGGACCGGTAAAGACAGCCTTGATCGGCAACGATAGTGTCGCGGACCTGAAGCCATTCATCACCGAGTCCGTAGTGCTCAGTGCCGATCTGATGAGCGATGAGCACAGCGCCTATCAGATTATCGGTCGAGACTTTGCTTCTCACCAGAGCGTTCGTCATGGCCAGAAGGAATATGCACGCGGCGATGTTCATAACAACACCGCAGAATCGTTTCACAGTACCTTGGAGAGAGCCAAGTTCGGTGTTTATCACTGGATGAGCAAGCAACACCTGCATCTCTATACAGCAGAAGCCGTGTTCCACTGGAACCAGCGAGCGCCGAAGGAAAAAACGATTCAGCGCGGTAAGAACCGGGGGCAAAAGAAGGTCGTAATGACGCGCCTACCGATTCTGGAGCAGTTCCGAAACTTACTGCGCTTGTCTTCTTTCTGTCAGGTGCGGCGTACTGAAAATTCGGGTATCCGGATTATCCCGGCCGCTTTACCTTTGTTTGGGTTATAGAACCGATTTTTTTACAGCCTTGGGTCGAATCCGAAGTCCACAATGCTGATTGTTTTAAGTTTATTGATATCTGGATGATTGGGGTTAATCAAGACGTTCATGTCTGGCCCATTGGGGAACAGGGTGGCTGGAACCCTTAACGCCAGAGACGATCCTGAATTTACCCACTTCTCACCGGCTGAGGCCAATTGGGGAGGCGATGGAACCTTGAACCAATCCCTAGGCAATTTCCCCTTGAAATCTTCAACTAAAGCGTTTGGAAGTTCATAGGTAACCAGCTGCACAGGTGGAAGATCGTCTGGGTCGACATGGACAATAACTTCGAGGATAGCCAGTCCAGCTGTCGAACTGGTGTAATGAATTGACACTCCGCGTGGATTCCACTGACCGCCCTTGCGCCGGGCTCCTTCTCCGCTAGCGTCGGTGGCGTACTTTTTGTGGGCTATTCGATAAAGAAGCATCAGTAGTAAACGCCGTGCTCGATGCGTTCTAACTCGTCTTCAACGGCCTGAATTCCCATTGGGGAGTCTAGCAAGAAAAAAGGAATATTCCCGCCCAAAGTTCGACTTGGTTTCTTCAGCCAGCGACGTGCTTTTTCTTCGTCCTCGAACACTTCTACGGCTTGAGAATAGACTTTGGCAAGAGCGATTACATGGCCAGAAACATCAGGTTTCAATACTGTTTCCATGTCATATCGCTGCAATGTTCGTGCGGTGATCGGTAAGACCCTCTCAGCGTCGGAGAGGGACACATGAAGCGCCTGTAAGCAGTGGATCAGTGCTTTTTTCGGAATGCCCTTCCGTATTTGGGGAACCCAGAAATTCCACGAGTCGGTTTCTTGCGTATTTGACAATCCCAGTATTTTCGCTATCGCGAGTTGCATATGCTCTCCATGCGACATTTTGTAACTTAAACATACAAAATGTCGTTAAGAGTTGCAATGTTTGGCTGGCTAATCAAGACCCACAAGAAAGGAAGCCAAGGCCATATCTTAATCTGTTGAAAAATTGAAAATCTGCGCTACAATCCCCTATGTTCACTGAGCATGGGGGATTTTTTCTTGCCGACAAAGAAATCTTTGGACATACCGAGGGTGCCGCTGCCCGTTGAGGGAATTCAGGTAAACTTCTGCAAAAATATGGACTGCGGCCACTTTGGCTCACCGGCCTCGCCCCTAGAACAGAAGCGTGGTCGTGGAAAGAAAAGCGATGATGGTTACATCATCGGAACAAAGAAGGGACAGCGAGTTCGCATCAAGTGCAAGCGCTGCAATCAGTATTCGACCCTGAAAAGCAACCAAGGGATCTTTGAGGAACTCTCCCGCCTGTCAAATTACCTTGACCCTATCGAAGAATTGCTTTGCTGTACAGATGAAAATTGTTCAAACAGCGGCAAGAGCGTTCATCTTGGCAAGAAGTATTATCAAAAGTTTGGCAAAACAGAAACAGGTGCTCCTCGGTACAGGTGTAAAGCCTGCGGCAAAACCTTTTCGGCCAATACCAAGCCAACCTCCAGACAGCGAGTCGCGCATAAGAATAAAACCATCTTCAAGCTTCTTATGAATAAGGAGCCTTTCAGTCGGATCTGCGAAGTCGCAGAAATAACAATGCCGACAGTTTATCGGAAAATAAATTTCATTCACGCTCAATGCATGGCTTTTGTCGCAGAGCGAGAGAGAAAACTTCTCGATGGAGTGATCCCCCTCCCTAAGCTTTATCTGGCTTCAGATCGCCAGGAATATATCGTCAATTGGACAAATACGTTTGACAAAAGGAATGTCATCCTCAAGTCGATTGGAACCGCCGATATGGGGTCTGGCTATGTGTTTGGAATGCACGTCAATTACGATCCCGATATAGATCCTCAGTTTATAAGAGATCAAGTCGAGGAAAACGGCGATGAAGAAATTGACATGCCATATCGTGAGTTTTCTCGTATTTGGCTCGATGCTGATCATGCTGCTGCAAGTAGAAGCAGGGCCAAGAGGAACGATGAACCTATAGGGCTTGGTGAATTAAACATTGATATAGCACTTCGATATCAAGAAGCATTACAACGCGATGAAATTGAAGCATCTGATGATCCAGAACCTCACATACGTCTTCCTTATAGCGGGATGCAAATCCACGAAGAATATACGATGTATGGTCACTTCTTTTTCCTCAAAAAGATCTTGTCTAGAGCAGAGAAAATCAGGTTCTTTCTGGATCAAGATTCGGGAATTAGAGCCGCCTGTCTTTCTGCTTTTTCGGAAGATGTTATGTCGGGGCGCTGCGATGCGTTCTATGTTCGAATAAACAAGGACCTGACTATCCACCAAAAGCAACGTCTTGTAGCCAAGTACAAGCGAGATATGGACGAACAAATGCACATCTACCCGTATCTCACAGCCAAGTCAATCAGGCTACTGAGGATCATGGAGGAAATGTCGAGGCTCAAAACTATTGGTAAATGGGAAGACCGCTGGCTTGAATATCCATTTCCTGACATGAGTGAGCCTGAAAAGGCGGTTTGCTATCTGACCAACAGAAATGATTTGGAAGAGCAGCAATTAGCCAACCTTTATCACATGGCAAGCCTACATGCGATAGATAGTTACTTTAACCAAATCCGAGCGCGGTTAAACCCGCTAGATCGCCCTAAAAGGTCCAAAAGCAATCAGAATCGTATTTGGAGCGGCTATCAGCCTTACGATCCAGCACAGGTTCAGAAACTGCTTGATATTTTTAGGGTTTATTATAACTATCATCTCAAGAGCAAAGAAGATAAAAAGACTCCGGCTATGCGCCTGGGGTTGGCGAGGGGGCCAATCACTGTCGATGAAATAGTAAACTTCAGATCCTCCCCTTAGGCATTGTTCTAAAAGCCCTTGTTTTTCCTTGTGTAATTATTATTCTGAAGGCTATAAAAACTAACTCAACAGATTGGAAGATAAATGAAGAACATTCTTGAAGAATACTGTTTGCCAGACTATATGAAAGGCTTATTACTTATGAGCATGCCAACAGGATTTGGCAAAACTCATAACGTAATGGATTTCATCTTTGAGAATTACCCTACTTTAGAGTCCCAGGGCCGAAAAATCATCTTCATTACTAACTTAAAAAAGAATCTTCCAACTGAAGATCTAAAAAAGCGATTTGTAGCAGCAGGTTTGGAAAAAAATTTCGATGAGAAGGTTCTGTTTATCGATTCAAATATAGATACTGTCATTGAAAACCTCCCTCAAATTTCAGGAGAGATTCCTGAAAGATTTAAGACCGACAGCTACAAACAGCTTCAGGGGCATATCGAGGCATTATCTACAAAGGGATTACCTAATAATGTCCGGACTACTCTCAAATCTGAGTTAAGAAAATATGCCGAGCCCGCCTTTAGGAAATTTATCACCGACCATCTGATGGGTGAATTTAGGTCAAAAAAAGACCGAATCAACGCCATAAAAGGGAATAAAAAATACAGGTGGATAGCTAAACTCTATCCGTCAGTCTTCACAGATGAAAAAACGGTCTTATTTATGAGTGTTGATAAGTTTTTTCGTAAAAATACAACACTGATAGAGAAATCTTATTATTTTACACAAAGACTCACGAAGGATGCTTTGATCTTTGTCGATGAGTTTGATGCTACCAAAGATAGCCTTTTACGGATAATCATCGAATCCGGAATCAAGCATCGGGTTAATTTGCTTGATCTTTTCCTTAATATTCATAGTCATCTCCAGCAGAGCGAGTGCCCAGAAATTCTTCTAACGGAGTCCGAAAAGAGAGCACAGTTAGCAGAAGAATTCGGATGGGCACCGCTTCCGGAAATCGTTGATAACTTCAAGGAAAATGCGAAGCGCATTTTTGACAAATACAGTCTTCAACATACCTGCAAGTCTCATTCTGATTTTTCATCAGAAAAACGGAATTTTCTTTTCTTCGATTATCAGTTTCATCACGTTTTGGATGCGAAAGGAAAGAAAATTGAACTTGTCAGTGACGCAGAAAATAAAGCCAACTGGATTAAAGCATCCAAGAAAAGTAAGGGTTCCGGCGGCACCGATATTCGCTCCTTGCTAGGGGAGGTGTCTGGATACCTTAAATATTTTCAGAGAGGTATTGAATTTCTTGCAGATAACTACCGCCACTTGAAGGAGGAAGGCAATGAGGATGGTGAGGCGTTCCCCCTTGAGGCTTCGGTTCGCACAGTTCTCAATCATTTTCGCCTCGATGGGGATGATATCGACTTTTTGACAAACAATATTATGGAAGGTGCCTACCCTTACGGCGTTAAAACCAAAGAGAAGGTACCGTTCGGCCAATACTTCTATGATATTGGGTTCCGGTATCATGACATTGTCGATAACGATGACCACGACACACTATCAAAAATTTACATGTATAACTTTGCGCAAACCCCTGAGGCTATGTTAGCAGGGATTTGTTCACAGGCTATGGTGGTAGGGATTTCAGCTACTGCAGGGCTTCATACCAATATAGGCAACTATGATCTTGAGTATTTAAAGCACAGTCTTGGAGAAAATTATCACGAACTTCACAAATCGCACATATCTCGACTAAAAAAAGATTTTGAAGCGGCGACCAAAGGTTATAGCGATATAAATCTCAACGTTGAATTTCTTGGCCCTGCGGATATCTCTTCTGCGTTTGATGATCTTGCTTCACTGATGCAAGATGAAGAGGCTGCC
>PKUG01000155.1 GCA_002869665.1 Desulfuromonas sp. | reverse complement strand
TGAACGGCAGGCTGCCGGAGACGTTGGGACGGATTGCGAAGCTCTTGATATAGACCTGATCGTCACCGACAACCAGATCGGAGTCGATCTCATGCAGAACGCAGAGATCGTGGTTCTGCAGCAACGGCATCAGATCGTTCAGGTAGCTGCGACTGAAGCTGTAATATTGCAGTCGATAATAATCGCCCTGTTCATGGAACGGCCCCCACAGATCGAACGCATCTTCGCGCTCTCGGAGCAGGCGTTCGATATTGTGCACATCACGGACCGCGAAACGCGGATGGGTACGGGCGCGGTAATCCTTGTGAAACGCTTTGATGTAGCGCTCCCAGAGAGTAAAGGATTCGGCCGGGAAGTTCTTTTCCAACAGCTCGCGGAACTTCAGTTTCCAGGGCATCGCGAGGCGGGTCAGCCCCTCTTCCAGACGCAACGGGTCGATCTGTACCTCTTTACGGTCGAGCATCAGGTTGGCGTGCAGGCTCAGGTAATCGGAACCGATGTGAATCAAACGCGTTTCGACACTCTGGGCCTTGAAAGCCCGTTTCAGATAGGCCTCCATCCGCTCGATATGCTCCGGCAGATAATAATCGTTCGGCATAATCAGCAGCAGCGTCAACCCGGTTTCCGAAGCACCGGGAGCGACGATCACCTTCACCCCGGCCTGGCGATGCATCAGGGTGAAGGAGTGAATCATCCGCGCCAGATCGTCGTCGCTCATCAGGAACAACTCGATCTTCGGGAAGCTGTTGATGATCTGGATCGTCTTGCGGTAGTTGTGGCTGTCGTGATGGATATTCAGCAGTTGCTGCGCGCGCTCGATCTTCTTGCACAGGGCGGGAATGGCGTAGCTGTTTTCGTCGATACTCTTCTGGGTGTAGAAACCCCAGAAGCTGTGTTCACGGTAGCACCCTTCACCCAGCTCTTCACGGAAGCCGAGATAGGTCAGACGTTCGAAGCGGTGCAGAGGGCAGCGCAGCCCGGTTTTCTCCAGGTCGACACATTTCTCATGACCGAGCAGAGGATAGACGCTCTCCGGAGTCAACTCATGCGGCGGGCCGGCTTTATGAAAGGGCTGGTCGTAAAACTCGGTCAAACCGAGTGCGGCGTCGGTTTCTTCGAGGAAGTTTTCCGGTTGACCGACACCCCGGTGGCTGTAGCGCCGGGCCGCAACCGGAATAAAGCTGTCCTGCTGTAACCAGTCAAACAGATCAGCGTATTGCTCAAGTCCCGGAACCTCAGCCAGTGCTGCAAAGCGCTCCAGCATCGGCGTACGATCGTCATAGGCTTTGACCGCAGCAGCAAGGAGCTTCTGAACGTCCGCTTTCAGCTTCTCCAGCGAAGCCGAAGGGAGGCGCTCGAGTTCGAACCAGATGAAGGATTCGCGGGACAGGTTGTCGTCAGACTCGGAGATTTGCTTGAGGGTTCCCGCATCGCGCTGGACGTAGATCAACGGATGGCAGATGACACGAAAATGCAGTGCCCGGCGGTGCAGATACTCCTGCAATGAGGAAAAGATATGATTTGCGTCGGGGGAGTTAGTGAAGAGATAGTAATGCCCCTGCCCCTTCAACTTGACGAGCCCGACATTGATATCCTCGTCATGGGTGCAAAGAAATTCACCGGCCATGCGTAGATTTTCCACCAGCTCCGCCAGCCCGAGTGAAGCCAGCAGCGGTGCTGAAATCTCCTGCTTCAGGATCTTGAAAAGATCAAGGCAGATCGACAAATTTGCCGTCTGCCCCTGGCGTATGAGTTCCTGTTCGATGTTGGCGCTGCTGAAGAGCTGTTCATCCTCACTCGCAGACCAACCCTGCCTGGTCATTGTGACTTTCATATGAGCTCCATTGCTGTATTCGAAAGAGGTCCAAAGACCCACACTGTCAACCTGCAACAGTGTAACAGCTTAGCATGCGATTTTTAACACCATGATTGGAAAATCGCTCATTTTTTTCACCAACTTACACGACAGGTAAAAAAGGAGCTAAAGAGGAACGACAAGGACGGGATCAGCGCAAAAAAGCGCGGGTAAGACGGGAGAATTCTTCCAGCGTCAGGGTTTCCCCGCGACGGGTCGGATCGATAGCACAGTCTGCGAGTGCGGGAGCGACATCAACGGCAGCAAAACCACCCGCCTGAAGACTGTTTTTCAGGGTTTTACGGCGTTGGGTGAACGCAGCCTTGACAACCTTGCGGAACAATTCCTCATCGATGGGGTCAACCCGGGGCTGATCGAGCGGAGTGAATTCAAGGACTATTGAATCGACTTTCGGGGGCGGGTTGAAAGCTCCCGGTTTGACCAGAGTGACGACATTGAGCTGATACCAGAGCTGACACAGAACAGAGAGAATCCCGTAGTCCTTCCCCCCCGGTGGCGCGACCAGACGTTCACCGACCTCACGCTGGAACATCAGAACCATGCGCCGGAACAGCCGACGATGGTCAAGCAGGCGGAAAACAATCTGAGTGGAGATATTGTAGGGCAGATTTGCAACCAGGGTGTACGGCGGCCGGGCAAGCAGTTCACTCCAGGGCAGCTTCAGTACATCACCGGCGAGTACGGTCAAACGCGGGTCTTCACGTTGTTCAAGGCGCTCAATCAGATCGCGGTCGATCTCCATGACCGTAACATGAGCGGCACGGGGGAGCAGTTCGTCGGTCAGGACACCGAGTCCCGGGCCGATCTCCACAACCTCATCAGCAGGATCGATTTTCGCCGCCGCGATGATTCTATCGATAATGCTGTGGTCATGAAGGAAATGCTGCCCGAAACGTTTTTTCGTCTGGTAATTCACCGTTCAATCGTCCATGAATTTGCGTCTGCGCGGCCAACGCGGAATTTTAAGCTGGCGCAGACTGGGGATAAAACGCACGGTCAGGGAGTAGCCGATGATTGCCGTCGGGATCCCCAGGACCAGGCAACCGACCAGCAGGGGTTCACCCAGCTCAACAACCCTGGATGTCGTCAGCTCGGGCATTTCCGTCAGTTTAAGTGGCGGCATACCGAGCAGCAACCTGCCGACCTGATACTCGAGTCCGTAGATCACCGGCGCAGTCACCGGGTTGGTGACCCAGACGCCGACGAACGCGGCAATCTTATTCTGACGCAAAAGAAAAGCAAAGAGGACAGCAAGGATGATCTGGAAACCGAGGGTCGGGGTAAAGCCGATGAACAGGCCGAGCGCCATGCCGCGACCGATTGCATCGGGATCGGCCTGGATACGCGACAGCTTGATCACGTTCAGCTTGAATTGTCTGAAAAAACCCCAACGTCGCCACATGCTGGATGACCTCGGTTACGGATGAACAACCTGTTCGAGTGGCCAACTTGAGACCGCGTTCAGATCCAGTCCGGAACGCATTCCCTGAGAGAGATAGTGCTCACCGGCAACGGCAAGCATGGCTGCGTTGTCGGCACACAGCAGGGGGCGCGGAAAAAAAACCTGCCGGCCGGTTTCCTGCGCCAGCTCGGCAAAACGCTTGCGCAACCCGGAGTTACTGGCGACACCACCGGCAACAACGATCCGCTCCAGCCCTTCCGCTTCGGCCGCGCGCATGGTCTTGCGCGTCAACACGTCGACCGCCGCAGTTTGAAAGGCACAGGCCACCTGACTGGTCAACTGCTCATCAACCGGCGTT
>PKUG01000151.1 GCA_002869665.1 Desulfuromonas sp. | reverse complement strand
CTCGCGTGCAGCTTGCAGAAAAAATCGACTATGGAAAGAGTTTTCAGTCAGCTGTTTCAAGTCCGGCATCTGCTCTAGCGGGTCCAGTTCTTTAAGAGCTTTAAGCAGTGCATAAAAAGCTCTAACCGATTCGTCGCGGGTCGCAAAAGTCAACTTGAAATAACCGAGCTGACGCAAACGCTCAGCCCAGCGGAGGAGAAAATCCTCCAGTCTTTCATCTAATTGTAGGATGACGTCATCAAGCATAGACTTCCATAAAAGATGAAAAGTTCCTGCGGAGAAAAATTTCAAGTGTTTGAAAACGAATTACCGAACCAGCCCAGTATTATTGCCGATGCAGATTTTGTCAAAACGTTGAATCTGATATGCGGCAGATCGGCCAAAATGTACGTTTTTGACCTGTGATCGACAACAGACCTATCAGCCAATCTGGCAAATCGACACATCTTCACCGGTGGTGGTCTGCAGATAATCCTTGCCCCACTGGCACATCAGTTCGAGGATCGGCACCACACTCTGTCCCTGCTCGGTCAGTGAGTATTCGACCCGCGGTGGTACTTCGGCATAAACCTGACGATGGACCATCCCGTCCGCTTCCAGCTCACGTAGCTGCTGCGTCAGCATCTTCTGCGTGACTTTCGCCAGGCGCCGTTGCAGTTGGCTGAAACGCAGGGTTTTGAAACTGAGATGCCAGAGGATCAAAGGTTTCCATTTTCCCCCGATGACATCAAGAGTCACGGAAACGGTACAACGATAATTCTCAATATCAGCCATAAAAACTCCGGATTACACAATAGTATCTTTTTGGATACTACGGCACAAAAAAGTCTGTACTTGTTTTTTGTATGGTTGCTCGCTATCTTTTAATCGATTTGAAGTTAAAAAGCAACCTTCACAGAGAGAGATAGAGGAGAATGACAATGGCTCATGAATTTAAAGCACTGCTGGTTGAACAGCCGGAAAAGAAAGTTTTTACCCGTAATATCGTTACCCGTAGCATCGACGATCTGCCGGAGGGCGAGTTGCTGGTCAAGGTTCACTACTCTTCCCTCAACTTTAAAGATGCCCTTTCGGCCACCGGTAATCCGGGCGTTACCCGCAATTTTCCGCACACCCCAGGTATCGACGCCGCCGGTGAAGTAGTTGAGTGCTCAGATGGCAGCTTTACTGCCGGAGACAAGGTGATTGTTACCAGCTACGATCTGGGCATGGAGACCGATGGCGGCTTCGGCCAGATGATCCGGGTGCCGAGTAGGTGGGCACTGAAACTGCCGGAGGGCCTGAGCCTGAAAGAGAGCATGATGCTCGGCACTGCCGGTCTGACTGCCGCAATGTCGGTACAGGAATTGATTGACAACGGAGTCACCCCGGAATCCGGATCAATCCTGGTAACCGGTGCAACCGGTGGAGTCGGTAGTCTGGCAGTGACGATGTTGGCCAAAGCAGGTTTCAACGTCACGGCGGCAACCGGAAAGCTGGACGAAACCGATTATCTTAAAGGTCTCGGCGCGACCGAAGTGATTGAACGCTCTGCTGTCACCGAAGGCTCTGACCGACCGATGATGAAAACCAAGTGGGCCGGAGTGGTCGATTGCGTCGGCGGAGAGACCCTTTCGGTGGCACTGAAATCGACCAACTATTGTGGTACGGTCACCTGCTGCGGCTTGGTCGGCTCACCCGATCTGCCGGTGAACGTTTTTCCTTTCATCTTGCGCGGTGTGCGGCTGATCGGTATCGATTCGGTCGAAGCGTCGATGGAGCCACGCCTGAAAGTCTGGCAGAAGATGGCGACTGAATGGAAACTAGATAATCTGGAATCGATGGTCGATGAGGTTACCCTCGAGGGTCTGGAAGAAAAAATCCAGGCGATCCTCAAAGGTGGCTTGAAGCGGCGGGCCTTGGTTAACCTGCTAGACAGCTAATAGCCTGACAAGAAAGCGAAAACGGCGACCCTTTGCGAGGTCGCCTTTTTCGCTATTGCTGGGGATAAAAAGTCATTAAGCCCTTACGGTCCTGTTCATATAGAAAGGCCGAGGAATTCAATAATGTTTGAGATCGTTGAAAAACAAATCAATGTCGACTTGCCTCTCGGTCATCAATTGTACTGCATGATTTGTCAGATTCCTAATCATTTGGGAATGGTCGATTTCTCCTGCCGTTTGGCTGACCCGCAGAAAAAATGGAATGAGCTGAAGACGATTTTCGAACTCATGGCAGCAGGTGAAGGTAATTTGAAAAAGTGCCATTTCCTAGCCCTGCCAGAAGCTGCTATCCCTGCTGAGTATGTCGATACTGCGCTGACATTTATCAAAGAAAGATTTCGGCCAAACACGGTTACCTTTTTTGGTATAGACCATATCCCCTTGGTCAAGTACCGCGATTTTTTGGAACGCTACTCTGATGACAATTCGGAAGCACTGTCTTCAGTGATTCAGGATCTCGATAGCGGTGACATCGATGAGATACCGACCAACTGGAGCATCACCGCAGTCAAGGAAAACGACGGCCGTTTCAGGGTTTTCGCCCAAGCTAAAAGTCATCCCTTTGTTGGCGAGGAGCACCTCGATTCGCAGTATGATCTTTACCGTGGCAAGATTTTTCCGCTATTCCACTGTCAGCCGAACTCTTTCAATTTTATGAGCCTAATCTGCCTCGACTATGTTTATCGTGACCTTTACCAATCAAACATCAGCGTCATAATCGATAAAGCCAACAAGCTGTTTTTCAACAGCCGGCAACGGCTTGATTTGTTGATGGTTTTGGAGTGCAATCCAAAACCTGAACATCCCGCCTTTCGCGATGTGGTTAACGGCTTTTATGGCGAATATCTAGCGTACACTCCGGGAGTCAGGGATACCACGACTGTATTTTGCAATACGTCTGCGGAAACCAGTGGCTTGCCAAACAAAGAAGCGCTGAGCTTTGGTTATTCTTCGGTAACTATCCATAAAAGCCACAAAGTGACGCATGCTGATAGTAACGAGTACCTAATTGACGATTTCGGCGGCCTGCCGGTTTGCCGGTTGCGCTTCGGGACAGAAACTCGTTTGTACTACTTTAATTTGCCGATATTTCATGAGCTTGACCCTCGCACGACTCGTAAGCCCCTGAAGCTGCATGGGATATTCACCCAGGAAGACAAACGGTGGAATCGATTAGACGATCGACAAGACAAATAGATAGCAAGAGATCATGGATTGTAACTTCGTAAGTAAGCGCTTGAGCGTCTCAAAAGTATGGAGACCCTGAACCAGCCAGTTGCTACCATATTCACTGGTCCGGCAAGTGCTGGAAGTTACTTCTAAACTGACCTCACCACTTAAGGACAGACCCATCCGATCCAGAACTGTAATTTGACCCTGGCGCAGCTGACGATCCACTTCCCAGGACGGCTGGAAAAGTACCTCAGCCTATGACGCTGACACAGAATTCTGAACACCCTTAATTAAGCAAGAGCTCCATACAGGAGAATCGAATAGTTTAATTTTGTGAAAGTTGTTGTGAAAGCCACTTAAACAAAAAGCGGAACCCAAAAGGATTCCGCTTCGTTAGCTTGGAGCGGGAAACGGGATTCGAACCCGCGACTCTCAGCTTGGGAAGCTGATACTCTACCAACTGAGTTACTCCCGCGAAGGTGTGCAGTATAATAATGCGACTTCGTAAATGTCAATCGGATATTTGCGTTCGCAACCATTCTTCCGCATCTGTTGCCGTTCTGATTTCACCATTGATCTCGGCGAGTTTGATCTGTGCCAGACGTTTCTTGACGTGTGGTCCCGCTGAACATTTCGTGATCCTCATGATGCATTCTCCCGACAGGAGATCTGCAACCCGTCCGCAATTTGACTCGCCGCCAAAGGCATCTTCAAAGGCTGTGGCCTGATCATTTGCAAGCCTTCCGGATAACTGTCCGTAGTAGATGATTTTTTCAGCAGCACAGGGCTGTAGAAGCTCATAAATCAGGGCCAGTTGACGATCGTTGACGGCGGGACGTAACAGCTTGATGACCTGGTTGAACTTTTCTTCCGACGTCAGTAGTTGTTCGACGACCTGTTGTTGGCGCCGACTGAACCTGAGCCGCTTGTGCAGCAACCCGGTGAGATTCGCCGGGGCGAGATATTCGAACAGCTTAACCAGCAGGAAGAGCGCCCGGTCCTCTTCTTCAAGCTGCACCAGACCCTGCATCCTGCTGAACAGCTCACCCAGTTGTCGTTGAAGTTCCGATTGTTTTACTGTGTCCGGATATGCATCGAAGAGAACGCTCAACATTCCGGTTGCAATCAGCAGCTCAACTCCGCGTTGTGGTTCGGGTGAAGCAAAGATTTTCAGCAGTTCGTCATGGAGCCGTTCTCCGGCAACTGTGTCCAGCAGGGAGCTGTGGCTCTTCATCTGATCGACAACGGGGTCGGGACAGCTGAACCCAAGGGTCACCGCGTGGCGGATTCCCTTGAGCAGACGTAATGGATCGTCGGAAAAGCTCTGTTGCGAGGCAGGAACGAGCTGTTTTGCGACAATGGCAGTAAGCCCATCCAGCGGGTCGAAGAAACGATCTTCTGAATTGAAGTCAGGCAGCGCCAGAGCCATAGCGTTGATTGTAAAATCACGTAGTTCCAGATCTTCCACGAGCGTTTCGGCACGCAGGGGGGAAAAGTCGATCTGCAGCCCATCTGTAAACACAACGCGACTGTAGTTGCGCTCGATATCGAGCCTGAACCAGCTGCCTCCGACCTCCCGCCCCCATTTTCTGGCCAGAGGTGTCGGGTCTCCACTGCAGACGAGATCGAAGTCGGCACAAGGCAGATCGAGAAGCAGATCACGCAGACAGCCGCCGACGAGCCAGTAGCTGTCAGGGGTGGCGGCTACCGATTCGATCAACCGTGTCAGCGGGGCCGAGCGGTGAAATGTCTTTTCAATCTCCCGGAGCAGATTTTGGATAATTTCACTCATAACAGAAAAGGTCCGCGTTTGCGGACCTTCCAGGAATCAGGATTCGGTTTCTTCAGCGACAGTAGAGTTGTCTGTTTCAGGCGCGTTCTTCTTGCGTCTGGCCTTGTTGACCAGATAGAGGATGCCGTAAGTAATCAGCAGTGTCAGGGCAGTAAAGAGGATATCGGCAAAGCGGATCGGTTCGTCCATGGCATTCTCCTTGACAACTTAGCGGATGCGTCCCAACGCTTCCCGGGCATCATGGTGGTCCTTGTCGAGCTTCAGGACCGTATTGTAAGCTTCGTAGGCGCCTGAGAGATCGTGGCACTTCTCCCGACTGAGACCAAGTATATAGTAAAATTCCGGATTCGGCAGCTCTGCCGGAAGGTCACCAGTCACTTCGAGTTTGTTGAGGATCAGGCGTGCATCTTCGTATTCTTCCTGGCCGATAAGCTCAAGGGCAGCGCCAAGCTCTTCGAGACTTTCTATCAGCGGGCGTTCCGGCAGGGTTCCGGCATCAATCTTGGCGATCCGCTCAAGCAGTTTTTCCTTATTATCGTCACCTTCCACCTGATCGGCAGCGATTCGCCAATAAAGCCTGGCCTGGTGATAAGCTCCGGTTAAATAGCAGACTTGACTGAGATGGTTCAGGTTGGCGATGTCGTCAGGAACGGCTCTGCGGGCCTTCTCCAGCCACAGCCGTGCTTCCTTGAGGTGTGTCTTCACCCTGGTGAGTTCGGCATAGTTGAGAGCGAGATCGAAGTTCGCGACACCGATCTTGTGCAGCAGGCCGAAGTTCTCCGGCTCCAGGTGATTGAGAATCTTCAGCAGCGCGATCTTGCGCGCCATGGCATCCGGCTTGACGTTCTTGACATCGAGCAGGATCAGCTGAGAGCCGATATCGGAGATCAGGAAGGGATAAGCCTGCTGCAAGATTCGGGCATATTCGGCCGCGTGGGCACAGAACGGGAAGCGGCAGAGATATTCGTAAATCCCGTCACCGATAGCTTTCTCTGTCGGTGCGCCGGTAGCAGGCATGTCTGTGATCTTGATCGGCAGAGGAATCTCCGGAATAGCATATTCCGTGTTTTCACCGGTGGTCAGGGACATCCCTTCCGGGGCATACCAGAAGTTGTATTCAGTCGGATCGAGGGGTTGGTTTTCGCTCTGAGTCATGATCTGTCCGTTTCTGCTGATGGGTCTCGTCGCTGCAGTTGCGTAACGTCCGGTAGTATGGCAGAGGGTGTTGTCAGATAAAAGAAAAAGGATGAAGTTATTAACCTCATCCTTCAGTCTTTATTCATTCGAGCACAAAGTACTGTCTCTTGAGTGCTGCGTGAAGAAAATGGCTGGGGCGCCAGGATTCGAACCTGGGAATGCCGGAATCAAAATCCGGTGCCTTACCGCTTGGCGACGCCCCAACGCAGCGAAACGAATTTCTAACAAAGATGCCGTAGATCGTCAAGGAAAAATTGCCACATTGACAGGCGAAAAACGCCGCTCTTCTCCCCAGCTCTATGTGTTGCGGCACTATAAAAAAACGCCTGTCACAGTAGCGTCGTGACAGGCGTTTTTCAATGGTCTTCAGCTCAGTGACTTAGAGAACCGATTTGATTGCGTCACAGAGACGATCCATGTTGTCGGGGGTCATGCCGGCGACGTTGATCCGGCCGGAGTCGACAATGTAGATCGAGTATTTATCGCGCAGTTGCAGAACCTGATCTTTGGTCAGACCCGAGAAGCTGAACATGCCGCGCTGATCGATGATGAAGGAGAAATCCTGATCAACGCCTTTGGCCTTGAGGGTATCGACAAACAGGTGCCGCATCTCATTGATCCGGTTGCGGATACCGGCGACCTCTTCGTACCACTGTGCCTTGAGGGCCTTGTCGCTGAGAACAGTCGCGACGATCTGGCCACCATGGGACGGCGGGTTCGAATAGTTGTAGCGGATCCGCAGCTTGACCTGGCTCATGACCGTCGACGCCTGCTCGGCGCTGTCGGCAACAACGGTCAGGGCGCCAGTGCGCTCACGGTAGAGACCGAAGTTTTTCGAGAAGCTGGAGCAGATGAACAGTTGCTTGACCTTTTTGAGCAGCTCGAGCAGACCGGCACGGTCTTCTTCGAGGCCGTCAGCCAGACCCTGGTAAGCGAAGTCGACCAGCGGAGTGACGCCCTGCTCAACCAGCAGGTCACCGATGATCGCCCACTGCTCGGGGGTCGGGTCGATACCGGTCGGGTTGTGGCAGCAGCCGTGCAGCAGAATAACGTCGCCAGCCGGGATTGTTTTGATTGAGGCGCACATGGCGTCGAAATCGAGGCCGTTGGTCTTGGCGTCACGATAAGCGTATTTCTCACAGGTTACACCAGCGGCTTCGAAGATCGTATTATGGTTGGCCCAGGTCGGATTACTCAGCCAAATCTTTGCGTCGGGGTGGAGCTTGTTCAGGTAGTCACCGGCAACGCGCAGAGCACCGGTACCGCGGGGGCATTGAGCAGTCGCAGCACGCTTGCTGGTAATGATCTCGTTACCTTCACCGAAGAGCAGCTCCTGAACCTGGGCGCAGTAGACCGGTTCGCCGGTCATCGGCAGGTAGCCTTTCGAATTTTCCTGCTCAAGAATGCGTTTCTCCGCCTCTTTCACTGTTTCGAGGACCGGGGTTTTGCCGGTGGCATCCTGGTATACGCCGACGGAAAGATTGATCTTGTCGGGGTTGGGGTCCGCTTTGAACAGCACGGTCAGAGCGAGAATCGGATCTGGGGGGGCGATTTGAACCTTCTCGAACATTCCTGTTCCCTTTCGTTATGAGGTTTTCGAGTGTCATGTGGCCTGCCACATTTCACGACAATTAGCTGCAATTATCTACATCATGAAATGCCCCTTGTCAAACTCAAATCAGTCCGAAAATGAGGCAAATAGATGATTCGCATGGGCTGTTTTACACAAGCAAACCGGGTTTTCTTTTTTGTCCTAATCCGTGGCGGCAAATGGGCATTCACATGGTCTTAAGGTGAAAAAATAACACAAATGTAAGGGCGATGTTTGCCTGCATTTCCAAGCGCATTGGTTAACTCTTTGCGTCTTGCTGTTTCCCCCTGGACCAGAAGCGGTTACGCGCAGAATCGGCCAGCGAGTAAAGAACCGGCACGACAACCAACGTCAACAGGGTCGCAAAAGCCAATCCGAAGATCACGGCAACGGCCATCGGACCCCACCAGTCGGCCGATTCACCACCGATCTCCCAGCCCAGGCTGGTAAAATCGAAGTTGATGCCGATCGCCATCGGCAACAGGCCGAGGATGGTCGTGATCGCCGTCAGCATGACCGGCCTGAAACGCACGATTCCGGCCCGTATCAGGGCACCATTGACATCCATTCCGTCGCGCAGCAGCTGATTGATGTAATCGATCAGGACGATAGCGTTGTTAACGACGACCCCGGCCAGGGAGATGACGCCGATTCCGGTCATAATGATACCGAAGGGTGTCGCAGTGAGCGTCAGGCCAAGGAAGACACCGGTCAGGGAGAGGATGACCGAACTCATAACGATCAAGGTCTGGAGGACGGAATTGAACTGGGTCACCAGCACCAGCATGATCAGCATGATTGCGCCGATGAACGCCTTGCTCAGGAAGGCTGCTGCCTTCTGCTGTTCTTCCTGTTCACCGGAATAATTCACCTGATAACCGGACGGCAGTTGGAGGCTACTCAGCTGTTTCTGAACGTCTTTGAGGACCTCGTTACTGTTGCGGCCGTAGGTTTCGGCGGAAATGGTGACAACACGCTTCTGATCGAGATGGCGAATCGAGCCGAAACCGGCACCGAGTTCAACAGTGGCGACCGTCGACAGCGGAACGGGCGGCCCGGAGATCACCGGGACCAGCAGGTTGCCGATATCGGCGACCGAAGTACGGCGGGCCTCGGGCATGCGGGCGACGATGTCGTATTCGTCTTCACCTTCGCGGTAGACACCGAGCTTGGTACCGCTGATCGCCGCTTTGATCATGGCGGCGATCTGGGCGGTGGAGAGCCCGAGCAGACTGGCTTTCTCGCGATCGACATCGATCCTGATTTCCGGCTTGGCGCGGGAAAAATCGTCTTTCAGATCGACCAGTCCCGGAACATCCTTGATCAGACCACGCGCCTCACTGACCAGGCGATCGAGCACATCGATGTCTTCGCCACTGATTTCGACACTGACCGGGGGACCCGTCGGCGGTCCGTCCTCCTGCTTCTCGACCTTGAATTCGGCACCGGCGATCGGCGCGACTGCCGACCTGATGCGGTCAAGAACCTGACGCGAATCCTCACGACGGTCCTCGCGGTCGAGAAAGTCGAGAGAGATCTTGGTCAGGTTCGATTGAACACTGTCGGAGCCACCTTCCTGGCTGTTCGAGGTCCCGATTTCGGCAATGTTAAAACGGATATCCGGCTCTTTGAGAGTAAAGCTTTCAACCTGGTGCGCCAGTTCATTGCTACGCTCAAGGCTGGTTCCTTCCGGTGCCTTGATTTCGACATAGGCGCGATTCGGTTCGATGTCGGGGAACAGCTCGACCCCGTGGTCGAAAGCGATATAGGCAATACAGATGCCGATCAACAGCAGAATGGACGCCAGGACAACCAGCAGCCTGTTTTTAAGCGCTACGGTCAGGGTTTGCTCATAGATCGTGATGATTTTTGCCTGTGGCCGGTTGCTGAGCAGGTCTTTCGGCCCGAGGGTCATGAAATGGCCGCACAGGGTCGGATTGATCACCAGAGCGACAAAGAGCGACGAGGTCAGGGTGATGATCAGCGTCAGGGGGAGGAACTTCATGAACTCGCCCATCAATCCGGGCCAGAAGGTCATCGGAAAAAAGGCGCAGAGGGTTGTCAGGGTTGAACTCACGACCGGCCAGCCGACCTCGTTGACCGCCAGCCTGGCCGCATCTATCCCCCCTTTCCCTTCCTGCATATGGCGATAGGTGTTTTCGACGATAACGATGGCGTTATCAACGAGCATGCCGAGGGCAAGGATCAGGCTGAAGAGAACGACCATGTTCAGGGTGATGCCGAGTAACTGGATGACCGAGAAGGTGAGCAGCATCGAAAAGGGGATCGCCAGCGCGACAAAGAACGAATTGCGCAGACCGAGGAACATGAAGAGCACGGTCACGACCAGGATCAGGCCGGTGATAATGCTGTTCTCCAGTTCCGCGACCATGCGCCTGATGTCCTTCGACTGGTTCAGGGTGACCGCCAGTTCGACTCCCGGCGGCATCTGCTCTTCGGCCCCCTTGAGCAGGGCGAAGACCTGGTCGGCCACTTCGATGATGTTGGCCCCGGTACGTTTCTTGATCGCCAGGGTAACGCTCTGCTTACCGTTCAGGCGTGCGTAGCTGGTACGGTCCTCGTATGAATCGACGATATCGGCGACATCCTTGAAATACAAAGGTTTGCCGTCACGCTGGGTCAGGACCAGATTGTCGATCTCCGCAGGATCGGTAAACTCACCGGGAATTCGCAGCAGGTATTTCCCCTGGCCGATGTCGATACTGCCGCCGGGGTTATTGACGTTTTCCTTCTTGATCGCAGTGATAATTTCATCGAGGGAGATTTGGTAGGCGTAGAGACGATCAGGATCGAATTCGACCCGGATCTGGCGTTCGCGGCCACCCGAGAGGACGACATCGAGAACGCCGGAGACCTGCTCGATACGATCCTCAAGTGCCTCCCCTACAGCTTTCAGCAAGGTCTCATCACGGTCGCCGGAGACCGAGACCATCAGGATCGGGAATTCGGAGAGATTGACCTCGAGAACCGATGGGTCGTTTTCAAGGTCGTCCGGGAGGTCAGGTTTGGCTTGATCGACCTTGTCGCGGACCCTCTGCAGGGCGTTGTCGATGTCGACATCCGGAGCGAACTCGATGGTAATCATCGATGAACCCTCGGCGCTGACCGAGCGGACTTCCTCAACGTCCTTGAGCCCCTTGAGCTTACGCTCGATCGGGTGGGTGATCAGGTTCTCGATATCGCTCGGGGTAACCCCTTCATAGGGTGTGACGACGAGGATATAAGGGACCGTGATGTCGGGGAATGACTCGCGCGGCAGAGAGATGTAGCTGTAGATCCCGCTGAGCAGAATGATCAGCATCAGCGCAAGAACGGTGCTCCTGCGGTTGATTGAGGCGTCGGAAATGAGCATGGATCAGTTGCTCCCCACGCTGATCTTCGTACCGTCGGTCACCAGTTGCTGGCCGCTGACAATCAGTTGCTGCCCGGCTTCAAGTCCCTGCTCGATGAGCACCCGCTGGCCGATCGAGCCACCGATGACAACCGGCACACGGCGGGCTGTATCCGCTGAAACGACAAAAACCGCCGTGTCGGAGTCAGTTCCGACGACGGCGTAGAGAGGAACCGTGATCGCCTGCTTCAGCTCACGCCGGACAAACTGGGCGCGGACGATCATCCCGGGCCGCAGCGTGCCGGGGTTGTCGATGATAATGCGCGTGCGGTAAGTCCGCGATGTTTCATTGGCGGCAAAGGCGATAAAATCGATCGTGCCGCTGATCGGCTCGGGATCGTCCCCCTGGATTCTGGCGGGAATGACTTTAACTGTGTCGCCGACGGAGAGGTAACGAACATCCTTTTCGGGGATGTCGGCAATCACCTTGAGCCGGTCGATCTGAACCAGGCGTACCAGTGGTTTGCCGGCATCGATGTATTCACCGCGGTCAATGTAAAGATAATCGATCACGCCGCTGACCGGCGCTCGTGGTGTGCTCTTGTCAAGCTGCAGTTGCCGGGTGCGCAATGCTGATTCCGCAGCCGTCAGGTTGTTCTCGAGGTTCTCCAGCTCCTGCTTGCTGACCAGCCCTTCACCGACCAGATTGCGGTAACGTTCCAGAGTGCGACTGATGACGGACACATTTTCGCGGTCACTGCGCAGCTGACTTCTGATCGTTTCGGAATCGATCTCCATCAGAACTGTTCCGGCTTTAACCCGATCCCCTTCACGGACATGAAGCTGTTGAATCGGACCGGCGATCTGGGAGCTCAGGACGATATCCTCCCAGGCTTCAAGTCCGGCCGGGAGGATGAAGGTTTCGTCGATATCGTTGCGAGTGACGGTTTCGACCGTGACGGGAATGACCTTCTCCGGTCGCTGTTCCTCCTGTCGTTCCTCCTTCTGGGCGTTACAGCCGCCGAGAAAAAAGACCAGACAGGCGATCAGGACGGGGAGAATCCGTTTAAAAGTCTTCAAGCTTCAACTCCTGTGCGTCTGCAGTCAGAATAATATCGTGACGCTCGAACATGTTACCGCGAACGAATTCCATCTGGGCCAGGGCCAACTGGTAATTGGTCATGGCGTTGAGCTGGCCGATCCGCGCTTCGATCATGTTGTCCTGGAAAGAGATCATCCGGAAGGTGTCGGACAGCCCCTCTTCCAGCCGTCTCTGCTCCTGGTTGAGCGAGGTCTGGGCCAGTTCGGCAAAGCGCCGGGCGAGTTCGAGCTGTTCACCGGAACGGCTGATGTTGATTTGCTGCTGGCGCAGTTCATCCTTGAGCTGAACTTCAAGGTCCTGCTGGCGGTAGCGGCTGCGGCTGATGTCCAGCTCGGCCTGGCGAACTCTGGCTTTGGCGGCCCGTTGTCCGAGGGGGATGGAATAAACCAGACCGGCGCTCCATTGGAACCCGTCAGCGGACGCCAGGCTACCAAAGGAGTCGGGCCAATTGCGCTCAAAGGCGCTGCCGCCGACTATTCCCCGGTCGTGGCCTGAGAGACCGTTGAGCCCGGCCTGCAGCTGAAGATCGAGCTGCGGTTTCAACTGGTTTTCCCGGTAAAGTTTTTCCCGTTGCCCGGCATCTGTCGCATAACGGTTGATCTTCAGATCAAGGCGTTTGTCTACAGCCTTTTCGAACAGCGCGTCGAGATCATTATAGACTGTGGTGACGTCAGGTTCTGCTGCCAACAGGGAGAGTGGATCGAACCCGGCGGGAAGCGCCAGGCTGAACTGACGGTTCAACTGTTCGACGAGCAGGTCGCGTGACTGGAGCGCCAGTGACAGGTTCAGCTGGCGGTTGGCAAGTGCGGTTTCCGCTTCCTGGAGTTCGGTGACCGGAATGAGCCCGGCTTCATAACGTAACTGATTGGCACGGTAAAGTTCGCCGGCGAGGGTTTCAGCATCACGACGCAACTGAACGATGCGCGCCGCCCCGGCAATACGCCGGATCAGCGATTCCATCTCAAGGGCAAGGCCCTGAGCCTGGTAAAGCCAACTCAATTCAGCCTGTTTGGTGGCGATGCGGGCCTGCTGCGTGGCCGTGGTGTTGACATCCGTGCCGAAGTTGCGCAGCAGCGGTTGATTCAGCTCCAGGATCAGCGCCGAGCGGTAGCTCGGATCGAGATTGTTGGTCAGGTCGTTATCGCTGCTCCAGGTTGAATCGAGCGCAACTGAGGCCGTCAAACCCGTTTTCAACGTGCGTTCGAGGGCAACGCGGGCCTGGTAGTCTTCGCTGTCGCTTGCCGTTGCACTGGTCACCGAGGCTTCGTAAGGGGTTCGGGAGCGGCTGAAACCGGTGCTGGCGGAGAGTTGAGGATCGAAAGCGGCATCCGCAATCGTGATAGCTTCCTGGCTGACAGCGATATCGTGACGGACAATTGTCAGCCCGAGGTTTTTCTCCAGACCGGCAGCGATCAGATCTCCGAGAGTTGCAGGAGACTGTTTTCCGGCGAACAGATTGGTGCTGCTGAGTAGCAGTACCAGCAGGCTAAGGCAGATCGATCTGGCCATTTCTGACCCCCTCAAAGCAGGTGGGTATGGATCATTTGCATTTAGATTTGCCACACCGTCGAAGTGACTGCAGCGGCAAAATGTTCAGTTCGTCCTTAAAATTCTTATAAACAGCGGACAGGCCGAGTTTAACTCAATCTGCCCCCCAGTCAACACCTAAGCGGATTGAAAAAAAGCTGAACGGTTCATGAAAAAATTTGATTAAATTGATTGAAAATTGGCAATTCTTTGAGTACGTTTTAGCGTCGTACGATACACATAAAAGTGTTTCACAAGCCCCGTAAAGTGAGATTGTTGAACGTGACTGATCGACCCAAGGCAGATTTACGCGCGAATTTAACGACTCCGCTGACTATTCAGAAAATCCATGTCGACGGAATTCAGAAGAGCTTCTGCGGTAGCAGTAAGAATATCAGCAAAAGCGGTATGTTTATCGCCACGACCAACCCTCTTGAGCCCGGACAAGTTGTCAGCCTTGAATTCTTACTTCCCGCTCCCCTGTCGGGTTCTGTCCGTTGTTGCTGTGAAGTTGTGTGGAAACGGCCGCAGGGAACTTATCTGCCTTACGAGCCGGGAATGGGACTGAAATTTATCGACATGCCCGAAGAGATCTCGGAGCAGCTTGATGAATGGATTCGCGAGCAGCTCGACATGCTCGAATGCTGATTGCTAATTGATTAAAAAAAGCCGGTGGTCATAACGATCACCGGCTTTTTTAATCAATGTGTACTTGTTATGAAAGAGAGTTGAGTGCCTGGTTGATACGCTTGAGGGCTGATTCCTTCCCCAGCACCTGGAGAACTTCGTAGATACTCGGGCTGGCGGTACCGCCGGTCAGGGCAACACGTAACGGCTGGGCGATCTTGCCGAACTTTAGCTCGGTCTTTTCCATGACCACGGCAAATGCCGCTTCCAGGCTCTCCTCGGCGAACTCGCTGCAGGCTTCCAGTTGATCAGCGATGGTTTCGAAAATCGAGGCCTTGTCCGCGGTCAGAAACTTCTCCCTTGCCTTCTCATCATAGTGAACCGGGTCACGATAGTAGAATTCGGCGCCATCCGCCATCTCGACCATGGTCGCTGCGCGTTCCTGCAGGCTTTTGACGACGGCGACCAGGTCGGGGCCGGTCTCAGTATTGATCCCCTTCTCTGCGAGGAACGGTTTCAGCAGGTCGGCCAGGCGCTGTGGATCGCCGGTCTTGATGTAGTGACTGTTGAGCCAGAGAAGTTTCTCAGGGTTGAAGACTCCAGCCGCGCGGCCGACGTTGGCGAGGCTGAACTTTTCGATCAGATCGTCCATGCTGAAGATTTCTTCGTCACCATGCGACCAGCCGAGGCGGACAAGATAATTGACCATCGCTTCAGGCAGGTATCCCATCTCCTGGTAGGCCATGACCGAGGTCGCACCGTGACGCTTCGAGAGGCGCTTCTTGTCGGAACCAAGGATCATCGGCACATGGGCAAACTGCGGCACCGGGTAGCCGAGCGCCTCGTAGAGGAGAATCTGGCGCGGGGTGTTATTGACGTGATCATCACCACGGATGACCAGGGTCATCCCCATCTCGGCGTCATCGACGACGACGACGAAGTTATAGGTCGGGGTGCCGTCTGTGCGTTGAATGATCAGGTCGTCCAGCTCTTCGGTCTTGAAGCTGATTCTTCCCTTGATCTGGTCATCAAAAGCGACCTCTTCACGCCCTTCCGGCAGTTTGAAACGCACAACATAGGGCTGCTCAGGCTGATCGTTACGGTTACGGCAGGTCCCGTCATACTTCGGCTTGCGCCCTTCCTTCATCGCCGCTTCGCGCTTGGCTTCCAACTCTTCCGGGGTGCAGTAGCAGCGGTACGCCTTTCCTTCGTCCAGCAGTTGCTGAACCTTCTGTTTGTAATGGTCGAAATTGTCCGACTGGTAGAAAGGTCCTTCGTCGCAGCTCAGGCCGAGCCACTCCATGGCGTTGAGAATGGCATCAACCGATTCCTGGGTCGAGCGCTCGACATCGGTATCCTCGATCCGCAGGACAAAAATGCCCTGCTGCTGACGGGCCAGCAGGTAATTGAACAAGGCCGTCCTGGCCCCGCCGATATGCAGATAGCCTGTCGGACTCGGGGCAAAACGGACGCGTAAATCGGACATATGGACTCCTCTTGATCCTGAATAAATTTTATACGAACCACTAAGACACTAAGCACACTAAGAAAACATCAAGACAGTTTTTTTGTTTTAAAACTTAGTGTCTTAGTGGTGAAAAACATTACTGAATTGTAAATCCCGCATAACCGACAACGTTGTGGTAATCGCCGTTGACCTTGCCGGAATGGGTATGGCGAATAAGCTGACAGCTGGTCGCGCCGAGTTTTCGTGCAGCCTGCATGACCACGACCGCCGGCAAAACACCGCACATACTGATACGGTTGTCGCGCACGACCTGGTAAAGCCGCTCAGGATCGTAGCCAGTCATGGCAGCGATGGCCATCGCGTCAAGGCGTTCGGTTTCATCTGCGGGCTTGAAATGGTTCATATCAGTGCTCGCCAGCAGCAGGATGTCGTCCCCCAGTCTTTTTATCTCTCTGGCGAGAGCATCGCCAAGGTTCAGACAATCTTCCAAACCTATCCAGGCAACGGCAATCGGGATAATTTCGAGTGCGGCTTGACGTTGTAACAGAAACGGCAGCATCACTTCAAGGGAATGCTCATACTGATGAGCCTGGTTATCCAGGGACAGCTGCGGGATATCACGGACCAGTTGATTGCGCAACTCTGTCGCAACCGGTATGGGACCCAGAGGTGTCAGCCATTCGTCGGCATTACTGACCGACAGCGCCGGGCCGGCACCGTGATGGTTCGGGCCGAGCAGGATCACCTTTTCGGGGATCTCGACCGTAGAGATGACTTCACCGGCCAGCGCCCCGGAATAGATATATCCGGCATGGGGAACGATGATCCCGTAAGCCTGGTGCGGCTCCACATCCGTCTGCAGCAGCCGTTGAACATCACTGGTCAACTGGTTTGCGTCTGCCGGGTAGAAACTACCTGCAACTGCCGGTTGGCGTATCATACTCGTCTCCTAGCTGTTGAAGAGGATCTTGAGACCAACAAGGATCAGCAGCACGGCAAAGATTTTCGTCAGTCGTCCCTGACTGGTCTTGCTGGCAAACTTCACCCCGATACCGGCAAAAAGAATGCTCAGCGGGGCGACGATAGCCGCTACGAGAAGATTAACATAACCGAGGGAAAACGGCATGGCGGCAGCGTGCTGGAGACCGTACCAGATGTAACAGCAGACGGCAGCAAAGGAAGAAACGATGATCAGGGCGCTGGAGTTGCCGACCGCAAGGTGAATCGGCAGCCGCAGCAACATCAGCATCAGCGGCACGGCGACGACCCCGCCCCCGATCCCGAAAAAGGCGGAGAAGAAGCCGCCGACCAGGCCGACAAGGATCAGTCCCGAGTGCCCCGCCGTCTGGTGTGATTCGGCCGTTGTGAGCCGGTTCTTGTGAAAAATCATTTTCAGACTGATGATGATCTGCATCAGACCGAAACAGGTCTTCAGGATATCACCCGAGATCACAGCTGCGGCCGAGGAGCCGATCAGCGAACCGACGATCCCGCCGCAAGCGAGGTAGAACACCATACGCCAGTCGACGTTACCGCGCGAGCGATGGCCAAGGGTGCTTCTGACGGCTGTCGGCAAAATAACGGCCAGACTGGTACCGAAGGCGGTATGCACAACGATATCGGGAGTAAACCCGGCGTGTTTGAAGAGCCAGAGAAAGAGCGGAACGAGGATGACCCCACCGCCGATCCCCAGCAGTCCGGCCAGGAATCCGGCACAGGCGCCGGTCGCGAGGATGATGATGATCAGTTGGGGGGTCAGGAGTTCCATGGTCGCCACGTCAAAAAAAAAGAGTGCCAGCCCAAAGACTGGCACTCTTGAATTTATGGAGGCCCCGAGCAGATTCGAACTGCTGATAAAGGTGTTGCAGACCTCTGCCTTACCACTTGGCGACGGGGCCAATAGCGCCGTGAGGCGTGCGCAATCAAGTACCAAATCGGGTCGGGAGTGTCAAGGGGAAAATCATCGCGAAATCTTCTCCGGAGAGAATTTGAATACCTGTTCCGGAGCCTGTTCCAGAGCAAAAGTACAGACGAAATTTTTCCCGATCGCGACTGAGTGAACGAAAAGCTCGGAGAGTTGAGCGCTTGCACTACTCTCCTGATTCCAGAAGCCGTGACCGCGCTGTTTCAGCCGGGCTTCCTTGGCTGTCCAGAGCCGATAAAAGGATCGGCGTATACGTAGAGGTGCTGTTTGTGCGAGTTGCTGGCGCTCCTTATCGGTAAAGAATCGTTCTGCCAGTTGCCGGTGTTCCAATTGCGGATCGACCCATTCGAGATCGATTCCGACAGCATGGTCAAAACAGACGGCCAGAACGGCAAGATCACATGAATGGGAGAGGTTGAACTGCAGGCGTGTCGACTGCTGTGGGTCGAGTTCCGGTTTCCCCTGTGGGTTGTAGATGAAGCGAAGTTCGGACCGATTCAGATCGAGGTAGCGGGAGAGGATCGATCGCAGTGCGTGCCTGGCAATGATGAATTGTTCAGCCTTGATCGGATCCCGCAGGCGCTCGGCGCGCTGCCGTTCATCCTTACTAAGTAGGGTTAGTAACTCGGAGAGTGGCCGGTTTGTGCTGAGCGAAAAGCGCCAGAGATGCAGCGTAGACGGAGCGAGAGAGAGTTCGTCTAGCGGTAGCTGCCAGCAGGAGACTTCAGGTAACACGTGAACTATCCAGCCAGGCCTTGAGCCGCTGCAACCCCTCATCGATTGACACATCGGGGTGGTAACCAAAGTCACGTTTTGCCGCCGAGAGGTCAAACCAGTGTGCGGTTGCCAGCTCCCGGGCAACGAAGCGGGTCATGCGCGGCTCCCCTTTGAGCTTGAGCAGACCATAGCTCTTTTCAAGCAGCCAACCGGCGGCATAGGCAACACCGGGTGATACTGTGCCCCGTACCGGTGGCAAGCCTCCGGCAGCGAGGATGGCATCGACGATCTCCCATAACGGACGCGGCTCGTCATTCGCTATGAAGTAAGCTTTTCCCGCGACGCAGGAGCCGATGGCGAGCTTTTCAGCCGCCTGAATATGAGCTTTGGCGGCGTTGTCGATATAGACGGTGTCGACCAGACAATCACGACTGCCGATCCGTTTGAGGGCGCCTGCCCTTCCGCGAGCGAGGATGCGCGGGACCAGATGATTGTCTTCCGGACCCCAGATCAGATGCGGTCGCAGGGATACCGTTGCCAGACTGGTGTCATTAGCGGCAAGGACGTATTTTTCCGCTTCGGCCTTGGTCTGCGGATACCAGGAGTGGAAGTGCTCCGGATAGGGAACCGTTTCGTCGACCCCTTCCATGTCGCCACCGTCGAAAACAACGCTCGGTGAACTGGTGTAAACCAGTCGGGTGACGCCGCATTCACGGCAGGCCGCAACGATATTCTGGGTGCCGACGACGTTTGGCTGAAAGAAGTCTTCAAACGAACCCCAGACTCCGGCCTTGGCCGCAACATGAAAGACCAACTCGCAACCGGAGACCGCTTCTTTAACGGCTTCGCGGTCGTTTAAATCACCGCTGAACTGGGTAACACCCAGTTGCTCAAGTTCGGGATAGTGGGCGCGGGAAAAAGAACGCACGCTGTGCCCCTGCTCCAGAAGCAGTTTGATGATCGCCTTGCCGAGGAATCCGCCGCCGCCGGTGACCAGAACATTCATGACAGTTGCTCTCCGGCCCAGACCGCAAGTTTCTCACGGAAGATTTTGGCATTGTGACGGATATCGACCGGGAACGCCGGGTGGAAGAGGATGTTATCGATCGTTGCCGTCAACGGATTGTTGCGCCCGATCTCTTGCAGCTCCTCTAGGATGCGCGGCTGTTCGCTGTTGTCGAGTCCCTGCTCCAGTTCGATGCAGATGACCGGGCGCATGTGGCCGACTGCCCCGATACCAACCAGGGCTGAACGGAAGACCTGTGGATGGGTGTTGAATATCGCTTCGCAGGGGATGGTGTAATAAGTTTGCGTGCCGGTTTCGACCCGATGCGCCTTGCGGCCGCAGAACCAGATCCGCCCGGCAGGATCGCGATAACCGACGTCCCCCATGCGGTGCCAGAAGCCCCCGCGCTGCTCCTTGATTTTCGCGAGAGCGGTTGAAGCGGCCCGATTGTAGTAGCTCGCCGTGACCTGCGGACCCTTGACGACGATCTCACCGATTTCGCCATCGGCAACCTGTAGCTCAGCGTTCCATTCGTCGACAGGCTCGTCGCTGATTTCAATGATCTTCAACTCTATATCCGGCACCGGACGACCGATGCAGACACCGGCCCCGTCGTCGGTTGCGTGACGGGTATCACCGAGAATCTCAGAGCTGCCGATGGAGCAGACCGGGAGCGATTCGGTCGCACCGTAAGGAGTGAACACCTGGACGTCGTCGTTAAGCATGGAACAAAAACGTTCCAGAACCGCAGCCGGAACCGGTGCGCCTGCGGAAATCGCCCGCTTGAGTGACGGCAGTTTGATGTTGTGCTCAACGCCGTAACGGCCGACCCGGTTGATCAATGCCGGGGAGCCGAACATGGTGGTGATGTTGAACTTCTGAATAGGGCCGATGATATTTTTCGGATCGACGGAGCCGGGACGGGTGAAATCCATCACCGGGACCACCGAACTCATCCCCAGCGCCGGAGCAAAGAGGGCAAAGAGCGGGAAGGTCGGCAGATCGATTTCGCCGGGTCGGATATCATAGACTTTGCGCAGTTGATCGACCTGGGCGAGGAAATTTCCGTGGGTGTAGACGACCCCCTTGGGAACACCGGTACTGCCGCTTGTGAACAGGATTGCCGCTGTTTCGTCACGCGCCGTATCAGCAACCTGATAAGAGCGTTCGGCGGGAATGGTTGCCGTCAACTTCCCCAGAGTGAACCCACCCCAGACCAATTTGCGGCCGACGGTCAGCAGGATTTTCAGCGTCCCCTTCCCCCAACCGAACAGCAGGCGGGCGATATGCGCTTTGGGAATGCCGATGAACGCCTCTGGTTCGGCTTCGGTCAGGCAGGTCTTGAGGTTTTTAACCCCGATTCCCGGATCGATCATGATCGGCACCGCACCGACCTTGAACAGAGCAAAGGTCAGGGCGAAGAAATCGAGCCCAGGGGTCACCATTAACGCCGTCCGTACCCCGCGGCAGATACCGACCTGTTCCAGGGCATGAGCGACGCGGTTGCTCTCCTGTTCCAGCTCGCGGAAGCTCACATGACGGTACTCCCCTCCCCCCACGGGAATATGCAGCGCCGCAGTCTCAGGCTGAAGGGCCGCCATCCGTGGCAAATGGGAAGCGATATTGTTACTGGCCGGTTCGGGCATAAAGAAGGCTTCCGATTATGGGTTTCAGGAGTCAGGAATCAGAAAAACAGGGAATCCACAGACTTCGCGAATTACCCGGAAATATAGTCAATGATCGACGCGCTATCATCGCTATCGATATCGGAATCGGTATCGATTATTTCAAACATTCTATGCGATAGCGATACCGAACCCGATTCCGTTAACACCTTAAAATCTGCGTCAATCGGCGTAATCTGCGGATAAAAAGTCCCTGATAATCGGAATCACCTCATCCTTGGCATCTTCGAGGATGTAATGACCGCAATCGGGGAACACGTGATATTCGGCATTAGGATAGATTTCCCGCCAGAGAGCGAGAAAGTGGCGGTCGAAGACGAAATCCTGTTCCCCCCAGCAGATACAGATCGGCAGTTCCGCGAACTGCTTCAGCCCGTCCTGCGTTGCCGTGATCAGATCATAACCGCGATCTTCCGGCTGCAGGGGGATATCCTGAACAAATCGCAGAGTGGCGACGCGATTCTGCCAGTTATCATAGGGAGCACAGTAAAGTTTGCGCAGATCGTCGGACATCCGCTTGCGTTTGCAGCCGACCCAGGCCGCGCCGCGGGCAAAAATATTGAAGCCCTGGATGAGGAACGCCCCGAGCTGGGTATCGCGACAGATTTTCAACGCCAGGGGGAGCTTTTTGGTCTCCGGCAGATGGAAGGCTCCGGTGTTGAGGATAACCAACCTGGCGATCTTGTCCGGGTTCTGCGCCGCCCAGGCCATACCGATCATCCCGCCCCAGTCATGAACCACCAGGGTCAACTTCTGGTCGAGGTCCAGGGATTCGATCAGGCGATCGAGATCCTTGACCCGCTGCTCCAAACTGTAGGTGTAACGCGAATCCGCCGGTTTGTCCGAAAGCCCGCAGCCGATGTGATCGGGAACGATCACGCGGTAATGCGTCCGCAGTTCGCGGGCCAGGTTACGATAGTAGAACGACCATGACGGATTGCCGTGCAGCATCAGCACCGGCTCACCTGCCCCTTCGTCGAGGTAGTGATATTTCAGACCGTCAAGAATGAGGAAATTGCTCTTGAACGGATACTGGGATTTGAACAGGGGGGAATCGGAGATCATCAACACCCTCACAAAGTAGAAGAGATAGCTAAGCGAAAATTCTGACCTGCAAGGCGTGCTGTTATTCCGAGGGCGAAGGCATACACAGGTATGTCGAGGTCTTGGAAAAACAGCGTAACGCAGCAGGCCGGATTTTTCGCGACGCTATTACCACTGGATTGCCATCATCAAACAATTCAGCCCGCTGCCGATGCCGAGAAAGCCGACCAGGTCACCGGGGCGCAGTTCGTCGCGCTCCTTGGCGATGGCAGCAGTAATCGGCAGGGAGACGGTGCCCATGTTGCCGAGGAATTCGTAGGTCGGGAAATCCTTGTCCGGATTGATGCCGATGGTCTGGAGAATGAGCTTCTGATGCGCCTCGCCGACCTGGTGACAGATGACCTTGTCGATTCGCTCCGGGGTGATCCCCAACTCCTGAGAGAAGATATCCCAGGTCCGCTTACCAAGAGCAACGCCATGTTTCATGACGGCGACGGCATCCGTCGACATATAGGGAACATGATTTTCCGGCGAGTCACCGCTCAGCCCCCAACGGCAGAGTTGATGGAACTGGGGCTCGGCGATATTGACGCCGCCCAATAGTTTCGGCCGGCGATTGGGTGAAAAGGAGCCATCGGTCGGCAGGACCGCAGCGGCACCCGAACCGCCGGTGAGCGTTGCCAGTGAGGTCGTAAACAGCGACATGCTCGGGTTGTCGAGCATCTGCTTGATCATGATGTCGTTGATCTCGCGCGAGCTCTCACAGGCAACGACCAACCCGGCACGTATCTGCCCCAGTTCAATGCGGTTGGCGATATCAAGAACACCGTTCAACACGCCGAGACAGGCATTGGAGTTATCGTAAACCGCGGCAT